>CALKVW010000098.1 GCA_938004785.1 uncultured Polyangiaceae bacterium
TGCGCCGAGCGAAGCGGTTTGCGCCGAGCGAAGCGGTTTGCGCCGAGCGAAGCGGTTTGCGCCGAGCGAAGCGGCTTGCGCCGAGCGCGGCGGCTCAGGAGCGCCGGGTGGGTGTGGCCTCGAGCTCGCGCGCCGTCAGGTCGAGGCCCTCGTCGAGCGGGGTGCTCGGCGCCGAGCCCGTGAGCGCGCGCAGCTTCGTCACGTCGAGCCGATAGTCGCTGGCCTCGTCGGGGCGCATGGGTAGAGCGCCGATGCGCAGCTCCATCGGTCGGCCGAGGCGCTCCCAGAGGCGCGAAGCGAGCTCACGCACCTGCACGCCTTCGCCGGTGCCGACGTTGACGATCTCGCCCCGCGCCGCGGGCGTGCTGGAGAGCTGCACGAGCGTCGTGGCGACGTCGCGCACGTAGACGAAGTCGCGGAGCTGCTCACCCTGGCTCATCTCGAAGGGCCTGCGCTGACGGGCGGCCTCGAGCAGGGCCGGCACGAACATCGGCGAGCCGAGCTGGCCCGGCCCGTAGACGACGCCCATGCGCACGACGACCGCCGGGAAGCCGCGCGCGCGGAACGCCGCGAGAGACAGCTCTTCGGCGAGCAGTTTGGCGATGCCGTAGCCCGACCTCGGCGAGGCCTCGGCGCTCTCTCGAAACGGCGCGGGCACCGCGCCATAGACCTCGCCCGACGAGGCGAGCACGAAGGCCTCGAGCTCGGCGCGGCGCGAGAGCGCGGCGATGAGCGCGGCGGTGGGAGCGAGCGAGAGGCGCACGTTGGCGTCGATCGACTCGAGCCCACCGGGCGCGCGCCCACCGGCGAGGTGGATGACCGCGCGCACGTCGACGCCTTCGAGGGCAGCGTCGACGGAGCCGGACGTGTCGAGCTCGGCGCGCACGATGCGCAGCGCCGGGTGCTCGGGCAGGAGCGCGACCGTGGGCTCGTCGCGCACGAGCGCCACGACGGCTCGGCCCGCGGCGAGCAGCGCGCTCACGACGTGGCGTCCGAGAAAACCGCTCGCGCCGGTGACGACCGTGGACCGCACTTCGGGCGGCAGCCTACCAGGGAGGCAGCCGCGCTCGCCACGAGAGCGCGCAGCGCTACGAACCTCGTGCGCGCCGCGCCGACGATGGGCTGCGAGCGTCGAGCCCGAGTCCGACCCGCTCAGTCGTCTTTCGTCGTGTGCCAGAGCCCGATGTGGCCCGCGATGTCGACGTCGGGACTTCGGTCGGTGAGCCAGGTGTAGCACTCTCCTTCGTCGCGAACCCTCTTGGTCTCGTGGATCGCGACCCAGGAGCCGACCGCCGGCTTCCTCTTGCACCTCAGCGTGTGCGCCTCGATGCGCCCGTCCTTCAGCTCGAGGAAGGCCGACGAGGCCGTGTTCACGTAGTGGAGCTTGCGCACCTCGAGCGCGCGCAAGGCGGCGCGCAGACGCAAGGAGTCCTGCCCCCAGTCCTCGCCCACGACGCTGATCTGCCGGCCGCCACGGCGCCCACCGACGAGCCAGTTGAAGTCACCGATGTAGTCCGGGAAGCCCGTGGCGACGCCGCCGACGTGCACGACGGCGAGGCCCGCGAAGCACCAGCGCACGACGCCGCGCGAGCCCCAACGCTCCCAGGCCAGGGCGAGCGCGCGCCCGCCCAGGACGCTCAGCGGGACCACGATCGGCATGACGTGTCGCACGCCGATGTTCAGGTTCGACGCCACGCCGGAGAGCAGCACGGTGGCGGCGTAGCCCACGAGCACCCATGAACGAGCGCTCGGCGCGCGCCGCAGCCCGACGAGCAAGGCGAGCGCCCCCGCGAGCGTGAGCAGCAGCGAGGTCGGGCTCTTGATGAGCAGGAGCACCGGAAAGTAGCTCCTCCAGCCGCCATCTCCGGCTTCACCCCAGTACCAGCTGCTGTGCCCGTCGTCGCTGTGATCGGCGACGGAGATCAGCCCGTGCACGTAGCGCGCCGGAAGCGGGATCGGCAGCGAAGCAGGCAGCCGGGCGAGCGGCGAGTCGGGGCGCTCGAGCTCCTCCACGAAGGCGCGCGATCCCTGATCGCCGCTCACCGCCGCCGCGCGCAGCTCGTCGCGGGTCATCAGCGTCGCTTCGAAGCGATAGACCGCGTTCACCACGCCCACGCTCACGAGGCCCGCGAGCAATACGACGCCCGCCGCGGTGAGCACACCACGAGCGCGATCTACGCCGTGGAATCGACCACGACGCGTCAGCGCGAAGAGCGCCGGCGCACAGAACAGGACCGGCAGGAAGTAGACCGCGCTGAATTTCGTGGCGAAGGCGGCACCGCAGGCGAGCGACATGCCGAGCGCCCGCCACGCCGCCCCACCCCGCAACCACGCGACGAGCTCCAGCAGCGCCACGCCCAAGAAGCAGGTGAGGGGCGCGTCGGTCGTGACGAGCTTGCCGTGACCGAGCATGAACGGGTGGAGCGCGACGAAGGCGAGCGCGAACTGGGCGCTCCGGCGATCGAGCTCGCGCGAGCACACCACGTAGACGTAGGCCGCGAAGAGCACGGCGAGCGCGGACATCATGGAGCGGCTCGCGAACATGCCGCGCCGCACGGTCTTCCAGTGCGCCTTGAAGAACGCAGGCGCGAGGCGCGCCGTGTCGGAGCGCGCGTAGCCCGCGACCTGGGTGATGTCGACGCCGTCCCGGTTGGCCCTGTGGGGCAGGCCCGCGAGCGCGTTGGAGAGCGGCGGGTGGGCCCAGGAGAGGTTCGCCGAGCCGGTCCACCAATACGCGAGCCCGCGCGTCACGTGGTAGGGCTCGTCGACCGTGATGCCCTCGGTCTTCGAGGTGACGCCGAGCAGCCCCGCCATGGCTGCGAGCACCACGATCGCGAATCCGTGGCGGGCCATCCATGCCCGCAGCTTCACGGCCGCTTCTCGGCGAGGAGGACGGTCCAGGGGAGCGGAGTGCGGCACGCGACCACCTGGGCCTGCGCGCTCACGAGCGAGATCAGCCCCCGCCGACCCCAGTGCTGCACGTGCCCAGGAGTGTTGCCGAGCTCGGCGAGGTACTTGCCGCGTGCCATGTTCATTGCGCGCCAGATGGGCTCGCGCGGTGTGCTGAGGAGCACCGGTCGCTTCGAGACCCGCAGCACCTCGGCGAGCCCGCGGGCAGGGTCCGACAGGTGCTCGAGCACCTCGCAGCAGACGACGAGATCGAACTCGCCAGCTTCGTAAGGCAGCTCGTAGATCGACGCCTCACGGAAGACGATGAGCGGATCGAGGCCAGTCGCGCGCCGGTCGAGCGAGAGATCGCAGGCCTCGAACCTCTCCGGACGGTGCGCCTCCGTGACGAGGTGATGCGCGAGCATGCCCTCACCGCAACCGACCTCGAGCACGGTGCGCGGAGCGACCTGTCGGTAGAGCCCCGATACCGCACCGAGGAAGCCCTTCATCAGCGCGCGCGCGATGGGGTTCTTGGTGCCGTACTTGTCGTAGTGGTTGCCGAGGACGTTCCCCGGGTCGCCTTCAGGGCGCTGCAAGTTGGCTCTCCTCTTTCTTCTCGGAGTCGGCTCCTGGCTTCGAGCTCGCCCCGGCCTCGCCGTGCCAAGGCGGACGACCGGTCGACTCGATGTCGTCGCGTGGGCGATCGGGAGGCGCGAGCACGGCGTCGATGCGCCGCGTGCGCGCGAGCAGCTCCTCGAGCAGGCGCCGGTTCGTGGCGAGCAGCTCGCTCAACATGGCCACCAGCCCCACGATGAAGGCCAGGATGATGCAGCCCACGCCGACGAGCAGCGACTGGATGTAGCCGCTGTAGCCGGGGTTCTGCACGTAGTAGTAGAGGAAGCGCACGCCCACGGCGGAGCCTGCGACGAGCAAGAGCGCGGCGATGTAGAGGAAGGTCTGCGCCGGCCTGTACATCGCGTAGGCGCGCAGCATCACGGGCGCGGCCTTGCGCAGGTAGTCGGGGATCGAGGTGAAGAGCCTGCTCTCGCGCGACTTGGGGTTCGTCGTGATCTTCACGCTCTCGACGACGAGCCCGCTGCGCCCCGCCTGGATCACGGTCTCGAGCGTGTAGGTGAAGCGGTTGTGTACGAAGAGCCGGTGCACCGCGCGACGGTTGAAGGCGCGGAAGCCGCTCGGCGAGTCGGCGACGTCGGTGCCCGAGAGGGTGCGCGTCATGCGTGAGCCGAGCTTCTGCAGCACCTTCTTGATGGGCGAGAAGTGCGGGACGAGGTCGGTCTGCCGATCGCCGATGACGATGTCGGCGCGCCCTTCGAGGATCGGCGCGATGAGCGCGGGGATGTCCGCGCCGCGGTATTGGTTGTCCGCGTCGGTGTTGACGACGATGTCGGCGCCGAGCCGGATGGCCGCGTCGAGGCCGCGTGTGAAGGCGTTGGCGAGCCCGCTCGTGCGCTTCACGCGGACGATGTGGTGCACGCCGATCTGACGGGCGATCTCGCTCGTGCCGTCGCTGGAGCCATCGTCGATGACGAGGATCTCGATGGCGTCGATGCCTGGGATCGAGCGCGGGAGGTCGGCGACCGTCCCGGGCAGGTGGTCACGCTCGTTCAGGCACGGGATCTGGATGATGAGCCGCACGTCCACTCCAAGGGCCGGCGCCGTGTCGATGTCGGCACGTCCCGCAGCGTCGTAACGAGGCAATTGTCGCGAAGAATGCGCGTGACACTACGACCCTGCGCGAGCCGAAGTCAACGGGGCAACCGAAGCGCCGGTGCCTGGCTTGCCCTGCTGTCGACGCCGTCGGAGCGGCCGTGTAAGAGGGCGCTCAGTCGTTGATGGCCACCGCACCGAGCCCCAGCCGTGAACGCATCCAGGCGGGGTTCGTCGAGGTCCGTCGGGTGGTCGGCGCGTCGTGGCGCAGCGTGCTCGCCGGCCTGCTGTGCCTCGCCGGCGTCGCCGTCTACGCCGCCGTCGTCGACGAAAAGACCCCGCTCGAGAGCTGGCTGTCGCTCAGGCTCGGGCTGGTGTTCGGCTACGTCGCGCTCTTCGAGCTCGCGTGCGTGAGCACGGGTTGGGTGGTGGTCGCGCGCGCGCTCGGCATCCGCAAGGCGCCGCTGGTCGAGGCGGTGCTGATGTCGAAGATCGTCGGCTTGTCGATCTTCGGAAGCCTCTACTACGTGGCGGGCGCGCTCGGTCTCTTTCGCGGGTGGTTCGCGCTCGTCATGGCGTCGATCATGGCGCTCGTGGGCCTGCCCGACTTGGTCGGGCGCATCCGCATGGAGCGGCGCGTGCGTCGCCACGCCCGGCCGGCTCGCCCGGTGGCGCACTGGATCGGCGTGCTCGCGACCTGCTTCGGCGGCATGGGCCTCTTGCTGCTCTATCTCCAGAGCATGACGCCCGACGCGATCAACTTCGACGCGTCCTGGTACCACCTGCCGATCGCGGAGGACTACGCACGCGAAGGGCGACTCGTGCCCTTCTACGGCGACTACAACCGCGCGTTCCCGCACCTCATGAGCGTGGTGTTCACCTGGGGCTTCGTCTTGCCGGGCCTCTCGAAGCCGCTCGCCTGGATGATGGCGACCCACCTCGAGCTCGCCATGGTGGTCTGGAAGTGCGTCGGCGTCGCCGCGGCCGCGCGCTGGATGCTGGGTGGGCGACGCCTGACAGGCTCCTGGGCCGTGTTCTTCCTGTTCCCCGGCATCTTCGTCTACGACCAGAACCCGGGAGGCTCGGCCGACCACTTCCTCGGCGCCTTCGCCGTGCCCGCCTTCCTGGCGGCGGTGCGCGCCATGCCCCGGCTCGACAAGCGGTATCTGGCGCTGCTCGGTGTGGTGCTCGGCGGCGCGCTGCTCACGAAGACGCAGTCGATCTACCTCGTCGGGGCGACGGGCGCCTTGCTCGGCGGGCGCGCGCTGCAGCTCACGGCGCGCGCGCTCATCCGCCGGTTTCGACCCGTCGACGACGGAGCCTTCGTGCCCACGTGGAAGCAGCTGCTCGCGGCAGTGGCCATCGTGGCTGGGCTCGCGGCCGCGATCTCCGCGCCGCACTTCGTGAAGAACTTCGTCTACTACAAGAACCCCCTCTACCCCTTCGCGATGAGGTGGTTCGAGTCCTTCCCGGAGCACGCGCGCTCCGCCGACATCTTCCGAGAGCTCTACCCGAACCTGCCGCACAAGCCGAAGGGGGTGGGGCTCGAGCGGCACCTCAATGCGCTGAAGCTCTTCTTCACCTTCGCGCTGGACCCGCACTATTCGTTCACCAAGGGTGTGCCGGTGACGGGCGCGCTCTTCAGCCTGCTGCTCGCGCCCGCCGTCCTGCTCAGGCGCGCCGGCCGCATCTGGCTGGGCGTCGCGGCGTCGTTCGTCGCCATCCTGATCTGGGCCGAGACCTACACCGGCGATCGCTACCTCCAGGGGCTGCTCCCGATCCCGATCGCGACGACCGCGGCGCTGATCGTGCGATTGTGGAGCGTCGGCTACGCTGCGCGCGTGGGAGTCACGGCGCTCGTGCTCTTCCAGGTGGTCTATGGCGGCGACGCGCCATTCTACTCGGGCGACAAGCGCATCCAGGCCTCGATCCGCCTCATCAACTCCAGCTACGAGGGCCGTCGTACCGACGAGGCCCGCTTCGGAGGCTTCCGTCGGGAGCACCTCGCGATCGCGCGACACCTCCCGCGAGGGGCCTCGGTCTACGCGCGCAACTACCGCACGACGCTCGGCGTCGACCGCGCGTGGACGCCAGACAACCAATCCTGGCAGTCGTGGGTGTTCTACGAGCCGATGAAATCGCCGGGCGAGCTCTGGGACGCCCTCCGGGAGCGAGGGTTCACGCACCTCGCGCGCGTGCGCAACAAGCGCCCCTCCGAGACGCTGCAAGGCACGCTGCTCCTCGCGGAGCTGATCCGGCAGAGCAAGGACTGTCGCGGCTTCGGCGCTGTGGAGATCTGCGGCATGCCAGAGCAGCGCCCCGAGCTGGAGAGCCCCTACCTGGTCGCGGTCCGTGAGGTGTCGGGCTATCCCGACGGGCTCTACGAGCTCGGCCAGCTGATCCGCTACGACCGCGATACCAAGGGCACGTTCAACGCGCCTTCGGTGCCGCTCGAGCCCTTGAAGCGAGGCGGATCCTTCGAAGAGCTCGCCGCGCGCGCGCAGGCGGTCGTCGTCGGCCCGAAGAGCAAGACGCCCATTCCGGACGCTTTCGTCCTCGTGGAGCAGCTTCCCAAGCAGACCCTGCACCTGCGCAAGCTCGACGACCGGGCCCCCGAGACCGACGCGCCTGCGCCAGCGGGCGACGACGACGACGACGAGCAGCGCCCCCCGGACGACGGCGAGGCCCGCTGACGCCCCGGAGGCGCACCCTCGAGTGACGCTCCCACGGCCCCGTGGTACCCGAGCGGCCCATGAAGCGGGCTCTCGTCACGGGCATCACCGGCCAAGACGGCTCTTACCTCGCCGAGCTCTTGCTCGCGAAGGGCTACGAGGTGCACGGCGTCGTGCGGCGCTCGAGCTCCTTCAACACCGAGCGCATCGACCACCTCTACGTCGACCCGCACATCGAGAACGCGCGCCTGCGCCTGCACTACGGCGATCTGAACGACGCCTCGAGCCTGCACAGCATCGTGGCCGAGGTGAAGCCCGACGAGGTCTACAACCTCGGCGCGCAGAGCCACGTGCGTGTCTCCTTCGACATCCCCGAGTACACGGCCGAGATCACCGCGCTCGGCGCGGTGCGCCTGCTCGAGGCCATCCGCAAGCTCGGCGTGCACTGCCGCTTCTACCAAGCGAGCTCGAGCGAGCTCTACGGCAAGGTCGTGGAGACGCCGCAGAAGGAGACGACGCCCTTCCACCCGCGCAGCCCCTACGCCGTCGCCAAGGCGTATTCGTTCTACATCACGCAGAACTACCGCGAGGCCTACGGCATGTTCGCGTGCAACGGCATCCTCTTCAACCACGAGAGCGAGCGCCGCGGCGAGACCTTCGTGACGCGCAAGATCACGCGCGCGGTCGGGCGCATCAAACACGGGCTGCAGCAGGAGCTCTACCTCGGCAACCTCGACGCGAAGCGCGACTGGGGGCACGCGGCCGACTACGTCGAGGCCATGTGGCTCATGCTCCAGCAGAGCGAGCCCGACGACTACGTCGTCGGCACCGGCGAGACCTACGCGGTGCGCGAGTTCGCCGAGAAGGCCTTCGCGCACGTGGGCCTCGACTACCTCGACTTCGTGAAGATCGACCCACGCTACTTCCGCCCGGCCGAGGTCGACTTGCTGCTCGCCGACCCGAGCAAAGCGAAGGCCAAGCTCGGCTGGCAGCCCAAGGTGGGCTTCGACGAGCTCGTGCGGCGCATGGTCGAGAGCGACCTCGAGCTCGCCGCGCGCGAGAAGCGGGCTCGAGCTGTCTGAGCGCGCGCCGAATGCGCGCGGTGGGCTGAGCGTTTCGGCGGAGCCGCGCGCGCTCGAGGTCCGGCCGGCTGCGAGAACGCACCGGGCCGGCCTGGCTCGAGCCGTGGGCCGACCCTAGTCTTCCGGGGTGAAGCTGCGCACGACGCGCGCGACCTACCGCTACGAGCTGCGCTCGCTCGCGCTGCTCGCGCGTCACGCGCTCGTCTTCGTGGGGCTCCTGCTCGCGACGAGCTTCGCCACGAGCGTGCGCTACGACGACGCGGACATCGCACGCGCGGCGTGGATCAGCGGCGCGGAGCTGCTCGGCGGCTGGGGCCTCCTCGCCGCCGTCTTCATGCCCTTCGTCTGGGTGGCGACGGCGCTCGCGCGCCGCGGCAGGCTCAGGCGACTCGCGTCCTTGGAGCTCTCCCCGGAAGCGCTCGTGCTGCGCCACGACGGCGGCGAGACGCGCCTCGGCTGGGCGCAGATCCGCAGCGGCTTCGTCGAGCCACGCGACGACGGTCGGGTGCGCCTCAGCCTGGAGATCGCCGGCGGCCTGCGCGAGGGCGATCGTGTGGAGCTCGTCGCCGAGCCGGAGCTCGGCGAGGCGCTCGGCCCGCGGCTCGAGCGCGCCCCGGCCCGCTACGATCTCGCGACGCGCTCCTACCGCTACGGCGCCGCGCTCGCGAGCCTCGCGCTCGTCGCGGGCAGCGTCGTGGGCCTCGCGCTCTTCGACGCGCTCGAGGCGCGCGTCGTCGAGTGGCACGGGCACGCCGGGCTCGGCCTGCTCGGCCCGCAGTGGGCCCTCGGCCTCGTGGCCGCCTCGGTCGGGGCGATCGCGCTGGCGCTCCAGCTCGCCTCGATCACGCCGTCGATCGTGCTCGGCGCAGACGGTGTGATCGTCGAGCGCCTGCTCGGCAGCCGCTTCGTGCCCTTCGCGTCGATGCGCGCGGTGCACACGAGCCCGCTCGGGCTGCGCATCGAGCTCGCGAGCGGCGCATCGGTGCGCGTCTGGGCGCTGGGCATGAGCCCCGAGCGCTGCCTGGCGCTGGCCGCGCGCCTCCGCGGGCAGATCGCCGAGAGCGGCGCGAGCCTAGCCACGCTGCCGCGCCTCGAGGCGAGCGGCGGCGGGCGCTGGGCCGACGAGGTCGTGCACCGCGCGACCGCGAGCGACTACCGCACGAGCACGCCCTCGGACGACGCGCTCCTGCGCGCGCTCGACGCACCCGGGACGCCGAGCGATCTGCGCGTTGCGGCGGCCGTCGCGCTGCGTGCGCGCGAGGGTCGACGCGCCGCGACGACGATCCGCGTGGCAGCGCGGCGCCTGGCCGACGAGCCCACGCGCGCGCTGCTCGAGCGCCTCGCCGAGGAAGAGGCCGACCTCGAGGAGCTGGAGGCCACGCTGTCGAAGCGCGGCGCTCGCGGCGCCTGAAGGCTGCTCGGCGCGTCGTTCGACGAGGAGCGAGCACACCAGAGCGAGCTATGCTGCCGGCCGTGAAGCTCCGCGCGCGCTCCCGCTCCCCACGCCCCTTCGCTTCGTTCGTCTCCGCCAGCCTGCTCGCCCTCGCGACGCAGGGCCTCGCCTCCTGCGGCGACGACGGCTCCGACGGCTCGACTCCGCCGACCGGCGTGAGCTTCGTCTTCGATCTCGCGGCCGAGGTCACGAGCCCCGAGGCCTTCTTCGATCAGCCCTACCCGAGCGATCTGCGCCTCGACGCCCAGCGCCGCCCGGTGCTCTCGGGTCTGCCCAACCCGGCCAACAACTCCACGGTGACGCAGCTGCGCGACTCGGCCGCGCTGCGTGTGGGTTTCCCCGTGCTTCCGGTCGCCTTCTTGCGCTTCACCGGACCGCTGCCCGCGCAAGAGCAGACGACGCCCCAGGGTCGCGACACCGACGCGCCGATATGGCTCGTCGACGTCGACGAGAGCTCGCCGGATCGCGGCAAGCTCGTGCCCGTCGTGGCGAAGGCGCTGCCCGTCGACACCTTCACGCCCGAGAACGTGCTCGCGGTCGCGCCGGTGCCCGGCTTCGTGCTGCGCCCTTCGACCACCTACGCAGTCGTCGTGAAGAAGAGCCTCGGCGACGTCGAGGGCAAGCCGCTCGCGTCGAACGCGCTGCTCGAGCGCCTCGCGAGGCGCGCACCCGCGGCCGGCGAAGAGGCCGCCGACGCGCTCTACGCGCCGCTCTGGGCCACGCTCGAGACGCTCTCGATCCCCGCGAGTGATGTTGCAGCAGCCACGGTCTTCACGACGGGCGCGGTGGTCGCGGAGACGGCCGCGATGGGCGACGCGGTGCTCGCCGCGCACGACGTGACGATCGAAGGCCTCGAGCTCGACACGAGCGAGCTCTACCCCGAGCTCTGCGTGCTGCGCGGCACCGTGACCTACCCGCAGTTCCAGCGAGGCACGCCTCCCTTCGACACCGAGGGCCTCTTCGAGCTCGACGGGAGCGGCGTGCCGATCGTGCAGCGCACCGAGACGGCGCCCGTCGCGATCGCGATCCCTCGCGCCACGATGCCCGAAGCGGGCTGGCCGCTCGCGATCAACGTGCACGGCTCGGGCGGCTACAGCATCGCGATGGTGCGCCCGGTGGGCGACGACGGTGTGCCCGGCGACGCCAACGGGCCGGCCTTCCCGCTCGCGACCAAGGGCATCGCGATGGCGGGCAGCGCCATGCCGGTGAACCCCGAGCGCTTGCCCGGCGCCTCCGAGACGGCCTACCTCAACCTCAGCAACCTGCCCGCGATCGCCGACACCTTCCGCCAGGGCATCTTCGAGACGCGCCTCTACGTCGAGGCCCTCTCGAAGCTCAGCATCGACCCTGCGCTGCTCGCGGGCTGCGACGGCGCCGCGCTGCCGAGCGGCGTCAGCGCTCACCGCTTCGACGTCGAGCCTCTCTTGCTCACGGGGCAATCGATGGGCGGCATGTACGCCAACCTCATCGGCGCCACCGAGCCGCTGGTGCGCGCCATCGTGCCGACCGGCGCCGGCGGACACTGGACCTACTTCATCCTCGAGACCCCGCTGCGCAACGGCGCGATCCCGGGCTTCTTCCAGCTGTTGCTCGGCACGAGCGAGCCCTTGAGCTTCTTCCACCCGGTGCTCTCGCTCGCCGCCGCCGGCCTCGAGCCCGCCGACCCGGTGGCCTACATGCCGCACGTCGCGCGTCGCCCGCTGCCCGGGCACCCCACGCGGCCCATCTACGAGCCGGTCGCGATCGGCGACTCGTACTTCCCCACCTCGATCTACGACGCCGCCGCGCTCGCCTACGGCCACCAGCAGGCAGGCGAGGAGATCTGGCCGCGCATGCAGGAGATGCTGGCGCTCGCAGGTCTCGACGGCTTCATCAGCACGCCCGCATCGAACAACCTCGAGAGCGAGAGCGGCGAGGCCTACACCGGCGTCGTCATCCAGTTCGAGGCCGACGGCCCCTACGACCCGCACGCGATCTACAAGTACCGCGACGACGTGAAGCGGCAGTATTCCTGCTTCTTCGACAGCTTCCTCCGCACGGGCACGGCCACGGTCGTGGCCCCGACGAGCGATTGGGCTGCACCCTGCCCCTGAGCTCGGCGAGAATGGGCGCGTGAGCGAGGGGGACCGGAGAGACGACGACGCGGCCGGCTGCGCTGGCCGCCGCGCCACCGCGCGCGACGTCTCGGCCCGCGCCACGCAGTACGTCGTGCGCGAGGCGGAGCGCCGAGGAGTCGAGCGAGCGGCCATCGTCGAGGGTACGGGCTACTCCTTCGAGGCGTTCACCGACCCGAAGGTCTGGCTGCCGTGGTCGGCCTACGAGCGCATGATCGACAACATCGGCGACGCGCTCGACGAGACCGCGCTGCGCGAGTTCGCGCAGACCGTCGTCGACTGGCCCATCTTCCGTCCGTTCTGGATCGCCGGCTGGCTCCTGCCGAGCACGCACCAACTCCTGCGGTGGTTCGCCAGGTATACGATCGGGCCGGCCGGCACGCTCTTTCCCACCTCGATGGTGAAGGTCGAATCGACCGACGAGGCTTCGTACCGGGTCCACTTCCGCGCGCCACCCGGCGGAGGCATCCCACGCACCTGGGAGCTGCTCGCGATCTGCGTGACCGAAGAGATGCCGCGCTTGCTCGGTCGGTCGAGAGCGCGCACGCGCAGCCACCGCCCCGGGCCCGGAGAGCTCGTGCTCCAGGTGCGCCAACCGGCCACGAAGCAGGGCCTGAGGAAGCGCTTGCTCCAAGGGCTCGCGGCGCTCACGCTCGCTCCCGCCGAGGTGGCTTCACTCATGGACGACCTGGTGGAGCGCAACCTCGAGCTCACCGCGCTGCTCGAGGAGCGAGACCGGCAGCGCGCCGAGCGTGAGCAGCTCGAGCGCGAGCTCGAGCGCGCGCAGCGCCTCGAGGCCCTCGGGCGCTACGCAGGCGGCGTGGCGCACGACTTCAACAACCTGCTCGCGGTGATCTCCACGAGCAGCGAGCTGCTCGCGCGCAAGCTGCCCCGAGACGACCCTCGGCAGGAGGAGGTGCTCGCGATCCAGGCGGCGACGACGCGCGGCGCGCGCCTGGTGCGCCAGCTCCTGAGCTTCGGCAGCCGCGGCTCCAAGCCGACCGAGGTGGTCGATCTCGTCGACCTGGTCGAGCGCTTGCGCCCAGTGCTCCAGCGAAGCGTGCGCGCGCCTTCGCAGCTGTCGATCGAGCTGCCGGAGTCGCGTCGCGCGTGGGTCGTGGGCGACGAAGCGCAGCTGGAGCAGCTCGTGCTGAACCTCGTGCTCAACGCGCGCGACGCCGTCGAGCCCGGAGGGCACGTCGTCGTGCAGCTCTCGGTCGACGAGCGCGCCCAGGCCGAGGCCGACGCGAAGGCCCGAGTACGCAGCGTCGAGCTCCTCGTGCGCGACGACGGCGTCGGCATGGACGAAGCGACGCGCAACCGCGCTTTCGAGCCCTTCTTCACCACCAAGCAGGCCCGAGGCGGCTCGGGCATCGGCCTCGCCACCGTGCAGGCCGTCATCGAGCGGCACGCGGGCAGCGTCGAGCTCGAGAGCGCGCCCGGCAGGGGCACCACGGTGCGCGCGCGCTTCGCCCAGGCGTTCTGAGGCCGGCCCGCCTGCTGCCGAGCTACCTGCGGCCGACCTCTTCGCGGATCGGCAGATCGCTCGCGCGCAGGCGCTTCTGGTTCAGGTAGGTGAGGAACTCGCCGAGAAAGCCCGTCGACACGAACTGGATGCCCAGCACGATGAGCAGCGAACCGAAGGCGAGCAGCGGGCGGTCGCCGATCTTGTGGCCGAGCAGCCAGAGCACCGAGAGGTAGAGGTCGATGAGCACACCGACGGAGCCGAGCACCAGGCCGACCAGGCCGAAGAGGTGCATCGGCCTGCGCGAGTACTTCGTGAGAAAGGTGATGCTCAAAAGATCGAAGAAGCCGCGCAGGATGCGCTCGAGGCCGTAGCGCGAGGTGCCGTGCTTGCGGGCGTGGTGCTGGATCGGCACCTCGGTCACGCGGAAGCCCTCCCAGGCGGCGAGCGCCGGGATGAAGCGGAAGAGGTCGCCGTAGATCGGCACGGTCTTGATGACCTCGCGCGTGTAGGCCTTGAAGCCGCAATTCATGTCGTGGAGCTTCACGCCCGTCACCCAGCGAACGGTGGCGTTGAAGATGCGCGTCAGCACGAGGCGGTTGGCCGGGTCGAGGCGCTTGACCTTCCAACCGACGACGACGTCGTTGCCCTCCTCGATCGCGGCGATGAACTTCGGCAGCTCGGCCGGGTCGTCCTGCAGGTCGGCGTCCATCATGATGACGATGTCGCCGCGCGCGCGGCTGAAACCAGCCGAGAGGCCCATGGCCTTGCCGAAGTTCTTGCGCAGGCGGATCGCGCGCACCTGGGGCCGCTCACGCGTGAGGCGCTGCATCACGGCCCAGGAGTCGTCGGTGGAGCCGTCGTCGACGAAGACCAGCTCGTAGCTCTCCTTGCCGTCGAGCGCCTCGGCGATGCGGCTCGAGAGCTCGGGCAGGCTCTCCGACTCGTTGAGCGCCGGGACCACGATCGAGATGCGCGGGCGCGCCTCACCGCCGCGCGCGAGGCCACGCTGGCTCGAGCGAGACGAGGGCGCGAGCAGCGCGGCGCCACCCGAGCTGGGCGCCTCGGCGTCGGTGCGATCGTCGGCGGCCGCGTCGCTCAGGGCGGGGTCGCGCGATTCCAGGGTCGACATGCGAAGAGAAGCTCCGAAAAAGGGGGCCGAGCAGCGCCCGGAGGGCGGCGCAGTCTACCCGGAAGGGGCGCGCGTCGAAACCGCGATACCGGGGCGTTTCCGGGGCCCCCTGTTGCCTCGAGCCACGCGCAGGACTAGCGTTCTCGGCTCGAAAGCGTGAAGGAGCGCGCCCGCGCGCCCCCCGCCCCACAGACGAGGCGCCTCTCCGGGGGTGCCCCCCGACGAACGAGCGAGCACCGAGAAGCATGAGCGGCCACTCCAAATGGGCCACGATCAAGCACAAGAAGGGCGCCACCGACGCGAAGCGCGGCAAGCTCTTCACCAAGCTGATCAAGGAGATCACCGTCGCGGCGCGCATGGGCGGCGGAGAACCCAAGAACAACCCGCGCCTGCGCAAGGCGATCGACGACGCCAAGGGCCAGCAGATGCCCGCCGACACGATCAAGCGTGCGGTGCAGCGCGGCACGGGTGAGCTCGAGGGCGCCAACTACGAGGAGATCCTCTATGAAGGCACCGGCCCCGGCGGCACGCTGTTCCTGGTCGAGGCCATGACCGACAACCGCAACCGCACGGTCGCGGAGCTGCGCAAGATGTTCGAGCGCCACAACGGCGCGCTCGGCTCGAGCGGCACGGCGGCGTGGGCCTTCGATCGCAAGGGCATGCTCACGGTCGCCAAGGCCGACGCGACCGAGGACCAGCTCATGGAGACGGCGGTGGCCGCGGGCGCCGACGACTACTCCGACGACGGCGAAGAGTGGCTCATCCTCTGCGATCCGACGAGCCTCGAGGCCGTGAGCAAGTCGCTCGAAGACGCGAAGATCGCCGCCAAGAGCAAGCTCGGCTACGTGCCGAAGACCAAGCGCGAGGTCAGCGGCCGCGACGCCGAGCTCTGCCTGAACCTCGAAGACGCGCTCGACGACTACGACGACTCGCAGAACGTCTTCGCCGACTACGACGTCTCCGACGAGGAGATGACCCGGATCGCGGGCTGAGCGTGGCGGCGCGCCGATGAGCGGAGGGGGCCCCGGAGAGAGCGAGCGAAGCGGCTCGAGCTCGGGGCCTCGCGCAGCCGGCGCGCCCGCTCCCGCCCTCGCGCTGCGTGCGCAGCCGAGGCCCGAGCTCGCGCTGCGCGAGCCGCCTCACCCCGGCCCCGTCGCGGGCCTGCCGGCCGTGCTCAACGCCCTGCGCTACACCGGGCGCACGGCGGGCATCGTGCGCGGCGCGCGGGCGCTGCTCGGCGTGAACCAACGAGAGGGCTTCGACTGCCCGGGCTGCGCCTGGCCCGACCCCGAGCACCGCGCGATGGCCGAGTTCTGCGAGAACGGCGCGCGCGCGGTCGCGCACGAGGCCGATCGGCGCAAGGTCGACGCGCGCTTCTTCGCGGCGCATCCGCTCGCGCTGCTGCGCCAGCAGAGCGACCACTGGCTCGAGAAGCAGGGTCGCCTCGTCGAGCCGATGATCAAGCGGCCGGGCGCGACGCACTACGAGCCCATCGCCTACGACGAAGCCTTCGCGCTCGTCGGCGCGGCCCTCACGAGGCTCGCGTCGCCCGACGAAGCCGCGTTCTACACCTCGGGGCGCGCGAGCAACGAAGCGGCCTTCCTCTACCAGCTCTTCGCGCGCAGCTACGGCACGAACAACCTGCCGGACTGCAGCAACATGTGCCACGAGTCGAGCGGCAAGGGGCTCGGCTCGACGATCGGCGTCGGCAAGGGCACCGTCTCGCTCGCCGACTTCGAGCTCGCCGACTGCATCCTGATCCTCGGGCAGAACCCCGGCACGAACCACCCGCGCATGCTGCCGGTGCTCGCCGCCGCCGCGCAGCGGGGCGCGAAGATCCTGAGCGTGAACCCGATGCGCGAGCGCGCGCTCGAGAGCTTCGCGCACCCGCAGACGCCCGCCGGCCTGCTCGGCATCGGCAAGCCCATCAGCACGCACTACGTGCAGCTCAAGATCAACGGCGACGTCGCCTTCCTCAAGGGCGTGATGAAGGAGCTCTTCGCGATGGAGGCGGAGGGCCGCGAGGTCTTCGACCACGCCTTCTTGCGCGAGCACACGACCGGCTTCGAGGCCTTCGCCGAGGCGCTCGCCGAGCAGGGCTTCGACGAGCTCGAGGCCTCCAGCGGCGTCGCGCGCAACCAGATGCGCGAGGTCGCGGAGATCTACGCCTCGAGCAGAGCCACGATCGCCTGCTGGGCCATGGGGCTCACGCAGCACAAGAACGGCGTCGCCAACGTGCGCGAGCTCATGAACCTGCTGCTCCTGCGCGGCAACGTGGGCCGCCCAGGCGCGGGCCCCTGCCCCGTGCGCGGGCACAGCAACGTGCAGGGCGATCGCACGATGGGCATCTACGAGGCCCCGAGCGAGGAGTTCCTCGCGAGGCTCGATCGCGCGGTGGGCATACGATCGCCGCGCGCGCACGGGCACGACGTCGTCGGCACGATCGACGCGCTCGAGAAGGGCGAGGTGAAGGTGCTCGTCGCGCTCGGGGGCAACCTCGTCGCCGCCGGCCCCGACACCGAGCGCATGAAGGCCGCGCTCGCGAAGGCCGAGCTCAGCGTGCAGATCGCCACCAAGCTGAACCGCAGCCACGTCGAGACCGCCGACACGGCGCTGCTCCTGCCGTGCCTCGGGCGCACCGAGATCGACGCGAGGCCGGGCGGGCCGGCCTTCGTCACCGTCGAGAACTCGATGAGCGTCGTGCACCGGAGCGAGGGCAGGCTCGCGCCCGCGTCGCCCGAGCTGCTCAGCGAGCCCGAGATCGTCGCGAGGATCGCCGCCGCCACGCTCGGCGCGAAGACGCCCGTCGACTGGCGCTGGCTCGCCGAGGACTACGATCGCATCCGCGAGCTCATCGAGAAGGTCATCCCGGGCTTCGAGCGCTACAACGAGCGCGTGCGCGAGCCCGAGAGCTTCGTGCTGCCGAGCGGCGCGCGCGAGCGCCGCTTCGAGACCGCGAGCGGCAAGGCCGAGCTCACCGTGCAGCGCATCCCGCGCCACGAGCTCGCCCCGGACCAGCTGCTGCTCATGACGATCCGCACGCACGACCAGTTCAACACCACCGTCTACGATCTCGACGATCGCTACCGCGGCATCTACGGCGAGCGCCGCGTGGTGCTGCTCTCGCGCGCCGAGCTCGAAGCGCGCGGTCTCGATGGCGGCGAGCTCGTCGATCTCACGAGCTACCACGGCGACCAGACCCGCAAGCTCGAGGCCTTCCGCGCCGTCGCCTACGACCTTCCCCCTGGCTGCGCCGCCGCGTACTTCCCCGAGGCGAACCCGCTCGTCGTGCTCGAGCACCACGCCGACGAGAGCCGCACGCCGGCGTCCAAATCGATCGTGATCCGCGTGACGAAGCACGCGCCGTGAGCGAGCTCGTCACCTCGCTCCAGATCCTGCGCGTGCAGGGCGCGAACGCCGAAGTCGCGCACGACGAGCTGATCGTCGAGGAGCCGCTCGAGCTGCAGCTCGGGGGCCTGAGCCTCGCCGTCACGATGCGCACCCCGGGTCACGACGAGGAGCTCGCGCTGGGTTTCCTGCTGAGCGAGGGCGTGGTCGCGAGCGCCGACGAGGTCGCCTCGATCCGCCACTGCACGACGGCGCCGAGCCCCGAGGCGGAGGGCAACGTGGTGCGCGTGGTCATGCGCGAGGGCTTCGAGCTGCCGCTCGAGCGACTCGAGCGGCTGAGGCGCAACGTCTACGCTTCGTCGAGCTGCGGCATCTGCGGCAAGGCCACGATCGAGCAGGCGCTCTCGCTGCTCAGGCCGGTGGAGAGCGCGTTCGGCGTGCCGGCCTCGGTGATCCATGCGCTCGGCGAGCGCCTGCGCGCCGAGCAGGGCGCCTTCGAGCGCACCGGGGGGGTGCACGCCGCAGGGCTCTTCGACGCGCGCGGCGAGATCTCGCTCGTGCGCGAGGACGTGGGCCGGCACAACGCGGTCGACAAGGTGGCAGGCGCCCTCTCTCGCGCGCGCCTCGACGCCGGCGCGCACGGCCTCGTGGTGTCGGGGCGCGTGGGCTTCGAGATCGTGCAGAAGGCCGCGGCCATCGGCCTGCCGATCGTGGTCGGCATCTCGGCGCCGTCGTCGCTGGCCGTGCGCTACGCCGAGGCGCTCGGCGTCACCGTCGTGGGCTTCGCGCGCAAGCGCTCGTTCAACGTCTACAGCCACCCGGCGCGCGTCACGGGCCTCTCGCCACGCTGAGCTCGGGCCGGACCGAGCCAGGCGCTCAGGGCCGGGTGCCCACGAGCATCTGCTGCGCGCCCAGCGCGAGGTGGCGCAGGTGCGGCTCGAAGCGCCGCAGCATCGCGAGCGGACGCGGGAAGAAGACGATGTAGTCGAGCGAGATATCGACGAAGCCGGCCGCTCGCAGCGTCTTCTTCGCGGTCCACGGCGGGAGCAGGATCGCGTCGTCGTCGAACTCGCAGGCCTTCACCGCGCGCACGGTGAGCGGGTTCAGCGGGTTGTGCTCGAAGACGACGACGCGCCCTCCGGGGCGCAGCGCCCGCCGCACCTCTTCGAGCACGCCGCCTCGCGCTCCGGGCACGATGTGGTGAAGCACGCCCGAGAGGATCGCCGTCGCGAAGTGCGCAGCCGGGAGGGTGTCGGTCGAGGCGTGGATCACCGCACCCTTCGCCCGCTGCTCCGCCTCGGCGCGGCTCTCGGGCGAGAGGTCGTAGCCGTGTACCTCGCTCGCGCGTGTGACGAGCCGCTCGGTGAGGTTGCCCGTGCCGCAGCCGAAGTCGAGCAAGGGGCCGCCGAGCAGGCCGCGCCGCGCGAGGCAGTCGATCTTGTAGTCGTGGAAGTAGCTCGGGTCCTCGCCGCTCGAGGAGATGCTCGCGCGGTGGAGCGCTTCGTAGGACTGGGCGTAGGCGTCGAACTTCTCGGACACGGTGCCGAACTCTAGCAGGGTGTCGGTGACGCGGCCGCGCGATGAGGCGCCCGCGACCGGGCTCCGCTCAGGCCGGCGCCGGCTCGTCGTCGACGCAGCCGCAGCGGCGCACCTCGACGGTGAGGTGCTCGACGTGGACGCGAGAGCGTACGGCGCGGCGGTAGAACTCCGTCGGGCGAGGCGTCGAGGTCACGATCGTCACGATGCAGGTGCGGTGGCCGGGCGCGATCTCCCAGAGGTGCAGGTCGGCCACGCTCACGTCGTCGATCTGCTCGAGGTGCTCACGCAGGCCCGCGACGAGCTTCGCGGAGGGCGCGGCGTCGAGCAGCTGCCTCGCCGAGGAGCGCGTGAGGCCCCAGGCCCAGCGGAGGATCACGAGCGCACCGACGATGCCGACGACCGCGTCGAGGAAGCCGTAGCCGAGCAGGCGACCACCGAGCAGCGCGACGATCGCGAAGAGGCTCGTGAGGGCGTCGGCGAGCACGTGCAGGTAGGCGGCGCGCAGGTTGTGGTCGTGGTGTGCGCCGACCTCGGTGGAGCGCTCGGAGACCTCGCGGTGGTCGTGGTCGTGCTCGTGGTCGTGCTCGTGCTCGTGCTCGTGATCGTGATCGTGATGGTGGTCGTGCTCGTGCTGCTCGCCGTGCTCGTGCTGCTCGCCGTGATCGTGGGTCTGGAGGCCCGACTCGTGGAGCAGCTTCGCGCTCACGAGGTTCACCACCAGACCCAGCACGGCGACGCCGAGCGCCTCGTCGAAGCGGATCACGTGCGGGTGCAGCAGCCGGTCGACCGACTCCACGATCATCCACAGCGACGCCACCGCGAGCGCCAGCGCGCTCGAGTAGCCAGCGAGCGCGTAGACCTTGCCCGTGCCGAAGCTGTAGGAGGGGTCGTTCGCTCGGGTGCGCGCGAACCAGTAGGCGAGCGCGGTGATGCCGAGCGCGCCCACGTGCGTCGCCATGTGCACGCCGTCGGCGAGCAGCGCGATCGAGGAGGTCCACAGCCCTGCGACGATCTCGAGCACCATCATCGCCGCGGTGATCACGATCACGAGCCAGGTGCGCCGCTCGCGACCACGCTCGCGCGCTTCGGGGACGTGGTGACGCTCCTCGAAGTCGCGCAGGTGGTCGTGGTGGGCGCGTCGCATCGGGTGAAGGAGAGCGCTCCCCGCGGGAGGCTCAAGGGATCCAGAGCGGGAATTCCACGATCGCCCAGGTGAAGAGCGCGTGGGAGAGCAACACCGGTACGAGCCGATCGACCCGCCAGCGCAGGTAGGTCCAGGCCGCGCCGCAGCCCAGGGCGGCGACGACGAGCAGGGGGTTGAGCCCTGCCGTCGGGTCGGCGAGCCGGTGGAGCGTCGGCAGGTGTGCGGCCGCGAAGAGCAGCACGCTGAGCACCGCGGCGCGTAGGCTGCCGAGGCGCGACTCGAGCGCGGGGAAGACGAGCCCGCGCCAGCAGAGCTCCTCCAGCGCGCCGATCACCGCGACGCTGATCGCGACGAGGTGTCGCCCATCGGAGAAGGGGTCGCCGAGCATCAGGTAGACGCGCACGATCCACCCCTCACCCGTGTTGCCGGGCGCCGTGACGAGCGCGTGGAACGCGTAGGCCATGCCGTAGAGCAAGAAGGCCACGAGCGCGCCGATGCTGAGATCGCCGGAGCGCGGCCGCAGCAGCGACAGCTCGCCGCGCGCGCGCAGACGCACGACGCTCACGGCGCCCAGCACGAGGTAGGCCGCCCCGAGCACGACGAGCAAGCTCGCGGAGCCCTGCACCTCCGGGTCGAAGCCCACCCAGGTCGCGAGCCCGATGAGCAGCGTCGCCACGGCAGCGACCGCCCAGGGCCCGAGACCCGCGTCGAAGGGCGAGACCGGCGGCGCGTCGAGAGAAGCGGAGGCGGGCTCGTCGAGCCGCTCGTCGAGCTCGCTCGCGTCGTCGAGCTCGTCCTCGCCCGCTCGGCTGGACTCGTCGCCCTTCACTTGGCCCCGATCCGGTCGCGCGCGGCGTCGAGGATCGCGTCGGCGAGCTCGCGTTTGTCGATCGTGCCCGTCCACGTGGCGTCGAGCTCGCTCACGACGACCGCGCGGTTGGTGGCGTGACCGAAGGACTCGCTCGCGTGGTTGCCCACCACGAAGTCGACCTTCTTCTTGCGTAGCTTGGCGCGCGCGAGCTCGACGAGCTCGTCGTCGTCGGCCGTCTCCACGGCGAAGCCGACGAGCAGCGGGCGCTCGCCGTGTCGCATCGAGGCGACCTCGGCGAGGATGTCGGGGTTCGCGCGGAGCTCGATCGACGTCGGCGCCTCGCCGCGCTTGAGCTTCATCTCGTGCTGCGTCGCGAAGCGGTAGTCGCCCACCGCGGCCGACATCACGAGCAGATCGGCGTCGGCGAGGCGGTGGCCCATGAGCCGGAATAGCGCCTCGTGCATCTCGACCGCCGTGCGCACGTCGACGCGCCGTACGCCGTGAGGGGTCGGCAGCGAGACGGGCCCCGTCAGCAGGACGACGTGCGCGCCGCGCGCAGCCGCGCGCTCGGCGACCGCGAAGCCCATGCGCCCGGTCGAGCGGTTGCCGAGGTAGCGCACCGGGTCGAGGTCTTCGTAGGTGGGCCCGGCCGTGACGACGACGCGCAGGCCACTGAGATCCTTCGGTGCGAGCGCCGCGAGGATCGCCGAGGCGATCTCCTCGGGCTCGGCCATGCGCCCGAGACCCTGCTCACCGGAGGCGACCGGGCCGTCGACCGGCCCGACCAGCCGCGCGCGCCCGTCGCGCTCGAGCAGCTCGAGGTTGCGCACCACCGCGGGGTGCGACCACATGCGTGGGTGCATCGCCGGCGCGAGCACCACCGGCCCACGCGCGCAGAGGTAGGTCGCCGACAGCAGGTCTTCCGCGCGCCCCGAGGCGAAGCGCGCGATGGCGTCGGCGGTGGCGGGCACGACGGCGATCACGTCGGCCTCGGCGGCGAGCTCGACGTGCAGCTCGCCCGTCTCCGCCGGATCGAAGGCGTCGGTGTGCACGGCCTCGCCCGTCAGCCCCGAAAATGTTGCACGACCGACGAACTGCTCGGCCGCGCGCGTCAGTACGGGCACGACGCGCACGCCGCGCTCGAGCAAGCGGCGCGCGACGATCGGCGCCTTGTAGGCCGCGATGCTGCCCGTCACCCCGAGCACGACCGTAGGGCGCTTGCTCATGCGGCGGAGCATACCGCGCAATGGCTCGTCAGCGGCGACAGCCGTTGCCCTTCGCCTGGAGCTTGCGCCAGCCGTAGGCCTCGGCGATCGCGTCGACCAGCGCCGCCGCCACCGGACCCTCGCCGTTCGCCATGGCGACGGCGCCGAAGCCGTCGGTGCGCCAGACGAGCATCGTCGAATAGCCGGCGTTGCCGCCGTTGTGCATCGCCTCGATCACCTGGCCCCGGGGCTTCACCACCCAGCCCAAACCGAAGGCGCCATCGGTGCTCTGCGGCGTGAGCATGGCCGAGACGGCGGCGCGCGAGAGCGGCGCGGGCAGGCCGTGGAAGCCCCGGATGAGCCCCGAGGCGAGCGTGAGCAGATCGACCGGCGTGGTCCAGAGCCCCGCGGCCGCCTGCTCGGGGTAGGTGTGCCAGCCGCCCTCGACCATGCGCCCTTGAGCGTCGAAGCCCGGCCCGGCGAAGCGCGCGTTGTCGGGCGAGAGCGGCTGCTCGAAGGTCGAGCGCTTCATGCCGAAGGGGCCGAGCAGGTAGCGCCGCATGACCGTCGCGAAGCTGAGATCGAGCTCCTCTTCGATGGCGGCCTGCACCACGGTGAAACCACCCCCCGAGTAGGTCGTGCGTGTACCGGGGGGCGCCTCGAGGCGCACGGCCGGCGAGTTGCCCTTGCCGAGCAAGACGCTCAGCGTGCTCGGGATCCGCTCCGGATCGGTGGTCGCGTAGCCGCGGAAGCCGTGCACGTTCAGGCCCGCGCTGTGCGACAAGAGCTGCCTCAGCGTGATGCGCGCGGGCCGCCCGCCGAGGCTGGGCTCCCAGTCGTCGACGAGCTCGCGCACGTCGGCGTCGAGCCAGAGCTCACCCTTCTCGACCAGGCGCATCACCCCCACGGCCGTCACCGCCTTGCTGATGCTCGCGGCCTGCAGCACGGTCTCGGGCCGCATGGGCAGGTTGCGCGCAGGGTCGGCCGAGCCGAAGCCGCGCGCCCAGACGATGCGACCGTCGACCATGGCCGCCGCCGAGACGCCTGGCACGCGGAAGCGCCGCATCGCCTCGGCGAGGCTCGTGCGACGACCCTCGATCGGCAAGGAGCAGACGATGCCGTCGATGCGCGCGGCTTCACCCGGAAAGTCGGGCAGCGCGTAGGGCGCGTTCGGGAGCAGGTAGGAGGACTCGGACGCGCAGCCGAGGCCCGCGCAGGCGAGCGAGAGCGACAGCGCGATCGAGCGCAAGGAGCCCAGGATCGTCACGGCTTCTTCTTCGCCTCGGTCTTCTTGTCGGGCTTCTTCGCGTCGCTCTTCTTGTCGGTCTTCTTGGGCTCGGTCTTGTCGCCCGGCTTCTTCTTCGCGGGCTTCTTCTCGTCCGCGTGGCCTTCACGCCCGGGTTTGTCTTCGCTCGCGCCCTCCTCCTCGCTCTTGGCGGGAGGCGTCTTCTCGAGGCCGAGCTCCTTCATCCAGCCGGCGTTGCCGGTCTTGCCGGGCTCGCGGGTCTCGAGCATGTCGCCCTGAGGCGAGCGCACTCCGAGGCCCTGCGTGATCACGAGGTACTCGTCGACCGTGTACTCCGCGTGCGTATCGGGCTTCAGCGCGGGCTTCGTGTCTTCGGGGGCGGTGCCGACGGCGACGATCTGCGTCGTCGGCGGGTACTTTTCGCGCCACTTCGTGCGCTCGGCGTGCGCGCCCTCCCGGACGACCCGCGAGGCGGTGGCGACGAAGCCGGGGATGCCACGTTGGATCACCACGCGCTCTCCGACCGGCAGCTTCGGCGACTCGCGCTCCACCTCCTCGAAGGGGAGGATGTCGTCGATGCGCCGGAAGTAGCTCACGGTGCGCTTGCGCTCCGGGCCGAGGATCTCCGCGCGCACGACGCCGCCGGCGACCTTCTCGTGCAAGACGACCGGGAAGTCGTAGGGGTTCTTGAAGCGGTAGTTGATGTTCGGGTAGGACACCGTCGCGTCGAGCCCGAGCTTGATGTAGCTGCTGGGCCTGGAGTGCGGGTAGCGCTCGACGATGTCGAGCCCGGCGAACATCGCCGCGGCGTGCAGGGTGCCGCTGATCTGGCAGGTGCCGCCGCCGATGCCGTCGACGAGCTCGCCCTGGGCGATCACGGTCGCGACGCGGTAGCCGTGCGCCTCGTCGCGCGGGCCGACCACGCCGTTGAAGTCGAAGACCTCGCCCGGCATGAGCACCGTGCCGTCGAGCTTGGAGGCCGCGAGGCGAAGGTTGTAGCTGCGATCTTCGTAGCGCCGCGAGGGGTTGTAGCGTGTCTCGAACCAGCCGAGCACGGCGTCGAAGCGCACGCCCTCGAGCTCCGCCGCGGTGCGCTTGGGCTTGATCTCGTCGACCACGGCGTCGACCTCGGTCCCGCCCGCGCGGAAGGCGGCCTCGAGGCGCGCGAGCGTCCCGTAGACGTCGAGGCGGTAGCCGACCTGCTCGGGTCGCACGACGCGTTTGTCGAGGTCGATCGTCGCGTCGACGGCGAAGCTGTCGACCTCGGCCTTCAGGTCGACCAGCTCGCCCAGCGCGCGCTCGCCGTCGATGCGCAGCGGCAGCGGCACGTCGAGCGGCTCGCCGGCGCGGCGCTCCGCGTGCGCGCGCGCGAGCGGGCTGCCCGGGCGGAGCGCCTCCTTCACGAACTCGCCGAGGCGCATGCGATCGATCTCGAGCCCCAGGTCGACGCGCGAGATCTCGACCACCCGCCCGCCAGGCAGGCGCAGCTTCACCGCGCCGACGGCGTAGCGACGCACCAGATCGAGCGCCTCGCCGATGACGTCGTCAGGGCTCTCGACGAGCTGGCCCGCGACACGCAGCGCGGGCGCGGGGATCTGGGCCGGCGCTGGCGGCGGCGGCTCGGGCCAGGCGAGCCACGTCGCAGCGCCGCCGCCCGCGAGGGCGACGACGATCATGGCGGCGACGCGCCTCCGGTCCCGGACGAAGCTCCACGGCATCGGCAGCGGGCATCTTGGAAACCCGGGGCCGCGAGGTCAAGCCGTGGCGTCGCCTGGTTCCGCATCGCGCGGCCCCAGCTCGCTCGAGTCCACGTCGCCGAGAGCCTCGCCGTCGGGCTCCACGAGCGCGCCCAGCACGGTGCGCACCGCAGCGAGGCGCGCTGCGCTGAGGCCGGGCACGGCGAGCAGCTGCGCGTCGCTCGCGCGCCGGATGGCCTCGACGCTGCCGAAGCTCGAGAGCAGCGCCTTGCGCAGCTTCGGGCCGATTCCCTCGATGGAGTCGAGCTCGGAGCGTATGCGCCTCGCCTTGCCGCGTTTGTCCCGGATGTGGTTCGCGAAGCGGTGCGCCTCGTCGCGCGCGCGCGCGAGGTAGAAGAGCGCCGAGCTCGAGGAGCGCAGCGGGATGCCGTTCTTCTGGCCGGGCAGGTACACGCGGTCGACGACCTTGTCGCCCGCGAGGTTCTCGCGCTCCTTCGCGAGACCGACGATCGACAGCTCGTGCAGCCCCAGATCCCGCGCGGCGGCGAGCGCGACGCCGAGCTGCCCACGTCCCCCGTCGACGACCAGCAGGTCGGGCAGCTCCCAGTCGCCGTCGCGCTCGCGCTTCTTCGCCGCCCCTCCCTCGGCGCTCTCCTCGGCCTCGGCTTCTGCGGCCTCCTTCGCGGTGCGCGCCCTGCGGAAGCGCCGCGCGAGCACCTCGTACATGGCCGCGTAGTCGTCGCCTCCGGACACACCCTTCACGTGGAAGCTGCGGTAGCGCTTCTTGTCGGGCGCGCCGTCGGCGAGCGCGACGATCGAGCCCACGGTGTCGCCGCCGCCGAGGTGCGAGATGTCGCAGCACTCGATGCGGCGAGGCAGCGTGGGGAGGCGCAGCCGCTCCTGGATCTCCGCGAGGCGCACCTCCACGTCCTCCGCGGCGCGCTGCTTGGCGGCGAAGGCATGACGCGCGTTGTCGCGCGCCATGTCGCCGAGCTTCTTGCGTGGCCCGCGCTGCGGCACGAGGAGCTCCACCTTGCGACCGCGGCGATCCCCGAGCCACTCGGCCACACCCTCGGCGCCGTCGGGCAGCACCGGCAAGAGCACCTCCGTGGGCAGCGGCCCGCTCTCGCGGTCCTCCGCGTAGAACTCGCGGAGGAAGTCGCCGAGCACCTCCTCGTCGGGCATCTCGATCCTGCGCAGCGAGTAGCTCACGGTGTCCGTCACGCGCCCCGCGCGCACGAAGAGCACGGCGATCTCGACGACGCTGCCCTCGCGGTAGAGGCCGACGACGTCCTGATCGACGTCGCTCACCGCGACGACGCGCTGCGATTCGCGCACCGAATCGACCGCGCGCAGCTGGTCGCGGTAGATCGCGGCCCGCTCGAACTCCATGGCGCGCGAGGCCTCGCGCATGAGCTCTTCGAGCTCGCTCGAGAGCTCGTCGTGCCTGCCCTCGAGGAAGAGCGACACGGCGCGCACCTGCGCGTCGTAGCTCTGGCGGTCGACCTCGTAGACGCAGGGCGCAGGGCAGCGCTTGATCTGGTGCTGCAGACAGGGGCGCTTGCGTGAGGCGAAGTCGGCGTCGCTGCAGGTGCGAAGGTGGAAGTGTTTGTTGACGAGGTGCAGCGTGCGTCGCGCGCTCGTCGCCGAGTGGTAGGGGCCGAAGTAGCGCGCGCCGTCGGGCGAGGGCCGGCGCACGGTCTCGAGCCTGGGCCAGGGCTTCTTCGCGTCGATGCGCAGACAGAGGAAGTCTTTGTCGTCGCGCAGCTTCACGTTGAAGCGCGGCTGGTGCTGCTTGATGAGCTCGTTCTCGAGGACGGCAGCTTCCTTCTCGCTGCCGGTGACGATGGTGTCGAGGTCGGCGCAGGCGCGCCGCAGCACGGGGATGAAGTAGCGCGTGTCGCTCGAGCCGGCCTGGAAGTAGGAGCGCACGCGCGCGCGCAAGCTCTTCGCCTTGCCGACGTAGAGTGCCTTGCCGTGCTCGTCGAGGAAGAGGTAGCAGCCGGGCGACGGCGGCAGACGCGCGAGCTTGCCCGCGAGCGCCTCGCTCAGGCCTTCGGCGAGATCGCCCTCGCCAGCTCTGGTCGGGGAGTCGGAGGTACCCAGGTCGCTCGCCATGTCACACGCGCCTGAGGTTGGAGCGCAGACCGCGCTTCGTCCAGTGCGCCGCGCTCGCTCAGAAGCGACCCGTGAGGACGAGGCCCGGAACGACCTGCGCGCCGTCGCTCACGGGCGAGGGCACCACGAGCGGCGAGGGCGTCGGCGCGGGCCGGCGGCTCGAGGGCACGATCTCGATGACCTCCTCGTCCGACTCGGGCGGCACGGCGACCGGCGCTCCCTCGGGCTCGGGCGGATAGACGATGTCGAGCTCGTCTTCCTCGTCGGACAGGGCGGTGACGAAGAGCGACACGATGGCGTGCGCGCCGATCACGCCCGACCACGCGGTCATGGCGATCCACGTGCCGCGCTCGTTCGGGTCCTCGGTGGCGCGCACGGCGGTGTAGATCGCCGAGGGTGTCGTGGCAGCGATCGTGGGGATCGCGATCCACGGCGACGAGAAGCGCTCGTCGACCGCCGCGCCGAGCGCCGCGGAGCTGAGCGCGCCGTTCATGCCGACGAGCCAGCTCGTGCCGAAGCGCTGCGCGATGTCGCCGCGCTCCTCCGCCACCGACCAGGTGCCGAAGGTCGCGAGCGCCGTCGTCCAGGAGGCCACCGGCACCACGAGCAAGGCGAGCGGCGCGTCGTCTTCGTCGGCGGCCGCGGCGGCGACGACGCCGTTGAGCGCGACGGCCTGCGGCACCGTCAGGATCGTCTGCGCGGTCATCCAGGCGAGGTCGGGCGTCTTGCCGTCGCGCACGCGGCCGACGTCGTAGGCCGTGAAGGCCACGTCGGAGCCGACGGTGAGCGCGAGCACCGACAGGCCAGCGACGATCGTGCTGCCTTCGTCGGCAGAGGCCTCGAGCGGCGCGGCCACGAGCAGCGCCGTGATCGGAGCGAGCGTGAGGAGCTTGGCGAAGCGCATCGCGGAGGAGCCTACATGAGAGGGTGCGAGGCGTGGCTCGCGGTGTCGAGAGGCCGTATCGAGCCCCGCCGCTCAGGCCTGCGAGCTCGGGGGCTCTTCGAGCAGACGCTCTTCCACCAGGCGCAGATGGAGCTTGGCGAGCTTGTTCGCCGGCTCCAGCTGGAGCGCCTCGAGCAAGGCGCACTTGGCCTCGAGGTTCTTGCCCAACAGCGCGAGCACGATGCCGAGCTGCACGCGCGCGGGCGCGAAGTCGGGCCGCGCCTCGGAGGCGGCGACGAAGGCCTCGCTCGCCGACTGGAGTCGGCCGAGCTCACGCCGGAGCGCACCGAGGCGCACCCAGAGATCGGCGAAGCCGGGGCGCAAGTGCACGGCCTTCTCGAGCTCCGCCGCGGCCTCCTCGGGATAACCCGACTGCGCGTAGGCGTCGGCGAGCTCGGCGTGCAGGTTGGCGAGCCGACCGAGCGCGTAGGGGTCGCGCACGCGCGTTTCGCCGGAGGGGCGGGCGAGCTCGCGCACGCGCTGGTGGATCTCCTTGGCGCGCTCGTACTCGCCCAGGTCGTTCAGGCAGACGACGAGGCTCAGCGAGGCCTCGGTGTAGGCGGGGTTCAGCTCGACGGCGCGTTCGAAGTGCGCGCGGGCGCGGAGGAACTCGCCTCGCCCGTGGAGGATCATGCCCATCATGTGATGCACGTCGGCGTGCTCGTCGCTCAGCTCGAGCACCTGCGTGAGCGCGTGCTCCGCACGATCGAGCTCGTTGCGATCGTATTGCTCGCGTGCGCGAGCGAGCAGCTGCCTGAGTCGATCGTCCATGGTGCCTCGCCGCTGCGCAGGCGCTCGCTCCGGCGTCTCGTGGAGCCCGCGCGCTGCGCCGTGAGATTTTACGATGCCACCGCTACGCGGAGGCCGCCAGAGCGCGCCCGCGCCGCGCCGGCGTTCAGGTTGCCCCTCTCCCGGCCCGCTGGTAAGCCCTCGCCGTGTCCGAGGAAGTACCGCCCGCGAGCTCGGACCGAGCGCTGCAGGCCGACGACGGCCTGCGGGCCTCCCCGCCGAGGCCGGCCGTCGGTGCTCTGGGTCCGAGGCGTCTGGTCGCGCCGCTGCGCGAGGCCGACGCCACCGCGAGCGCGCGTCGCCGGGTGCTCGAGGCGCGCAGCGTGTCCGAGGTCGAGCCCGAGGCTTTCGACCCCCCGGGGAGCGAATCGAGCGCGCGCGTCTCGGCGCCAGGCTCGAGCCGCGCGCGCGAGCTCGACGTCGGCCTGCCGCGCCCGCTGATGCCCGCCGCGGAGCCCCATGGGCCGGCCACACCCAGGCCTCCACGCGCGCTCGAGGGACGCTCGGCGGCCGTGCACAGCCGCCGGCTCGGCACCGCGCCTCCTGCGATCGACCGCGCCGCTGCGGCCTTGTCGCTCTCGCCTCGCATGACCGCGGTCTTCGGTGGCCTCTTCGGCCTCGCCACGGTCACGACGGTGATCGCCCTGCTGATCCAGAGCACCGCGCCGCGCGACGACCGCGCGATGGTCGCCTCGGCGAGCTCGGCGAACGCCGAGCCTTCGGCGAGCGCAGAGACCGCCGAAGTCCCCACCGAGCAAGGTCCGAAGAAGCGGCAGCGCAACCGCATCCCCGGGCCGTGGCGCATCGCCGATGCGGCGAAAGACGAAGCGACGCGGGTCGTCGAGGGCAAATTCGATCGGCGCAGCTTCATCGTCGCGCTCGGCGAAGCCGGCATCCCGAAGGACCAGACCTACCGCGTGCTCAAGGCCTTCGAGGGCCAGCGCAAGCTCGATCGACTCGGCAAGAACGACCGCTTCGTCGCGCTGATCGACCGCGCGAGCAAGCGCCTCGTGGCCTTCGAGCTCGTCGTCTCGGCGCTCGAGATCTGGCAGGTCCGCGAGCAAGACGGCGTGCTCACGGGCGGCAAGCTCGACCTCGCGGTCGGCACCGAGGAGGTCGCCGGCGCCTTCTACGTCAGCAAGGATCTCGATCGCTCGATCGCCTGGGGCGGCTTCGAGCCTGGCCTGCTCGACGTGATCGACGACGCGCTCGCCGGCCGCATGTCGCGCGAGGGCTTCGAAGAGGGCGGCATCGTGCGCGTGATCGTCCACGAGACGACCGCGCTCGGTGACTTCGCGGCCTACGACAAGGTCGTCGCGCTCGAGTATCGGCCGCCGGATCCCGCGGCCAACCCGGTCCGCGCCTACAGCTTCCAGGGTCGCAGCGCGCGTGGCTACTTCGACGACCGCGGTCGTCAGCCCGACGGCGGCGGCTGGGTCTCGCCGGTGCCCGGCTCACCGATCACCTCGCGCTTCAACCCCAAGCGCCTGCACCCCGTGCTCAAGACCGTCATGCCTCACAACGGCACCGACTACGGCGCACCGACGGGCACACCCGTGTACGCGGCCTTCCGCGGCAAGGTCGTCTCCGTGGGGCCTGCCGGCGCCTGCGGCAACATGGTCCAGGTGGCTCACCCGGGCGGGATCGAGACGGTCTACTGCCACCTCTCGCGCTTCGCGAAGGGCATCAAGGCGGGCGACAAGGTCGGCACGAAGCAGCTCGTGGGCTACGTCGGCAGCACGGGTCGCTCCACGGGGCCGCATCTGCACTTCGGTGCGAAGAAAGACGGCAAGTGGATCGACTCCGAGACGCTCAAGGTCGACGGCTTCCGCGTGCTGCCCGTCGACGAACGCGCCGCCTTCCAGGCCCACAAGGCCGAGCTCGACGCCCGTCTCGACGCGATCCCTCTGCCCGAGCCTCCGCCAGCGCCTGCACCCAAGAAGGGCGAAGACGCCGAGCTCGCTGCGCAGGCGAAGGCGGCGAAGGGCGACGACAAACCAGGCGCGGGGCCGGACTCGCCCATCGCCGACGAACCCTCGGGTGACGAGCCCTCGAGCGACGCGGCCTCGGCCAAGGCGCCGAAGGGCGCGAAGGCCGGCGCCGAGGCGGCTGTCGGCGACGACGAGGGCGAAGACATCGTCGGGCCGGATCTGCGCAAGTAGTCTACGGCGTGGGCCGAGCGGGCCCGCGCTCGAGCACCTGCGCATGGAACGCTTCGAGCGCGGTACCCCGAGGGGGGTGCCGCTCGAGCACGGACGCATGGAACGCTTCGAGCGCGGTACCCCGAGGGGTGCCGCGCTCCGCGAAGCATCGCGAAAGCGGCGGCTCCGTAGAGCCGCACGCACTCAGCGCTTCGAGTACTGGAAGCGCTTGCGGGCGCCGGGCTGACCGTACTTCTTGCGCTCCTTCTTGCGCGCGTCGCGCGTGAGGAAGCCAGCACGCTTCAGCGAGGAGCGCGACTCGGGATCGACGACGCAGAGCGCGCGCGCGATGCCGTGACGCATGGCCTCGGCCTGGGCCGAGTGACCACCGCCAGCGACCGTCGCGACGACGTCGAACTGGTCGAGGACCTCGATGAGCTCGAGCGGCTGCCGCATGATCATGCGGCTGGTCTCGCGCTCGAAGTAGTGGTCGGCCGAGCGGCCGTTGACGGAAACCTGGCCGGAGCCCGGCTTGAGCCACACGCGCGCGACGGCGGTCTTGCGCTTGCCCGTGGAGTAGATGCGTGTGTCGGTCATGTTCAGCTCTTCAGCTCACTTGAGGGGCTCGGGCTTCTGCGCCGCGTGCGGATGATCGGCACCGGCGTACACCTTCAGCTTGGTGATGAGGTCGCGGCCGAGCACGTTCTTCGGCAGCATTCCCTTCACGGCCTTGGTGACGGGGAACTCGGGGTGGCGCACCATGAGGTGCTCGTAGCTCTCCTCGCGGAAGCCACCCGGCGAGCCACTGTGCCGGTAGTACTTCTTCTGCTGGAGCTTGCGGCCGGTGAGCTTCACCTTGGACGCGTTGACGACGATCACGAAGTCGCCCGTGTCGACGTGAGGCGTGTAGGTCGGCTTGTTCTTCCCACGGAGCACCGTGGCGACGCGCGACGCGAGGCGCCCGAGCGGGATGTCGGTCGCATCGACGACCCACCACTTGCGCTCGGCTTGGGCCTCGGCGGGCTTCGCCGAGAAGGTCTTCGGGGTGGGGGACTTCGGCGCCGAAGGCGCGCTGGGCTGAGCGTTCATGTCGTTGCAGCAGTGCGAAATCGTTCAGGTTCGTTCAGTGGACGTTCAGTGGAGCGCCACGCTTCCTCGAACCCTGGCGAAAATGGGCGCCGTTCTTACCCCCCAGGGCAGGGACTGTCAAGGGGGTTTGCCGGAGCGCTCTCGGCAGGGTTCGATCGTGCTTCGCGCAGCTCGCGGTAGCGAGGCGCACGCTGAGGCGTAGACGTGACTCAGGGGCCCGACGGAGGCAAGGGGGGGCTCGCGCCTCCAGGAGCCGTGGGCCGCGGCTCGCTCGCCCCGTCGCCGCTGCTTGGGGGTGCGCTGCTTGGAGGTGCGCTGCTCGGTGGTGCGCTGCTCGGTGGTGCGCTGCTCGGTGGTGCGCTCGGCGCACCCGAGGGCGCCGAGCCGGGCTTGGTGGCGTCGTTCTCGGGCGCCCGGGGGGACTCGTCCGGCGACTCTGCGGCGTCGGCGCCCTCGGCCACGATCGACTCCGCGAGCTCCCTGCAGGAGCCCTCGGGGAACTTGGCGAGGAAGCTCTTCGCCTGCCCGACCAGCCCAGCCGACGGCGGTGACTCACCACCTCGCGCGCGCAGCTCGCGGCAGAGCACGTCCTCCTCGAAGATGGCGCTCTTGCCTGCCTGGGCGAAGTACTTCGCCGCGAGGGCCCGGTTGCCCATCGACTCGTACATGCGCCCGAGCGTCATCGCGGCGACCGTGGCGTTCGGGTCCGAGGGGAACTCGCCCACCACGCGATCGAGCGCTCGCAGCGCCTGCGCCGTCTGGCTCTTGGTGCGCGCGATGTCCGCGAGGGCCATCAGGTCCGAGGCGCGCTGTGCGGTGTCGATCGCGGAGGCCAGACCTCCGCCCGACTCGAGCATCCGGTAGGCCTCGTCGAACTCGTAGCGGTGGTAACGCTGGAGCCAGCTCGGTGGTGCCGCAACGATCGCGAGTTCGCCCGGCGGGTCGTCGACCGCAGGGGAGCCGTCGCTGCGCGCGGGTGAGCGCTCCGCGGTGCGAGCACGGTCGGCGCGCGCGTCTTCCCAGCGCGAGGCCTCCCAATCCTTCGCCGAGGGCTCGGCTGGGTCCTGCGCGACCTCCAGGCGGCTCACCGCCGACACGATCGGCACACGCAGCTCGCCATCCGAGTTGGACACGACCCTGCGCCCGCTCGGCGTGACGATCTCCACCGCGCCTCCGGCGACACGCACGTCGACGTCGCGCTCGTTGCGCCGGACGGACACGACCGAGCCGGAGGGAGCCGACAAGCGCGCCTCGCCAGCCAGGATGGCCATCGGCCCGCTCGCGCCGCTGGCGTCGAAGGCGGCCATGCCGCGCATCAAGCGCAAGCTCACCCCGCCGTCGCCGTGCTGCGCGACCTCGACCAAAGCCTCGGGCTCGAGCATCACACGCGCTCCGCTCGGCAGCACGAAGGTGCGGCGCTCGGAGCCGGCGGCGAGCACGTCGATCGCCGGAGACTCCGCGAGAGAGGTGGCCGAGAGCTCCGTCTCGCTCGAGCCGCCGCCCGCGAAGTGCCCCACCGCGAGGCCCACCGCGAAGGTCGACAAGGAGGCCGCCACGAGCAGCTGGACGAAACGAGGCCGCGCCGCCGCGTGCAGACCCGCGCTCGCGGGCGCCACCGGCAGCTCGGGAGCGAGCCGAGCCCAGATGCGATCGACGCGCTCGTCGTCGGCGAGGTCACGGAGGTCGTCGGGTGAGATGCGGGGCAGGCGGCTCATCGGGAGGGGCTCCGATTCGTGTTCGGTCGCGGGCGGCTGGGGCTCGGGGCCGCGCCGGTGGAGGCAGGCGCTGGGTCGCTCGGGGCTCTCGCCGTGGCGGAGTCTTCATCGCCGCCGAGCGCCGACGCGGCGATGCCGTCGGCGCCATCCAGCGCCGACGCACCTACGAAGTGTTCTTCGAGGAACTTCTGCGTGCGCGAGATGCGACGCTTCACGGTGGCGAGCGAGCACCCGACCAGGCGGGCGACGACCTCGAGCTCGTTGCCCTCGACGTAGCGCAAGGTCCACGCGATGCGGTCGTCGGTGGGCTGGGTGCGCAGGAGCGCGTAGACCTGGGCGAGCTGCGCCCGCAGGTGGGGCGAGGCGTCGGTGCTCGCCAGCGAGTCGAGCTCGACCGGCTCGCTGCCTCGACCCAAGCCGAGCATGCCGAGCAGCCCCTGGCGCCGGAGCCTCGAGCGCACGGCGAAGACGACGATCGACCCGAGCCAGGCGCGGAAGGACGCCGGCTCGCTCAGATCGCCGATGCGGCTGAAAGCCTTGAGGAAAGCGTCGTGCACGACGTCCTCGACGTCGCGCGAGGAGCCCTCGATGCGCGCGGCCAGGTGCAGCGCGAAGGCGACGTGTCGCCTGTAGAGCGCCTCGAAGGCGGCGCTGTCGCCCTCCCTGGCGATGCCGACGAGCTGCGCGTCGCTGAGCTCGCCGAGGCCTCCGGCTCGGCGCACCGAGGCGGGGCTCGACGGCTCCGAGGCGATGCGTGTCGCTTCGGCGCGAGCGCGGCGCGGCTGGGCAGGTGTGGCCTCGGCGACCTCGGGGGGTGCGTCCGAGCTGCGATCGTGCGCACCTCGCTCGGCGACCACCCCGGCGGACCGCACGCCCACCGGCTCCGGTGTACGTGCGGGGACCAGCTCGTCGGACTCGGCGGAGGCTGAGCCGGCGATCAGGCGCAGGTGGGAGGGCTGGGGGCGGGGGCGCAAGGGGTGCTCGTCGTGTCGGTCCATGCTGGACGCTCGAGGACGCCTCGGGGGCTCACCCGAGACGTCGAGCGCAGGCAAGGTCGCGACGCACCCTGGGCGGGCTCGTCACTGGTCCGCGTCTCTGCCCAGGTGATACGCTCTTCGTCGGTGGTGGGCCACCTGGGGCGAGCTCCCCCGAGCGGTCGGTCCCATCGGCTTCGAGGGGGCTCCTGGCTCCAGCGCTTCCACGGACTTCTCCTTGAACCACGACTCCGCCCCTCCCCAGAGCGTCGCCCAGGGCACGATCATCGGCCAACGCTACCGGATCGAGCGCAAGCTCGGGGCGGGCGGCATGGGCGAGGTCTACCTCGTGCAGCACGTGCACACCGACGAGCGCTTCGCGCTCAAGGTGCTGCACACGACGATCATCAGCGACACGAACGCGCTCGAGCGCTTCCGCCGCGAGGCGCGCACCCCGGCGAGGATCGACAGCGAGTACGTGGTGCGCGTCACCGACGCCGACGCGGCGCCCGAGCTCGCCGGGGCGCCGTTCATCGTCATGGAGTACCTCCGCGGCGAAGATCTCGACCACCACATCGAGCAGCACGGCGCGATGGACCCGCGCGACGTCGTCACCTACCTGCGGCAGGTCGCGCGCGCGCTCGACAAGGCCCACGCGATCGGCATCGTGCATCGCGATCTCAAGCCGGAGAACCTCTTCATCACGAGGCGCGAAGACGGCAGCCCGCACCTGAAGGTGCTCGACTTCGGCATCGCGAAGTTCACCTCGCACGCGACGAGCGACCTGGTCCGCAAGACGGCGACCTCACCCGGCGAGATCTTCGGCACACCGCTCTACATGGCGCCGGAGCAGGCCAAGGGCGAGTCGAACGCGATCTGCGCGCAGACGGACCTCTGGGCGCTCGGCCTCATCGCGCACCGCATGCTCACCGGGAAGGACTTCTGGGACGCCGAGACGCTCACGGCGCTCATCGCGCAGATCGTCTACGAGCCGATGCAGAAGCCGAGCGCGAAGGGCTGCGATCTCGGGCCAGCCTACGACGCGTGGTTCCTGAGGTCCTGCAACCGCGACCCCTCGGCGCGCTGGGGGAGCGCTGGCGAGGCGATCGCGGCGCTCGGGCAAGCCCTCGGGCTGAGCGAGGCGGAGCTCGGCCCGGAGCTGGCACGCCTCAGCCGCAACACTGCGCTCCCGGTGTCGCAGCCCCACTCGGCCCACGCGGCGCAGGCCGTCTCGTTCGGCGGTGCTGCACGCTCCGGCGGCACGCAGGCGCTCTCGAAGACCGAGCTGCAGCTCGCGCAGACCGGCATGATCGACGCTCCACATCCGCCGCAGGAACGCTCCCCGGTCGCGAAGGTGGCCGCGGCGGCCCTCGTCGTCGGCGTGCTCGGGGCGGGCCTCTGGGTGTGGTCGCGGCCGGCCGCGCTGCCCAACGGCGGAGGCACGAGCACACCCGCTGGCAGCGCCGGTGAAGCGCAGCCCGCGAAGCCGGAGCCTGCGCCCGAGGTCGGCGAGCCGGAGGTCGTGCCCGTCGTGAGCCCCGGCACGAGCGCGAGCGCGCAGCCCATCGCGTCGGCCGAGGCTTCGGCGAGCGCGGCGAGCCCGGCGAACTCCGCGGCCCCGAGCGCTCGACCCGGCACGAGCGCCAAGCCCGTTCGGCCCCCACCGAGCAACGGCACGGCGACGGCAGCGACCGCAGCGACCGCCACGGCCACGACGGCGCCCGTGAAGCCTCCGACGACGGCCGCCCCCATCGACGACCCGCTCGGAACGCGCCGCTGAGATCGAACCGCCGATGCCTCCCCTCGCCCCCTCGAACCGAGCGCAGTCGCTCCAAGACACCGGGCTCCGTCACGCCGCGCGGCGCCGCGCCATCGCGCTCGCGTGCGCGCTCGGCGGCCTCGCCCTGGCCGCACCCGCCCAGGCGGGCGACGCCGCCGCCGCCGACCAACTCTTCCGTGAGGGCAAGGCGCTCTTCGACGCGGGGCGCGTCAGCGAGGCCTGCCCCAAGTTCGAGGCGAGCCATGCGGCCGACCCCGCCCTGGGTGCGCTGCTCAACCTGGCCAACTGCCTCGAGACCGAGGGGCGTACGGCCTCCGCCTACGGCAAGTGGAGCGACGCATCGGACCTCGCGCGGCGCGCGGGTGATCCACGCGGCGCCTACGCCGACGAACGACGCCGCGCGCTCGAGCCCCAGCTTGCCCGGTTGAAGGTGCTCGTCACGGGCAAAGCCGACGATCTGCAGGTGTACCGAGGCGAGACGAAGCTCCAGCCCGGCGCCTACGGCACGCGCCTGCCGACCGACCCGGGCACGGTCGTCGTGCAGGTCGTGCGCGGCGACGACGTGCTCTGGGAACAGTCGGTACAGGTGCTCGCAGGCAAGGACTCGGAGCTCTCGGTCGACCTCGACGCGATCAGCGCGAGCAACCCTCCGCCTCTCGGTCAGCGCGCCAAGCGCAGAGCCGCCGTCGGTCCGGCCGTGACGACCGAGTCTGCCGGCTTCTGGACCACCCCACGCATCGTGGGCACCGCCGTCGGCGCCGCGGGCATCGTGGCCGTCGGCGTGGGCCTCGGGCTCGGCGGCATGGCGATGGGCGGCGTGAGCGATCTCGAGGCGATGTGCACCGCCGAGATCGACGGCCGCCGCTACTGCTCCGGCGACTACGAGGACACGCGCCAGAGCGCGGCGACGCTCGCCGACGCGGGGCAGTGGCTGGCGATCGGTGGCGGCGTGCTCGCCGCGGTGGGCGTCACGCTCGTGATCGTCGGAGGTCAGGGCAGCGCGAGCGAGCTGGAGCAGCGCGCGAGCGCGCCCACGCTCGTCGCTTCACCGTGGCTCGGCCCGAGCGGCGCCGGCTTCGGGCTCGGCGGCAGCTTCTGAGCGGGGCGGAGCGCGCGTCGACGCCGGCTCGGCGCGCTCAGACCTGGAAGAAGCGGCCGAGGATGTCTTCGCCAGGCTGCCCCTCGAGCATGCGCGCGAGGCCGTCGAAGGCAGGCGCCTTCAGCCCGTGGCTGCGCGCGAAGTCGCAGAGCCGTGGGATGAGCTCGATCGCCTCGACGCGCAGCTCCGCCTCGGCGATCGCCTCCGCGACGCTGCGCCCCTGCGCGAGCACCCGACCGACGACGACCTCCGGGCGCTTCTCGAGCGCGATCGACGCGAGCAGATCGCCGTAGCCCCCGAGCCCGTAGATCGTCTGCTCTTCGGCGCCCGCGAGCGCGGCGATGCGCCCAGCGTCGTGCATCGCGCGCGCGATCAACGCGGCGAGCAGACCAGGCCCCGCGCCGGCGGACTCCGCGAAGCCGACGCCCAGCGAGACGCAGCCCACGAGCGCCGAAGCCCACTCGAGCCCGCGCAGATCGTTCGTCGAGAAGACGCGCAACCACGGCCCGCTGAAGCCGCTCGTCACCGCGCGGATCACCTCGGGGTAGGGCGATCCGACCACGATCGCAGAGGCGGTGCCGTGGTGCAGCTCGGCCGCCTGCACCGGCCCACCGAGCGCTCCGAGGCGGCGCACCGGCGTCTCCTCGCGCACGATGTCCGAGATCGTCTGCAGGCCCTCCGGATCGAGGCCACGCACGCCGTGCACGATCATGTGCGAGCCGTCGACGTGATCACCGAGCCCGCGCGCGACCTCGCGCGCGACCTGCGAGGGCACGGCGAGCACGATGAGCTTCGCCCGCGCTGCCGTCTCGAGCGAGCTCGTGAGCTCGACGAGCCGCGACTCCTTCGTCTCGCGCCGTGTGTAGTGGATGACGCTCGCGCCCGTTCGAGCCGCCGCGCGCGCGAGCGCGATGCCCCAAGGCCCACCCCCGACGATCGCGACCTGGCTCATCGCAGACCTCCGAGCGAGGGCGCCGCAGCGTCGAGCTTGGTCGTGCGCGCCGGGCCGCCGAGCGTGTCCCAGGCGACGCCGTGCCCAGCGAGGCGGTTCTGGTAGTAGTAGAGCAGCTTCGGATCGGTGATCGCGATGCCGTCCTCGCGCGGCGAGAGCACCGGCGTGGTGTGGTAGCCCGCGAAGGCACGCAGCGCCCGCTCGACGATGTCGCCTCCGGAAGCCGCGCGCACGAACTCACCACAACGGATCTCGCCTCGCTTCTCCATGTCGAGCAGCGTGTCGCGCAGCTCGCGCACCTCCGCAGCGAGCTCGTCACGAGGGACCACCACCGAGTCGCGCTGGCGCAGCACCGTGAACAGATCCGGCCGCGGCGAGGCCTTGCGCAGCCGCGCGAAGGCCACCGTGGCGACCAGGTGCGTCGACATCACGACCGTCTCACGCAGGTAGTCGGCGCAGATGCGCGTCCCCAGCTCGCGCGTGTACTGCGCGTCGCGCGCGGCATCGAGCACGACCTTGCCCTGCTCGTCGCGCACGTAGCTCGAGGGATCGACGACGCGTCCGCGCGCGTCGTGCGACTCGCCCTCTTCGTCGACCGAGTTGCCGAAGGGATCGATCGGCTTGCCGAAGCGGATGACGACCGAGCCCTCCATGCCGAGCAGCTTGCGGATGAACGCCACCATGCGGCCGAGGCGGCTCGATTCGTCGTCCTCGATGATGTAGCGGCTCTTGCCGGTCTCGGCGAGGTAGTCGGCGATGAGCGTCTCGGCTTCGAGCGTGATGAGGTAGTTGATCGTCGCGGGCACGAAGAAGACGCGACGCTCGCGGCCGGCGCGCACGGTGCGCGCGTAGGCCTCGATCGCGCTGCCGACGAGCCCGAGCTTGAGCCTGCGCTCGACGCCACCCGAACGGGAGCGCGTGCCACCCGGGAAGAACAGCGAGTGGTAGCCGTGCTCGAGCAGCACGCAGGAGTAGGCCTTCAGCACGTCCTTGTAGAGCTCGTGCCTGAGGCGCCGATCGACGCGGTAGGCGCCGAGGTTGTGCATGAAGAACGACAGCACCGGGTTGGTGAAGAGGTTCTTGCCCGCGCCGTAGGTCGCGGGCGGCAGGCCGGCGCGCTCGAGCGCGTAGCCGAAGACGATCGAGTCCATGTTGGACAGGTGCGTGGGCACGAACACCAAGGTCCCGCGCCGCGCGAGGCGCTGCAGCTGCTCGAAGGGCCCCTCGACGACGACCTTGTCGTCGAGCGCGTCGAGGCTGAGCAGCTCGGCGGGGTTCTGCACCATCGTCGCGAGCGTGCGCGGCGCGAGCAGCCCGGTGACGAGGCCGGGCACGAGCCTCGTCGAGACCCCGTAGACCTTCGGGTTGAAGTTGCCCGCGACGTCCCATGCGTAGGTCTTCGCGAGCTCCCGCAGCTTCTCCGTGCGCTCCGAGGGCGACATGCGCCCCAAGGTGCGCGCGAGCTTCTGCCACTCGGCGTAGCGCTCACGGTCCTTCTTGCGGCGGGCCGACTCGAGCCGGCGGATCTCGAAGTAGGCCGCGTCGTTCAGGTAGAAGAGCGGGTCGCTCGTGGACTCGGTGACGCGATCGACGACCTCGCGCACGAGGCCCTCCCTCGCCGAGTTGAAGCCGAAGATCGGAGCGGACTGGTCCATCGTGGCTCACCTTCGCTCGGGGGCCGTCTGGAGCCCGCCTTCGAGGAACGATGTGTAACAGGTTTCCCGAGCCCGTCGCAGCGCGACCACGGGGCAGGCGCTCAGCCTCGGTACGCGTCCTTGGCGGCGCGCACCCACGCGAGCACCCCGACCGGGTCGTCGGTGCCTGCGCGCTCGCGCAGCGTCGGCGAGTCCGAGCGCATGAACGGGTTGTGCTCGAGCTCCGCGCCGATGGTCGACGGCACCGTCGCTTCGCCTCTCGCGCGCGCCTCGCGTGCGCGCTCCAGAGAGGCGCGGATCGGGGCGTGCTCGGGCTCCATGGCCGAGGCGAAGCGGAGGTTCGCCTCGGTGTACTCGTGACCACACCAGACCCGTGTGTGGAGCGGTAGCTTCGCGAGCACGCCCGAGAGCGAGCGGTACATGTCCGCCGGGGTGCCCTCGAAGAGCCGACCGCAGCCTGCGACGAAGAGCGTGTCACCCGTGAAGAGCTCGTCGCCGATGTGGAACGCCAGCGCGCCGAGCGTGTGCCCGGGCACCGCGAGCGCGCGCACTTCGAGCCCGGCGAGCACGGCGGTCTCCCCGTCCGCGAGGGCGCGCGTCAGACGCGGGATCCGCTTTCGGTCGTGCGCGGAGCCCAGCACCTCGAGGCCGCCGTCCTCGCTGACGAGCTCGTCGATGCCCCCGACGTGGTCGTGGTGGTGGTGGGTCGCGAGCACGCCTCCGAGCGAGAGTCCCTCCCGCGCGAGCGCGGCGCGCACCGGCTCCGCCTCCGAGGGGTCGACCACCAGCGCCTCCCGCGCGCCCTCGGGGCACACGAGGTAGGCGTAGTTGTCGCTCAGGCAAGGCACGGGGACGACGCGCATGCATCTATGTTTGCCAAGCTCCGTCCCGGTGGGAAGATGCGTCCCGAGTGTCCGCGATCAGGATCTTGCTCGTCGACGACGACGCCGACACCCGTCGCCTCTTCGGCATGGCGCTGAAGGCGCTGGGCGAGGTCGTCCCGGCGTCGAGCGGAGCAGAGGCGCTCGAGCACCTCCGGCGCGAGATCTTCGACCTCGTCGTGCTCGATCTGCACATGCCGAACGTCGACGGCTACGCGGTGCTCGAGGCCCTCGCCGAGCCGAGCTCGGTCAACAAGGGCACCCCGGTCATCGTCGCGACGGCCGACTCGACGGCCGAAGCGCGCGCGCAGGCGCTCAAGCGCAGGAGCGTCTACTTCCTCTCGAAGCCGGTCCCGCTGAGGGTGCTCTCCGAGCTCGTCAGCGAGACGCTCGCCAAGTCCGCCTCGCGCGTCAGCCGCTCCATCAAGCCCTGAGCCTCGCCGAGCCCCGAGCCTCGTCAGGCCCTGAGCCTCGTCAGGCCCTGAGCCTCGTCAGGCCCTGAGCCTCGTCGAGGCCTGAGCCACGTGCCTCGCACACCGCGTCGCGCTTGACGCGCGACGCTCCGCGGCCGAGTCGTGCCCGCCGTGCGCCACCGCATCGGCATCGACGAGAACGGGCTCGGCCCTCGCCTCGGGCCCCTCGTGGTCACCGGCGTGCTCGCCGAGCTCCGCCCGGGTGGACACGAGGCCGCCGAGCGCCGCCTGCGCGGCGGCCGCGCCCAGCGCCTCGGCGACAGCAAGGCGCTCGTCGCCCACGGCGACGTCGCGCTCGGCGAGTCCTGGGCGCGCGCGCTCGCCGAGGCGGGCGCCATCCCGGGCGGCGGCGCGAGCGTCGCGGCGCTCGTCGGTGGTCTGTCGCTCGACCCCACCGAGGAGCTGCGCCGCCCCTGCCCGCGCGGGCTCGAGGCGCAGTGCTGGGGCGAAGGCGCCGACGCCTTCGAGTCCGATCCGCCGCTGCTCTCCGCCGTGCGCTCGGATCTTCGCGCGCTCGAGCGTTCCGGGATCCGGGTCGTCGCCGTGCGCTCGGTGATCGTGTGCACCAAGCGCCTCGACGACGCCCTCGACGCGGGGCGCTCCCGCATGCTCGTCGACCTGCACGCGATGGAGCGCCTCGTGCTCGGGCTACGCGCGCTCGCGGGCAGCGACGTGCTCGCCGTGTGTGGCAAGGTCGGCGGGCTCACCAAGTACACGCCCGCCTTCGGCCCGCTCGGCGGGCGCCTCTGCACGACGCTCCGCGAGGAGCGCAGCCACAGCGCCTACGCCATGCCCGGCGTCGGCGAGCTGCGCTTCGTGCAAGACGCCGACGGCAACGATCGCCTCGTCGAGCTCGCGTCGCTCGTCGGCAAGTACCTGCGCGAGGTCTTGATGGGGCGCATCGTGAGCTTCTATCGAGCGCACGACGCGTCGCTCCCGATCGTGAGCGGCTACCACGACCCGAAGACGCTGCAGTTCGTCGACGCCACGAGCGCGAGGCGCGCCGAGCTCGGCGTGCCGCAGAGCTGCTTCGAGCGACGCAAGAAGGGTTGAGCCGGGCCGCGCTCCTGGCGAGCGCGGCGCCCGAGCTCGACCCCGGCCCTCACTCGACGTCGCTGCCCTCGGCGCCAGAGCCCTGCGGCGGGCCTTCGGGGCGCTCTCCACCCGTCATGTCGGGGCCGACCGACTCGAAGAGGCAGTCCGACACGGTGCGGAAGGGCAGCGTGTAGAGGAAGCCACGCGGCCTGTAGTCGACCGGCACCGGCGCGCCATCGAGGCTGATGTCCATGCCCTCGGCGTCCCAGCGCGCGTAGACGGCGTCGTTGTAGCTGGCCGCCTTGGCGAGCTGCGCGAACCACGCGGAGGCGCCGTCGGCCGGCGCTTCGCCCGAAGGCAGCACGTTGCCGAGCACGCGCCTGCGCGCGAGGCGCACCCACTCGGCATCGAAGACGGCGAGGTTCAGCTCGGCTTCGTAGATCATGCCGCGGTTGTTCTTGTTCGCCGAGCCCACGCTGAGGAACTTGTCGTCGACGATGAAGAGCTTGCTGTGCACGTCCATGTCCTGGAAATGCGCGTCGGTCTCGTCGACGCCCCAGGTCACCTGCGTGTCGAAGGCGCGCAGCTGCAGGAAGAGGAACCTGCCCGGGAACTCCTTGGCGAAGAGCCCGGCGCTCTCGTAGGTCCAGCGGCAGCCCGGATCGGTCCACTCGTTGATGGGCTTGGTGATCACGACCAGGCGCAGACCGGGCTTCTCACGCATGCGCGCGATCAGGGCGTCGTTGAGGATCGGCGCGCGGAAGTACTGATCCTCGATGAAGACGTAGTCCTCGGCCTGCTCGATCGCGTTGAGCCAGGTCTCCGCGATCGAGTGCTCCCACCAGGGCTGGGGGAGCGTCGCCGTGACCTGCGCCTGCACGCCACCGCTGCGCTCGGCGATCTCGCGCTTCACCTCGAAGGTCGAGGCGTTCTGGTGGAACTCCACGCGCTCGCCCTTCGCGATCTCCCAGCGCTTCTGGAAGACGTCGGCGGCGTCCTGCGCAGCCGGTCCTTCGACGCGCGCGATGTAGTCCTTGCGCGGGCCGGTGTCCGGGAGGCGCGTCTTCGCGGCGACCTCGGCGCGGGCGTCGTTCGTGGCGTCGATCAGCATGCGACGAGGCTCGAAGACGAGGTGATCCGAGGTGTCCCAGTCGACGCGCCGCAGGTTCATGCCGCCGATGTGAGCGACCTCGTGATCGATCACCATGAACTTCTGGTGCATGCTCGCGTGCTCGGTGTCGATCTCGATGGGCCACTGGGTGAGATCGACGTCCTTCGCCTTCATGGTCGACGCGATGAGCGGCTCGTCGTCGTAGAGGTCCTTGGGGAAGTTGGGCTCCACGCGGTCGCCGAAGGCGAAGGGCGAGACCTCGAAGCGGAACTTGCCGCGCGTCCTGTTCGCCTGGCCCATGAACTCGAAGCCGTCGTTCGCGGCGGCGCCCTTGGCCTTCAGCTCGCCGTCGACGGTGAAGCCCGAGAGCACGCCGTCTTGGCCCCAGAGCTGGCCCACGAGCACACGCTTCGTCGCCGGGCTCGCCGACATCACCGACATCACCGTGTTGGCCCGACGCGCCTCGGGCGACATCGTCGCGTGCGTCGCCTTCGGGCGGACGAGCTCGAAGCTCGACTCCCACCACCACGTCGACGCGAGCACCTCGCTCTTGGCGGCGATGAGATCCGAGTGCACACGTGCGTAGGCCTCCTCGCCGTCGAGCAGCAGATCGACGTAGTTGCCTCGGCGCGCAGGGCGCCCAGAAGCGGAGAACCACTTGTGTCGCAGCCCGAGCTGCACACGGTGGACCGGCTTGCCGCCCGACGGCGTCGCGTGCGAGACGGTCACGCCGTGGCCGGCGTCGTCGGCGCCGCGGCGCGCGGAGAGCGCGGTGGGCAGAGAGCTACCGTCGAAGCGCAGCTCGGTGCGCAGCGCGTGGTGCTCCGGAGCCGAGAGCAGCACCTCGTAGGTGGCGGCCGCGCTCAGCGGCAGGCGCAGCGTGTGGGCGTCGACCCAGGTGCCCGAGACCTGCTGACCGTCGCGCAGCACGACGAGCTCCAGGCCATCCTCCGGGAGCGGCTGACCCCAGAGATCGAGCGCATGCAGCTCGAGCGTGGCCTTCGCGGAGGTCTGGTTGGAGCTCGTGCTCTCCGGGTCGTCGGAGCAGCCCGCGAGTGGGAGACCGAGGCCGAGCAGGCCGACACCGAGGAACAACGAGCGGAGCGTGCGCTTCACGGCAGGCCAGTGTGCACGAGCGATGCCAGGTCGGGGCAAGTGGTTTTCTGGGAGAGAATGCAGGTCGATGTCGCACCTCGGCCCGGTCTGGATCACCAACGATCCAGCCGGGCCGACCAGGACACGAGCCCGTGCGGCTCAGCGGTTGGCACCTGAGCCGCGTCAGCGGCTCGGCGATTGGCACCTGAGCCGCGTCAGCGGCTCAGCGATTGGCAATGTGGATCGCGTGGCCCAAGGCGTGCGCGGCGGCCTCCATGTAGGCCTCGCCGAGCGTCGGGTGCGGGTGGATCGTGAGCGCGACGTCGTCGAGGAAGGCGGCCATCTCGAGCGAGAGCGCGGCCTCGCTGATCATCGTGCTCGCCTCCGGTCCCACGATGTGGACGCCGAGGATCTGCTTCGTCTTCTTGTCGGCGACGACCTTCACGAAGCCCTCGGTCTCGTTCATCGCCATCGCCTTGCCGAGCGCCGCGAAGGGGAACTTGCCGACCGAGACCTCGTGCCCCTTGGCCTTCGCCTCCTCGGCCGTGAGACCGGCGGTGGCGATCTCCGGGTCGGTGAAGATCGCGCCCGGGATCGAGACCCAGTCCATCGCGGCCTTGTGACCTGCGATGACCTCCGCGACGATCTCGCCTTCCTTGCTGGCCTTGTGCGCCAGCATCGGCGGGCCGCTCACGTCGCCCACGGCGTAGATGTGCGGCACGTTGGTGCGACCGTACTTGTCGATCGGCACGAAGCCGCGCTCGTTCGTCTTCACGCCGGCGGCCTCGAGGCCGATGCCCTTGGTGTGCGGGCGCATGCCGACGGCGACGAGCACCGTGTCGACCACGACGGACTCCTTCTTGCCGGCCTTCTCGAAGGACACGGTCACCGAGCCGTCGGCGTTGCGCTCGTAGCCGAGCGCCTTCGCGCCGACGTGGATCGTGCCGCCGAGCTTGGTGATGCGGCGCTCGACGATCTTGCTGCACTCCGGGTCGACGCCGTTCAAGATCGACGGCAGCGCCTCGAGCACCGTGAGCTCGGAGCCGAGCTTCTGGTAGACCATGCCGAGCTCGAGGCCGATGATGCCGCCTCCGATGACGAGCATTCGCTTCGGGATCTCGCGCAGGCTCACGGCCTCGCGCGCGCCGATGATCTGCTTGCCGTCGAACTTGAAGGTGGGGATCTCGATCGTCGTGGCGCCGGTGGCGATCACGATCGCCTTCTTCGCCTCGTAGACCTCCTTCTTGCCGTCGGCCGTGGTGACCTCGACCGTCTTCGGCCCGGTGAGCTTCGCGTCGCCCTGGGCGTAGTCGGCTCCGTTGCTCTTCAGGAGCGACTTCACGCCGCCGGTGAGCTTCTTGACGATGCCGTCCTTCCAGTCCTGCAGCTCGTTCGGGTCGATGCTCACGCCCTGGACCTTCAGGCCCATGCCGCCGTGCTTCACCTTCTCGTAGGTGTGCGCGGCGTTGATGAGCGCCTTCGACGGGATGCAGCCCCAGTTGAGGCACACGCCGCCGGGCGACTCCTTCTCGATGCAGAGCACGCTCTGCTTCAGCTGTCCGAGGCGGATGGCGCAGGGGTACCCGCCGGGGCCCGCGCCGATGACGATCGCGTCGTAGGTCTTCATCGCGGCGAGGGGATACCGCTTCCCGCGAGCAGATGCCAGCGGGAGCGCCTCGACGCGGCGCGGCGCAGGGCTCGATCGCGCTCAGCCGTGGTTGGGCGCGGGCTCGTGCCGCAGCAGCTCCTCGCGCTGCTCGCGAAGGTGCCAGGGCAGCTCGGCGTAGACGTCGTCGAAGATCGTCTCCCGCGCGGGAGGCCCGTGCTTCTCGACCTCGACGACGGCCGCGCCGATCTCGGCGTTCAGCTCGGCCTCGAGCGCGGCCTCGCGCTCGTCGTCCCACGCGCCCTCGCGCACGAGGTGTTGACGCAGACGCAGGAGCGGGTCGCGCTTCATCCAGCGGTCGACCTCCTCCTGAGAGCGGTAGCGCGAGGGGTCGTCGCTCGTGGAGTGGGCGCCGATGCGGTAGGTGAGGCACTCGATGAAGGTGGGGCCTCCCCCTGCGCGCGCACGATCGACGGCCTCCTTGATGGTCGCGTAGACGGCGAGCACGTCGTTGCCGTCGACGCGCACGCTGGGCACACCGTAGGCGCGCCCCTTCACCGCGAAGGTGGGCGACGCCGTCTGCTTCGAAGAGGGCACGCTGATCGCCCAATGGTTGTTCTGGCAGATGATCACTGCCGGCACGTTGAACACGCCCGCGAAGGTCATCGCCGCGTGGAAGTCGGGCTGGCTCGTGGCGCCGTCACCGACGAAGCCGAGCACCACCGTGCGGTCGCCGCGCAGCTTGGCGGCCCACGCGGCGCCCACCGCTTGCGGCACCTGCGGGCCGATGCAGCTCGACCACGAGACGTGGTTCACCTCGCGGCCGGCCATGTGCGAGGGCTGCATGCGCCCCTTGAGCACGTCGAGCTCGTTGCCGAAGATCTGCGCGACGTACTTCGTGAGCGGGAAGCCGCGCACGAGCATGATCGAGGGCTCACGCAGCGCCTGGAAGACCCAGTCCTGCGGCTCGAGCGCCAGGCCCGACGCGATGGGCGTGGCCTCCTGCCCGGTGCACGCGCCGTAGAAGCCGATGCGCCCCTGTCGCTGGAGCAGGATCATGCGCGCGTCGAGCACACGCAGGCGCTTGATCTCGCGGTAGGCGCGCAACAGCAGCTCGCGCGACAGCTTGGGGTCGTGCGAGGGATCGATCGAGCCGTCGTCGCGCAGCACACGGAACAGGCCGAGGTCGGGCGCGTCGCCGTGGATGAGGTCGGCGTCACTCGACGCGCTCGCCGAGGCGCTTGCGGGACGATCCATGGCCCGCAACGCTAGCGGAACGCGGGATCGCGGGCCAGGACGATGAGGGGCGGCCCTCCTGACGCGCGCTCCGCGATCGCTCAGGCACTGCGCTCCGCGCCGCTCGCTCTACGACGCGCGTCGGGGCTCCGCGCGCAGCCTCCAAGACCTGACGGCGTGCGACGCAAGCGGGGCTGGGTCCCCGCGCGCAGCTTCAGAGCCGGGGGCGCGCGGGGCTCCGGGGCCCCGCGCCATCGACACAGCGGGGGCTGCGCCCCCCCAATGTCACAGCGGATCGCAGAAGCCGACGTTCGTGAAGCCGAGCTCGATGTTGAGGTTGCAGGTGTGGTTCGACGGGCAGCCACCGAGGCCGGGCTGGGCGTTCGAGCCACCCTGGCAGAGCCAGTGACACTCGCCCGGGTCGGCGGGGTTCTGCCCCGAGAGACAGACCTGCATGCTCCCGCAGTCGTTGACGAACTCGCAGGGGTCGCCGGGCTCCGCCATGTCGCCGCTGTTCGAGCCGCAGATCGCGAAGCCGTCGCTCACGATGTTGCACTGCTCCCCGGGGCAGGCGTTCGGGTCGAAGAGCGTGCACTGGTCGCCGAAGCTGCAGCCCATGATGAAGCTCGACGAGCTCGCGATGGTGACGTTGACGTTGCAGAGGCCGCCGCCACAGGGCTCGTCGCTGCCGGCGTCGGGGCAGCACACGGGCGTGCACTGGCCGCCGATGCAGAACAGGCCAGCCGAACACTCGCTGGGCGCGGCGCAGTCCTGCGCGAGGCCCTTGAGGCCGTTGGCGAGCACGCAGGCCGTCGTGTAGCCGCCGTTGCCGTCGTCGACGAAGGCGCAGGTCTGGTTCGCCTGGGGGCAGTTCTGCTGGAGCAGATCGCACTCGGCGCTCGCCGGGATGTTCGAGTAGTCGGACGAACACTGGATGATGCCCGAGCCCGTGCTCGTGGTGGTGGTCGTCGTCGTCGTGGTCGTCGTGGTCGTCGACGTCGTCGTGGCGCCCGCGCCGCCGTCGCCGCCACCGCTCGAGCTGCTCGACGGGGAGCTCGACCCACCTCCGCCGCCCGTACCGTCGCTCGCACTGTCGCCACAGCCGACGAGGGACGTGACCGAACCGAGCACACACACCACCAAAGCAAGTCCGCAGTGCCTCATGCGACCAGGCTAGCAGGAAGGGCGCGCGAGGCGCACCCAGCGGCGAGGCCTGTCGTGAGGAGAGCAGCTCAGCGACGGCTGGCGGGGCCCGGCGGCAACGGGGCGAGCGCCTCGTCGTCCTCGTCCTCGGGGCGGCGGGTGCGCACGGTCCACACGTGGAGCAAGGCCGCGAGCAGGCCGGCGGCCACCTCGATCTTCGCGATCTGGCTCGCCCTCTGGTGGATCGCGTCGAGCTCGGCGTTCTTCGATCCCTGCGAAGCGACGGGGGCCGCCTCGGCGGCGGCGTCGCGGCGCGCCCCAGCGGCGTAGAGCTCGACGATCGCCGGGCTCAGCGACATGCCGCTGTAGGCGACGCAGCCAGCGAACACGATCGCGGCGAAGCGGCGCACCCGGGAAACGAGGCTCGGCCTCTGCCTGCGGTCGATCCAGGTGCGCAGCATCTCGACCGCGAGCACCACACAGGAGGCGGCGAGCGCGATGCGGTCGAAGCGCATGAACGCCGCGCCCATGGCCTGACCGCTGAAGGGAGCCGGGGTGAGGCGGAAGACGAAGGGCGCCGCGCAAGCGCCGAGCGCGACGATCCCACCCGCGACCAGCGCGAACGACATCACCGCGAGCGCGACGGCGACGCGCTCGATGCGGTCGTCGCGTTTCGCGCGGCGCTCGTCGTCACTCGGCGCGAGATCGGCTTCGCTGAAGGTGTCGTTCATGCCGCGCGTTCCTCGTCGAGCTGGGCGAGCGCCGCCTCCACCGTGGAGGGGTCGGCGCGCCGTGGGTCGTCCTTCATCGCGAGCACGCGGTCGTAGGCCTCGAGCATGCGCGCCCTCCCTGCGGCCGAGACGGCGAGCGTGCGCACGTCGGGGCTGCGCGCGTCGAGCTCGGCGAGGATCTCGCGCCGCGCCCGCTCGTCGCCGAGCCTCGCGAGCGAGGTGCGCGCGTTCCAGCGCAGAGGGTCGCGCCCGAAGCCGAGCAGACCTCCGAAGGCGCGCCTCGCGAGCGCCGCTCGAGCGCGCTCGAGGCGGCGGTCTCCACAGAGCTCGATGGCCGCCGAGACGTCCTCGAGCTCGGGCGTCGCGAGCGCACCCGAGACGAGCTGGACGAGCAGCTCGTCGGCCTCGCCCCGCCCGCTGCGCGCCACGATCACCGCGGCCACGGCGCGCACGCGGGCGCGCTCGTCGTCGAGCGCCTCGAGCGCGCGGCGCAGCACCGCCGGATCGACGACCTCGCCCTCGGCCGCGAGCGTCTCGGCCATGCGGAAGGCCATGTGCGCGACGTGCTCGTCGGGGTCGCGCGAGGCCTTCACGAGCGCGCGCACCGCGTGCGCCGGCTCCGACACGACGCGCGGATAGGCCATCACGGCCTGGAAGCGCAGCTCGGGGCGTGGGTCCTCGAGCGCGCGCTCGAGCCGCTTCTGGGCGCGCGAGTCGCCGATCATGCCGAGCGCGTAGATCGCGTGCTGGCGGACGAGATCGATCTCGTCTTCGACCGTCACGAGCAGGGACGGGAGCGCCTCCACGGCCTCGAGGTCGCCGAGCAGCTCCGCCGCCGTCGCGCGTACCTGACCGGAGTCGTCGCGCAGCGCGCGATCGAGCCCGGAGATCACCCGGGCGCGGTCGTCGTCGACGTGCCGCGCCAGATCGCGCGCCGCCGACAGACGCACCTGTAGCTTCGGATCGCCCAGGTCCCGGAGCGCCGCTTCGAGCGTGCGCGGCAGGGGCACCATGCCGAACATCGCGCTCGACCCCTCAGTCGTCGCCCGCGGGGGCCGTCGGGTAGCAAGAGGCGGGCGGCTCGTCGGGAGGCTCGTCGACGGGCACGCTCGACGCGACGAAGCAGACCTTGGAGCCCTTGAGCTCGTTCTCGAGATCGATGCTCACCGCGCGGCGCTCGGTCGGGCTGACGCACGCGTAGCCCTCGCGGCAGTCGCTCGAGTCTTCACAGGCGAGCATGCAGAAGCTCCGCTCGAAGCGCGTCCACCTCGGGTCGTAGACCTCGCCACAGACCGGGTCGAGCTCGAGCCCGAAGCCGACGCACACCGCCTCGGAGGGGCACTGGTCCGGCTCGCAGTTGAACACCGTGCAGTAGCCTTCCGGCTGGGAGGTGTCGCAGAGGCGATCGCCCTGCTGCGAGCAGTCGATCGAGGTGACGCAGTCGTCGCCGATGTCGGGCCGGCAGCCGAGGACGCCACCCCCGAGCAGGGCGACGAGCGAGAGTGCCGAGAGACCGAGACGAGGCATGTCGGCGGGACCGTAGTGGGCCCAGGGAAGAGGGGCAACCCGAGCGACGGAGCGGCGCGAGGAGCTTGCGGAGTGAGCGAGCCGCCCCTAGGATTGTTCCGTAACGGAACATTCGCCTCGGGCGGAGCTATTTGACAACCTGGAGCGCGCCCCTTAGAGGACTCGCCGACGCCTCCCAGGAGACCTTCATGTCGACGTACATCACCGACGACTGCATCAACTGCGGCGCTTGCGAGCCGGAGTGCCCGAACGAGGCCATCAGCGAGGGGGACGAGATCTACGTCATCGACCCCGACCTCTGCACCGAGTGCGTCGGTTTCTACGACCACGAGGCCTGCCAGGCGGTGTGCCCCGTCGAGTGCTGCCTGCCCGACCCGAAGAACCGCGAGGAAGAAGCGGGCCTGGCCGTGAAGGCCGTGAAGCTCCACCCGGACGACGGCGAGCTCAAGAAGCGCATCGACAGCAACGATTACCCCTCGCGTTTCAGGAAGTGAGCGGCTCGGCCCGCCACGGACGCGCGGGCCGAGCTCGGACGAAGAGAGCGGGGTTCGCTCTCTTCGTCCTGGGTGCTGCTGCGCTCGCTGGCTGTGGCGGAGCGGCGCCGCTCCTGCACCCCGCCAAAGTGCTCTCGCCGGGGCGCGTCCAGGTCGCGGGTGGCGTCGCCGGTCGGCTGGTGGCGCTCGATCGATCGGCGCTGCTCGACGAAGCGAGCGGCGTGCTCGAAGACGTCGCCGTGGCGCCGGGCATGGCGCCGTTCGTGGGCGCGCGCGTCGGCATCGACGGCGACAACGAAGCGGGCCTCGCCTACATGGGCCGTGCGATCCGGCTCGACGGCCGCCACGCCTTCGATCTCGGCGACTCGTGGCGCCTCTCGGTCGGCGCGGGCGCCTCGGCGCTGCTCCCACGCCCGCGCGGCGGCGACGCCGATCTGGGCAGCGTCTACGGCGGCGGAGGGGATCTGCCCGTGCTCGTGGGTTGGTCCAGCGAGGCGGACATCTACTCCGTGTGGATCGGACCTCGCGGAGGCTTCGAGCTCTTGCGAGGCCGCATCCTCGAGACGGAGCTCTCCGCGAGCGAGGCCGCGAGCGCCGATTTCGTCGCCATCAGCGGCACCCACGCCTTCGTCGGCGGCGTGCTCGGCATGCGCGTGGGCTTCCGCAGCATCCACGTCGCCCTCGAGCTCGATCTCGCCTACCACCGCGCCTGGGGCACCCTGGGCCAGCGTGAGGCCGACATCGAGCAGCTGGGGATCGCGCCCGCGAGCGCGCTCGCACTGAGCTTCTGACCAGCACGCGGTCCCCACGGCGAGGCGACCGCGCGGCCCGAGACCTTGCGAGCGGAGCGCCGACTTTCTACAGTGTCGAAGTCGATGTTCGCGCGTCTCGCCCATCCCCTCGTGCTCGGCCTCGTCGCCTCGTCGGCCGTGGCTTGCGCGTCTCAAGCGCCCGACGAGAGCGCGGCGAACGACGCGAGCTCCCAGCTCGTGGCGCTCGTGAGCGTCGAGCAGCTCGAGGCGGGTGGCTCGACGCGCACCAACGTCTCCGCGAAGTTCCTCCGTCACGGCGACACCGACCGCGACGCGATCGATCGCGTGATCGGCGGGCGCCCGAACCTGCCGAGCGCGGGTGAGTGCGTGCCGCTGCGCGAGCTGGATTGGGAGTCGCGCCCCGGTGAGCCCCGCGACCTCGAGAGCGCCGTCTCGGATGCGAGGAGCTTGGCCGACCTCGTGCGCCAGCTCGACGGATCCCGCGGCTTCGAGGGCGTGCGCGGCGGGCTCGAGCTGCTCGACGTCGGCGACGTGATCCTGAGGGTACGCGACGCCTCGAGCGATCAGGGCGACGGCGCGCGGGCCGACCTCTGGCTCGCGCCGCGCGCCTTCCCAGACGTGGGCGAGGTCGTGTCCGGCGTCTTCTACACTTCACCCGACGCCTCACAGCCGATCCCGGTGCCCGCGCGCTACGCGGTGAGCGGCACGGGCTCGAGCTCCGCCGATCCCTTCGTGCTCGAGCTGTCTGCGCCGGCCGCGCTCGACGGGCTCACGATCGACGGCGCGAGCGTGTCGCCGCCCCGCGCGCCGGCCGAGCCGGGGCTCGAGCCAGCGCCCACCGAGCACGCGCTCGTCGCACGCCCGGGCCGCGACCTCGTCCTGGCCTGGAGCCCGGCCGTCGGCGCGAGCGACCTCGTCTACGTCGACATCGGCGGCGCCGAGCCACATCGTTGCACCTTCATCGATGACGGCCACGCCATCCTGCCCGGCGCGCTGATCGACGCCGACCCCAGGGCACCTGCGAGCGAGCTACAGCTCTCGGTGCACCGCTTCCGCGAGCTGCGCGAGTCCATCGCCACGAGCGAGCCTCGCGCCTCGGGCGACGAGCCCGCGACCGCGCTCGTGCGCTTCGATCTGGGGCGCACGGTCCGGCTCGACCTCTCGGCGACCGGCGCGGAGCCCGTGACGCGCGAGCCGTGACGAGCGCGCTCGAGCGCTCCGCGTTGCCCGACGGCTCCGCGCCACTCGAGCGCTCCGCGTTGCCCGACGGCTCCGCGCCGCTCGAGCGCTCCGCGATGCTCGAAGAGGCCTGCGACTTCGCAGGCGCCGCGCGGGCTGCGCTCGAGGGAGGCGAGCCCAGGCGCGCCGTACGGCTCGCCGTCCTCAGCGGCGACGAGGAGCTGGTCGAGGAGGCCGTGGGCGCGCTGGGCGGCGCCGAGCTCGAGCTCTGTGCCGCGGAGCTGCTCGACCGCGGCCAGCCGCTCCACGCGGGGAAGATCTTCCTCCGCGCAGGAGACGAGCTGCGCGCCGCGGAGTGCTTCGCGCGGGCGGGCGCGGCGATCGAAGCCGCCTCGGCCTTCGAGCGGGCGGGGCGACCCCGAGACGCCGCGCGCGAGCTCGAGAAGGCCCTGCGCTCGGGCGGAGGCGACGGGCTGCGGCTCGCCCTGGCCGAGCTGTGCGAACGGCACCATCGCTACGAAGCCGCCGCGAGAGCCGTGCAGGGCATGCAGGCCGGATCGCCCGAGCGACGCCGCGGGCTCGGGGTGCTGGTGCGCTCACTGCGTGCGCTGGGCTTCGAGGAGGCCGCGCGCGATGCCGAGGCGCAGGCACGCGCCGAGGGAGCGGCGCTCGAGCACGAGGCGCCCAGCGCGGGAGGCTCCGAACAGGCGCGCCCGAGCGGGGGCGAGCTGCTCTTCGGGCGCTTCGAGCTGCGACGTGAGATCGCGCAGTCCCCGCATGCGCGTGTGCTCGAGGTCTTCGACCGCATGACCAGCCGCTCGGTCGCGCTCAAGCTCCTGCGTGGTCACGCGAAGGGCGCGGGTCGCGACGCCGTGCTGCGCTTCGAGCGCGAGGCCCGCGCCCTGGCGCGCCTCGCCCACCCCACGATCGTGGGTCTCGTCGACTACCTACCGGACGGACCGGCGCTCGCGCTCGAGTGGATGCCAGGCGGAGACCTCGCGAGCTTGCTGAGCCGTGAGAGCTTCGCGCCCGCGCGCGCCGCGGAGGTGGCGTCGGCGGTGCTCGGCGCGCTCGGCGAGGCGCACCGCATCGGTGTGCTGCATCGCGACGTGAAACCCAGCAACGTGCTGTTCGACGCCGTGGGCGCCCCTCGGCTCTCGGACTTCGGCGCGGCGCACCTCTCGGACCAGTCGAGCACCGCGACCGCCGGGGCGATCGGCACCTACGCGTACATGTCCCCGGAGCAGCGGCTCGGACGAGCAGCGACCGTCGCGAGCGATCTCTACGCCGTGGGCGCGCTGCTCTACGAGATGCTGACCGGACAGCCGGCGAAGCCCTCCGTCGACGGGGCCCTCGCGCAGCCGGTGTCGGCGAGTCATCCCGACCTCGACGAGAGGCACGACGCGCTCGTGGCGAGCTTGCTCGCCCAGGAGGTCGAACGACGGCCCTCCGACGCCTTCGCCGCGCGTCGCATGCTCGAGGCGCTGCCGTGGTCCGCGCGCATCGTGGAGCACGAGCGCGCACCGCTCTCTCGTCGGAGCGGCAGGCCACCTCCGGGCGACGTCTCCGAGCGCTTCTCGGCTGCGCGCGATCCCGGCGATGGTCGCGACACCGGGCGCTGCTTCGACCGCAGCACCGCGCGGGACGTGCTGCGGCTCCCACTCGACGAGCGTCTGCTGGCGCGCGCGCGCGGGTTCGCCGCGGCCTCCCCACGGCACGTCGCGCTCGTGCTGCGCGCGCTGCCCGAGCTCGGCGAGCTCTGGGTCGAGTCGCCCCGCGGGATCTCCCTCGCAGACCGCGGCGAGCCGCTCGGCCGGGCGCCGTTCGAGGTGCTCACGCGTGAGCTACGAGCGCTGCACGCCACAGGCGCGGTGCACGGCGCCGTCGACGCCGAGCACGTCTACGTCGACGAGCAGGGCGCGCCCTTCCTCGCGTGGCCCAGGCGCGAGGCCCCCGATGGCCACTCTGCGGACGACGACCTCGCAGCGCTCCGCGCGCTCGCGAGCGACGTGACCGAACGCTGACAGGGCGTGACGGTCGCCCGATGGGGCCCATGCGACGGTCCCGCCGTGGCCATCGTCCTCACGTTCTTCGTCGCTCACTGGGTGCTCAGCGTCTTCATGCAGACCTTCTTCCTGCATCGCTACGCGGCGCACCGCATGTTCACCATGTCGGCGCGCGCCGAGAAGGTCTTCCACTTCTTGACCTTCCTCTTCCAGGGCTCGAGCTACCTGCGGCCCGGCGGCTACGCGATGCTGCACCGCGAGCACCACGCCTTCAGCGACACCGAGCGCGATCCGCACTCGCCGCACACCTCGAAGGGCTTCGTCGACATGATGACGAAGACCGCGCTGCGCTACGTCGGCCTCTACCGCGGCACGATCCAGACCGAGCCCCGCTTCCAGGGCGGCTACCCGACCTGGCCCGCGCTCGAGCGCCTCGGCGACTCGTGGCTCACGCGCCTCGCCTTCGGCGCCGCATACACGATCCCGTACTTCCTCTTCGCGCCGCACTGGGCGTTCTTCCTGCTCCTGCCCTTGCACTGGTTCATGGGCCCGCTCCACGGCGGCATCGTGAACTGGGGCGGCCACAAGTACGGCTACCGGAATTACGCCACGAACGATCGCAGCGTGAACACGCTGCCCTTCGACTTCCTGACGATGGGCGAGCTCTTCCAGAACAACCACCACAAGTACGGCCAAGCGCTGAACTTCGCGGTGCGCTGGTTCGAGATCGACCCGACCTACTGGGCCATCCGCGCGCTCGCCGCCCTCGGCTTCGTGACCATCGAGAAGGAACAGAAGGCGCGCTACGAGCCGAAGCTCGACGCGCTGGCCCTACGCGCCGAGCCGCTCGACGAGGCCGCCGACGAGGAGCTCGCGCCCGCCGCGGAGTGAGCGCGGGCCCGCGGCTCACGCCGTCGCTCTCTCGCGCGTCGCCATCGCGTATGCTGTGGCGATGCACCGCGATTCGTTCCGCACCGCCCAGCGACTCGGCGCCCTCGTGCTCGTCGGCGCCGCGATGTCCCTCTACTCGGCCGCCTGCGGTGGTGATCCCGATCTGAGCGACCCCGAGGAGGCCGGCGTCGCGCTCGGCGAGGCGCTCTGCGGCTACCTGGCCGGCTGCTGCGACGAGGGCGCGCTGCCCGGCGGCAGCGAGGGCGCCTGCGTCGAGCAGATCAGCGCGAACTTCAAGCTCGTGGTCGATCAGGGCGAGAGCGAGGGCTACACCTACGATCCGCGCTGCGTCGAGACGCAGATCACCGTGCTCGGTAACGCGGAGTGCTCACCGAACGGGCTCTCGCAGACCCAGTCCGCCGGGAGCTGCATCGCGACCTGCTACGGCGGCTTCGTGCACGGCACGGCCAAGCAAGGCGAGGCCTGCGAGGATCCCCGCGACTGCGACTTCGGACTCGTGTGCATGGGCACCTGCGTCGATCCTTGCGGCGCGCAGGTCGGCGAGCGCTGCGGCAACGTCGGCGAGACCTTCGTGGTCTGCCGCATCGACGGCTTCTGCCAGCTCGACGAGGGCGACCCGAACCAGGGCACCTGCACCGCGCTGCCGAAGCGCGGCGAGGACTGCACCAACTCGGTCTGCACGCCGGGGCTCGCCTGCATCGACGGCAGCTGCGCCGACCCCCAGCCCAACGGCGCGAGCTGCCGCTCCCCCAACGATTGCACGTCCAAGTATTGCGACCCGAGCGATCCGCAGAACCCCATCTGCGGCGAGGCGCCCGGGCCGGGGCAGCCCTGCACCTACCTCTGCACCCCCGACGCGGTGTGCAACGGCGAGGTCTGCGTCGCGCTCCCGAAGGGCGGCGAAGCCTGCCCGGGCTCGCAGTGCGCGCCGGGCTTCTTGTGCCAGAGCGAGGTCTGCGTCTCCGAGAGCGAGCTGCTCTGCTCCGCCTTCACGGCGGACTGAGCCCGAGCGCAGGGGAGCTCCGAGCCCCGATGCGCTCGGCCCGGGCGCTCAAGCCTCGCCGCGCGCGGCCTCGATCGGCTGGACCGAGACCGCGCGGCCTGCGCCGGTCGTGCTGCCCTGCGCATGCTCCTGTGGAGCCGACGCCCCGGCCTCGAGGTCGACCTGCTCCGGCGTCGGGAGCCCCACGAAGGCGCGCAACGCCTTGACGACCGCGCCGATGGCCTCGCGCCCGGACGGTGAGCCGAGCGTCAAGGCGACGCCCGCTCCGACGAGCACGCCCGCTCCGAAGGCGCCTGGCACCGCGTAGGGGCTGCGGCGGCGCTCGAGCCCCACACGGTAGAGCAGATCGTCGACGCCGAAGCCGCGCACCACGCGCGCCACGCGAGCGACCTGCTCGAGCCTGTCGGTGAACGAAGCCTTCGCTCCGGACGCGACCGCACCGGTCGATGCCCAAGCGGCGCGGGCGCCGTCGCGAACGTCTTCGATGATGGGCTTGTTCATGGCAGCTCACCTCCAGCACGGCTCAGAGGCGTCGACGGTCGCGGCCGGAAGCAGAGCCCTGCCCGGCCGCGTCCGACGACGCATCCCACACCGAGCAGGATGTGCGCCACGCCCTCGGCGTCGCGCGATCGCGCCGCGCGCGACGGCCCTGGCCACGCGGCGACGTGGCGAACCGCCACGACCGTGGCGTTCTGCAGCACGAAGCCCTCCCCAGCCGATCGACGCCTCGAGCCGCGCGCTCGTCCCTCTCTCTGCGCAGCTTCTGCGCGAATCGCGCGCCCGCATCCGACGGAGCGCCTCGAATCCCCGAGCATCGTGGGGCCTGCACGGTGAGGCAATTTGCATCAGGGCCAACGCCATTCCGAGGCGTTATGCTGAGAGCGATGACTCCGTGGGGGGGTCGCACATCGCGGGGCTGGGTGCCGCCGCGCCATCCGCTCGGATGGGGTCGCTGCGTATGGATCGTGCCTCTCCGAGGGGATCCAAGAGAACGGAGTACCGAGTGAGCGCACACGGCAACATCCTCCTCATCGACGACGACCAGGAGCTGCGCGACGTGATCCGCGAGGAGCTCGAGCGACGAGGCTACGGCGTCGTCGGCTTCGACTCCGCGGAGCAAGCCCGATCACGCCTGGAAGACCCGGAGATCGGCGTCGTGCTCACCGACGTCGACATGGGCGCCGGCATGTCGGGCATCGAGCTCTGCGAGTCGGTCGCCGCCATCCGCGAAGACCTGCCCGTCGTGGTGATGACGGGCTTCGGCACCGTGGAGACCGCGATCGCAGCGATCCGCGCGGGCGCCTACGACTTCATCGTGAAGCCCTTCGAGATCGACGCGCTCACCCGCGTCGTCGATCGTGCGCTGAAGCTCCACGCGCTTCGCACCGAGGTCCGCAGCTTGCGCAAGGAGATGGCCGGCGCACGCGCGATCCCGAACCTCATCGTAGGCGACAGCCCGCCGATGCGGCGCATGCTCGAGCTCATCAGCCGCGTGGCCGGGAGCGACGCCACGACGCTGGTCATGGGCGAGAGCGGCACGGGCAAGGAGCTCGTCGCGAGGGCCATCCACGGCGCGAGCGCCCGGCACGCTGGCCCCTTCGTCGCGATCAACTGCGCCGCCATGCCGGAGAACCTGCTCGAGAGCGAGCTCTTCGGGCACAGCAAGGGCGCCTTCACCGACGCACGCACCTCGAGGCCAGGGCTCTTCCTCAACGCCCACGGCGGCACCCTGCTGCTCGACGAGATCGGCGAGATGCCCCCCGGCATGCAGGCGAAGCTGCTGCGCGCGCTGCAGCAGCGCACCGTGCGCCCCGTGGGCAGCGACGACGAGGTCCCCTTCGACGTGCGCATCATCGCCGCGACCCACCGCGACCTCGAGGCCGAGGTGCAAGCGAAGCGCTTCCGCGAAGACCTCTACTATCGCGTGAACGTGGTGTGCATCCACGTCCCTCCGCTGCGCAGCCGCGGCCACGACATCCTCACGCTCGCGACCCAATTCCTCGTGGGTTTCATGAGCACCTCGAACCGCGGGCCACTGCTCGGCTTCACGCCGGCCGTCGCCGACAAGATGCTGAACTACCCCTGGCCGGGGAACGTGCGCGAGCTGCAGAACTGCGTCGAGCGCGCCTGCGCGCTCGCACAGGGCGATCGCGTCGCCCTGCAAGACCTCCCCGAGAAGGTCCGCGAGTACAAACCGACTCGCTCCGAGGTGCTCCCGATAGGAAACGACCCGACCACGATGCCGCGCATGGACGAGATCGAGCGCCGGTACATCCGCCAGGTGCTCGACGCCGTCTCGGGCAACAAGTCGCTCGCCGCCCAGATCCTCGGCGTCGACCGGCGCACGATCTATCGAAAGCTCGAGCGCATCCGCTCGGAGCCTCCCGAGAACGGCGGCAGCGACGTGCTTCCCTTGCGCTGAGCGCGGGCGCCGGCGTCGCCATCGACGAGAGCGAGAGCGAGCGGCCCGCGCTGCGGCTCGGCACGCTCGGTGCACCGCCGCGCGCCGACGCCGAGCGCGAGATCGCGATCGCGCAGATCGCGGCCCACGGCTGTGGCCTCGAAGCCACATTTCCAGCGCGAATTGCGCTCATTGCGCATCGCCGATCGCGACACCAAGTCGCCCCACCTTGGGGAGTATCGCCTCGCGTGCGCGGCGGGTTTCCGGCGGATCAGCGCGATCCCAGGGTGGCGTGCGACTTGCTCAGTATCTGCTCGACGTCGAGCCGGGGGGGGCTCGCGTCACTCTCGCCCGGCGGCTTCGCTGCCCGGGCGGTGGAGAACACCATGAGCATGATCCTGTTCCTCGTGTCTGGCTTCGCCGTCGGCCTCATCGCGTGCGCGCTGATGCCGGGCGAGCGATCGATGGGCGTCGTGCTCACCGTGGGGCTCGCCTTGGCGGGCTCCTTCGCCGGGGGCTCGGTCGCGAGCCTCATCACCGACAAACCCGTCGCAGACTTCGACGCGTCGAGCGTCGCCGGGAGCATCGTCGGTGCCCTGGTGGTGCTGTTCATCGTCGGCGCCGCGACCGGCTACGAGTCGAGCCTCTGAGCGCGGACGAGGGGCACCGAGGCACACGTTCCGATTGACCGTACGAAGCGCAGAGCGCGAGGGGGAGAGGGTTCGATGAAGCAGTCGCTCACCATTGCATGGGTCCTCATCACCGACCGCTCGGGCGAAGCTCCGCGGCGCGTCGACCGGGCGCGCATCGTGGCGCGCCCCGAGTCGGACGCCGCGCGCATCGCCGCGCTGGAGGCGTCGAAGTCTCGACCGCGCGCCGAGCTCGGCGCGAGCGTCGAGCCCCGCGCCTTCGACGAGAGGCGACCCGAGCACCGGGTCGAGACCACGGCCCTCCCCCAAGGAGGATGAAGAGGAGGACACCATGGCAGCGAACAAAGCAATCGTCGGGCTCGTGGCGACGCAGCGCCAAGCCGAGAACATCGTCCGGACACTGCAGCTCGGTGGTTTCGCGAACGACGCGATCTCGGTGCTGCTCCCCGACAAGCTGAGCGAACGAGAGCAGGCGCTCGAGCCGCACGCGTGGACGCCGGACGGCACGCTCGCGCGCGCGGGCGCCGGTGGCGCCATCGGCGGCACCCTCGGGCTCTTGCTCGGGCTCGGCGTGCTCGCTGTCCCCGGGCTCGGCCCGCTCATCGTGGCCGGGCCGATCGTCGCGACGCTGACGAGCGCAGCCACGGGCGCGGCCATCGGTGGCATCACGGGCGCCCTGGTCGGGCTCGGCATCCCCGAGCACGACGCGCGCAACTACGAGGGCAAGATCGTGCGCGGCGGGAACATCCTCATCTCCGTGCACACGGTCGACGCCGAGGAGCGCGCACGCGCCAAGTACATCCTCGAGGCGGGCGGCGCCGACGACCTCGTCACCGTGGGGGAGCAGAGAGCGCCCCGCACGCAGTGGCTGAGCGCGCAGCCCTGAGCTCGAGCCGACACGAATGGTGCGGGCACCCCGACGACCGAGCACCGACCTCAGGAGGTCGATCCTCGATCACGCAATCGCATGATGAGCGGAAGGACACTCCGATGGCGACCTCGACTTCGAATCCACCTCAGGACAGCCCGCACCGCGAGCGCAGCGGCGCCCGCGGGCGTGGAGCCCCTCACCTCTCGACCTTCGACGACGTGGAGCTCGTCACGAGCCACGCACCGAAGGTCGAGAGGCAGCTGCCGGAGCCGCGGAGGATGTTCGAGCGCTTCGCGGCGGTCGACATCCGCTTCGTGGCCGAGCCCGAGCCGGCACGCTCCGACGGCTTCGAGCTCTTCGGCGACTCGGACGATCCGCCCTACCCCGGGTTCTCGCGCACGCTCTTCGCGCACATCCACGCGCAGCTCGAGCAGATGGGCGGAGCTCGGGGCGAGCGCGAGCCCATCGAGCAAGCCCCGACGTGGTCGTATGGCGAGCGCGACGTCGTCGAGCTGCGCGCCCTGTCGAGGTTCGCCGCCGAGCTCTGCGAGGTCGAGCCGACCGAACGCCGCCGCCTCTTGCTGCAGGAGCTCGCCTCGATCGACGCGAGCCACGCGAGCGAGGCTCCCGAGCAGCCCGAGCGGGTCGTCGACGAGTCCTACGCGATCGACCCTGGCTCGGAGCTCGACGACCTCTATCCTCCCTTCCTGGGCATGCTCGCGAAGGCCCCGCCCAACCTGAAGGGGCGCAAGGTCGGTGTGCTCGTGAGCGCGGGCACACCGGCCCACCTGCTCGAGGCCCTCGAGAGACAGCTCCTGCGCGCAGGCGCGCGCATGGCGATCATCGCACCCAGGAGCGCGCGCATCCGTGACGACCGCGGCCACGTGGTCCCCGTGAGCTACGAGCTCTCCGCCACGCCGTGCGTGCTCTTCGATGCCGTCGCCGTCATCACCTCCGAGAGCGGCGCCGAGGAGCTCGCGCGCGATCGCGCTGCGCGGTCCTGGGTCTTCGAGGCCTTCCAGCACTGCAGGGTGGTCGGCTATTCGGCGGGCTCGGCGCTGCTCTTGCTGCGCTCGGGCATCGACGAGCTCGGGGGCCTGATGCTGCTCACGTGCGAGCACGACGCCTCGCTCTTCGTGAAGCTCGCGATGGCGAGCCGCTCGTGGGAGCGCGAAGGGAGCGCGGATCCGGATCGCTCGGGCAAACGCGAGCGCGACGTGCCTCCGCCGCCGCCCTCGCGACCGGCGAGGTGGGCCTCCTGAGCGCGCGGCGGAACGTGCTCCTGCCGTGCCCGCTTCAGGGCGAACGGTAGGCGAAGTAGGTGGCGGCCACCGACCACGAGCCGCCCTCCAGCATCTCCGGCACACGCCAGCTGAAGTCGTGCGCTCCCGCGGGCAGGCCGAGCTCGAACACGTAGGGCGGCGTCACCGAGCCGGGGCACCAGTTCGCGCGTGAGGCGCGCACGCTGGCGGGGTGTCCGCAGGGGTTCTCGAGGCAGTAGTCGAAGCCGCCGTCCTCCGGACCGTAATGGGTCATCGTGCAGCCCTTCTCGCAGTCGCTGCGCCAGGGCTCGAGCGTGGTCGCCTCGGCGCCGTCGACGAGGATCACGTGCTCGCGCAGGCAGAACTCCTCCGCCGGGCCATTGCATCCGGGGCCGGTGTTCGGTCCGCCGTGCCCGGTCACGCGGTATTCGACGCGCCCCGTCGTGGCACCCTCGGGCACCATGAAGGACAGCGGCCCTGGACCATTGGGATCGGTGTCGCTCCCGTCGAAGAGCGGCACGATGGCGAGCACCTCGCGCGGCGCCGGGCCCGGCACGACGCTCAGGCTGGCGCTGACGTCCCAGCCGCCGTTCGATCCGCTCACCTGCCCCGCCCCGTCCGACCACGTGGTGATGTGGATCTCGAGCCGGTGCTTGCCGGGCCGGTGGTTGGCCACGTCGGTGAGATCGGCCTCGACCTGCATCGGCCCACCGAAGGGTGTGATCGCGCGCACGAGCTCGACGCCCGGCATGCCTTCGGGCGCGCTCGGATCGTGGATCGAGATCTCGAAGTTGCGATCGTAGGCGTCGCAGCTCGGCGGCCAGTTCTGGCCCTCGGGGGGCGGATCGTCTTGCCACTTCTCGAAGGGGTAGCAGCTCGTGTCGAGCTTCACGTCGAGCGTGACCGAAGCGAAGGGCGCGCCGACGAGATCGATCTCGGCGCTGATCGTCTGGAAGTTCGGCTGCGCGCTGTCGCTCGTGATGCGCGCGTCGACGAAGGCATCGATCGTGTAGGGCTCGGCGACCGGTGCGGCGCCCCCCTGCCCGCCGCCGGCGCCTCCCGTCGACGAAGCCGCCGAGCGGTCGTCGCAGCCGGCGTGGAGGGCAGCGAAGAGTGCGAGCAGCACGAGAGCAGGCGAGCGAGGGCGAGACATCGTCTGCCAGAGTAGCCGAAGTCTGCTGCCACGCCGCCTGCGCAGAGGCCGCCCCGAGGCGAGCTCAGGGTGCGCAGTCGGGCACGCCCGTCGCCGGGTCGCTCGGGTCTTTGCCTTGTGCGCAGACGTTCTCGGGCGCCTCGCCGTAATGCGCGTCGACGAAGGCGCTGAGGCTCGGCAGGTCGATGCAGGTCGCCACGTAGGTCGCGCGCCAGGCCGAGAGCGCGATCGGCGCGTCGAGCTCAGGGTCGGGCGTGATGATGAAGCGGCTCGTGACCGTGGGGTCGACCCCCGCCGCGCAGATCGTGTCGACGCCGTGCGCCGTCACCACCTCTTCGAAGGCCGCGAGCACCTCGGGGCACTCGCCCTGGCAGCGGTGGCTCATCACGACCGCGCCGTGCTCGAGGTCGTGCACGAGCATCTCGCGCGGGACCGGCTGCTCGTAGGTGCCGAAGGCCGCCCAGATCGGCCAGTGGTTGCCGCTCGCCGGTGGGTTCGTCGCGTAGGCGACCTTCGTGCAGACCGCGACGTGCGTCTGCCCGTAGTTCGGCAGCCCTTCGGTGATGGTGACCTTGCACTCGCTCTCGCCCGGCAGCGGCTCGCCGCCCGGCCTGAGCACCGTCACGACCGGCTCGGGCTCCCCGCCACCCGCGCCGCCGGCGCCGCCCGTGCCATCGGAGGCGTCGTCGCCGCAGCCGAACGCGAGAGAGACGAGGAGCGTGGCGCAGACGAGGCTTCGCATGACGCCCGAGTGTAGCCGCGTTCGGCGCCACACCGAGCTGCGCGCAGCACCGCGATCGGGCGAGCCCTTGACAAGCATCCGCTCCGGGCGCAGCATCATCCAGTATAACGGATGCGCCGTCGCATCCCGTCCAGCGAGCGAACGAGGAGCCAAGAAGCCATGAACCGTGCAACGGAGTCTGGGTCGGTATCGCCATGCGCATCGGCATCGTCGGTGGTCGCGAACGCAACACACTGAGCCTCGAGCGCCACGCGCGACGGCGCGGGCACGATCTCGAGGTCCACGCAGGACACACCGCGGGTCGAGGGGTCGAGGAGATCCGCGCGCTCGTGGGTCGAGCCGATCTGGTGATCGTGCTCACCGACGTGAACAGCCACGGCGCCGTACACATCGCGCGCCAAGCAGCACGCCGCCTCGGCAAGCCGCTCACGCTCATGCGCAAGGTCGGCCTCGGCGGGCTCTCGCGCGCGCTGGAGGAGGGCTCCGAGGGCGAGTGGCTGCACGCCGCCGGCCAGGCGAGGGCGGCGTGATGGGCCCCGTGCTCGTCAGCGAGTTCCCCGCCGCGCCGGCGAGCATCGAGCTCCGCGACGGCTGGTTGCTCCTGCGGGTCGCCGGCGAGCGTGAGCTCGCGCTCCACGAGCGCTGGCTCCGGATCCATTGCGATCTCGATCGCCACCCCGAGACGCGCGAGCGTACGCTCGACTCGAGCGAGCTGCCCGACGAGCTGCGCGCGACCCACGCACGCGTCGACGGTGACGCGCTCGAGGTCCAGTGGAGCCACGGCGGCCGGCGCAGTCGCTACGCGCTCGCCTGGCTCGAAGAGCACGCGCCACGCGCGCGCGAGCACATCGACCCGCCCCCGAGCGAGGTCGCGAAGCTCGAGCTCAGCTGGCGAGGGCCCTCGCTCGCGCCCCTGCTGCCGACCTTGCTCGAGCGCCTCGAGGCGCATGGCGCGGTGGTCGTGCGCCGCGAGGGCGAGGCCCCTCCGCCCGAGGCAGAGACCGAGGCCTGGATCGAGGCCCTCGGCGCGACGGGCCTGCGCGTCATCGGCACGCACTTCGGGCGCATCGAAGATCTGCGCACCGACAACACCACGAACCAGAACACCGACCAGCTCGGCTACACGAACGCCGCGGTCGACGTGCACACCGACCAGCCCTTCCTCGATCACCCTCCCCGCTACCAGCTCTTGCAGGGCATACGCGCGGCGACACGCGGCGGCGAGAACGCCTTGGTCGACGTGCGCGCCGTGGCCCGCTACCTCGACGCGACCGACGCGCACACCGCGGGCCTCTTGCGCAGCACGCCGGTGCACTTCCACCGCAAGCAGAAGGCCTTCGAGAGCCTCGTGGTCGCGCCGATCTTGTCGGATGCCCCGGGCAAGCCGCTCGTGCGCTACTCCTACTTCACCGCGGGCCCGCCGCCGCTGCCCTTCGAGCGCCTGCCCGAGTGGTTCCGCGCCTACGACCGCTTCGGCCGCTTCGTACGCAACCCCGCGCACCAATACCGCTTCGCCCTGCGACCGGGCGACGCCGTGCTCTACGACAACCACCGCATGTTGCACGCACGCACCTCCTTCGAGGGCCCTCGCTGGGTGCGAGGCGTGTACTTCGATGCAGCCTGAGGCCCTGAGGCGGAGCGCCACGGCCGCCCTCTCGCTCGCGTGCTTCGCCTGGAGCACGCCTGGTTTCTCGGGCGATGCCCGAGCGGAGACGGCGAAGCCCGAGTCGCGCGGCTATGGCACCAAACGCGAGAGCGAGCCGCCTCGCTACGTGCACACGCTGAGCGACACGGGCATCGAGGCCCTGCGCGGGGTCGACTGGCTGGACTTCGGCGCGGACCTCCGCTTCCGCTTCGAGCTGCGCGACAACGACTTCCGCCGCGATCGCGAGGCGCTCGACCTGCCGATCCTGCTGCGCACGCGCGCCTACCTGGGCCTGCGCGAGCTCGTCGACCCGCTGCGCTTCGCCGTGGAGATCGAAGACGCGCGCATCGCGAACACGCTCTTCGAAGAGACGGACCGCGACGTGAACACCGTGGAGCCCATCCAGCTCTACGGCGAGCTCTACTTCCGCGATCTGCTCGGCCGCGGCACACCCGTCGTCGTTCGAGGCGGGCGCGTGGCCTTCGAGCTGCTCGACCGCCGCCTGGTGGCGCGCAACGAGTGGCGCAATACGACGAACACCTTCCAGGGAGTGCAGCTCTCGCTCGGCGAGCGACGGAGTGAAGTGCAGGCCGAGCTCTTCGCGCTGCAACCGCTCGACCGCGCGATGCACGAGCTCGACGCACCGCACCCTGGGCAATGGTTCTTCGGCGCCGTGGGTGCGCTGCGCTCCTGGTCGGAGCTCTTCACGCTCGAGCCCTATGCGATGCGCCTCCGGCAGGAGCGCACGGCCGACGATGCCCCACGCGACGTGCAGCACCTCGGTCTGCGCAGCTTCGGCGTCGTGGGCGACACCGGGCTCGACTTCGACGCGCACCTCGCGGGGCAGCTCGGAGTGGTCGACGGGCGCGATCACGCCGCAGCGGGCATGGTGCTCGAGGGTGGCTACACCCTGCCCCACCGCACGAAGACGCGCCTGAGCGCGCAATACGGCTACGGCTCGGGCGACGCCTCGCCGGGCGACCGGCGCAGCGGGCGCTTCGACCGCTTCTACGGCTTCGCGAGGCCGTGGTCGAACGACGACTACATGCAATGGGAGAACCTGCACTCGGCGAAGCTGCGCGTGGAGATGTGGCCCGCGAAGTGGCTCCAGGCCGACGCGGGCCTCAACGCCTACTGGCTCGCGAGCGCGACCGACCGGTGGAACGCAGCCGGCTTGCGCGACGAAGCCGGCGAGAGCGGCAGCTTCATCGGGCACGAGCTCGACGCGCGCGTGATCCTGCGGCCGGCGTCGCGCGTCGCGCTGAACCTCGGCTACGCCTATTTCCGCGCGGGCGAGTTCACGCGCAACGCGGGGCGGGCAGGCTCGTCGAACTTCGGCTACGCGGAGCTGTCGCTCTCGGCGCTCTGAGCCCCGGCCGCGCCGGTCGCAGCCGCGGCTCGCTCGAGCGCCTCAGTCCTCGCGTGTGCAGCTCATGCGGACCGCGCGGCCCTCTTCGCCCCACGGCGTGATGTTCGTCATCTGCAAGACCAGCTCGCCGGTCGGCGTGCGCAGGCAGAGCGCCGTGCGCCAACCCCAGTCGGCCTCGGGCCCGTAGGCGCCCAGCGCCTGGAAGATCCCGCCGACGTCGCGCAGGCGGCGGCACTTCATCGGCTCCGGCTGGTGCCAGGTGTCGACGAACTCGACCTCCTCGTCGCGCGGGGTGAGACGGCCCTCGTGCGCCTTGCCTTCGTGGCTCCAGGTGTAGTGCACCGCGCCGCCCTCGATGCGCATCGTGCAGTCGCTCCGGATGGCCTCGTTGCCCAGGGGGTCGAGCCAGAGCTCGCAGCTGCCCTTCCACTTCGTGCCCTCGAGGTCGGCGATCGAGCTCATGAGCCGGAGGATAGCGCATGCGCGACGGCGCGACTGCGAAGCCTCGCCACGCCCCGGCGCGAAGCGCGCTCTCGATGTGCGCACCTTCGCGGCTGAATTCAGGTCGGTTTCAGGGCGGGACTCGACCTCGGCTCCGTAGCTTCACGGCACATGGAGGTACGCATGAACGATCGACTTCGACTCGGTGGCTTCGGGGTGGGACTGCTCGCTTGTGTCGCGCTGCTGGGCTGCCAGCAGGCGTCCGACGATGGCCAAGGCGGCGCGGGCGGAGGCAGCACGAGCACGAGCTCGAGCGGCGGGAGCGACCAAGGCGGAGGCGGAGGCGGCGTCGGCGGCGGCGCCGTGGGCGGCGGGGGCGAAGGCGGCGGCGGTGAGGGCGGCGGCGCCGCGAGCGGCTGGACGCTGCGCACCCACGGCTGCGCGGGCTTCAACCGGACCGACGCGCTGCTCGTCGAGCCCGACGGCAAGCTCTGGGTCGGCTGCGGCACGAACACGACCGGCTTCGGGCTCTACACGAGCAGCGACGAAGGCCTGAGTTGGTCGGCCGTGAGCACGAGCCCCGCGAACGAGCTCACGAGCTTCCGCGTCAGCGGGATCGAGCGAGGCGACGACGGCCTGCTCTACGTCGCGGGAACCAACAACGGCAACAGCGACATGATCCTCAGCCTCGACACCTCGAGCACACCAGCCGTGACCGCCAAGGTGCTCCAGGCGGGCAGCTTCGTCGGCACGAGCTTCCACGTGGGCGACCTCTCGGTGCTCTCGGGCGGGCGCATCTTCGCCGAGTCGCTCACCGGCCACGGCGCGCTGTGGCGCCCCAACGCGAGCACACCCGCGAGCGGCAACTCGTGGACCGACGCCTACTACTGGTCGACGGGCGCCGAGCCGGCCTACCAGATCCTCGACCTCTACACCCACGAGGGGAAGATCTACGGCGCGGGCTCGACGATCTCCGAGCCTCCCTACGTCTTTCTGCCGCCGCGCGGCGCGAGCAAACAGCCCTACGAGATGGAAGTCGTCGCGCTTCCGAACACGGGCGGCTGGATCGGCGAGATGTGGGGCGTCGCTGCGAACGACGAGCGCGTCGTGGTCGTCGGCATCGACCAGCTCGCCAACGTGGGAAAGATCTTCGTCTCGGGCGCCGATCCTTACGCGCCCGCCGGCTACACGGTGCACGACCTGCCCGATATCGTCGGCTCCGGCGGCGTGGGCACCTGGGCGCGCGGCGTCTGCATGCGCGGCGACCAGATCGTGGTCGTCGGCGAGCGGCAGCC
>CALKVW010000099.1 GCA_938004785.1 uncultured Polyangiaceae bacterium
CCAGAGGGCAGGCACGAAGCAGAGCGCGAGCAGCACGAGCCCGAGCGCGAGCTTCGTCGAGCGAAGGCCATGCGAACGCGAGGGTGAGTCGCCCGCGTGGGCGGGCTGCGCGCCGCTCGCGCTGGGTCGAGCGCTGGTGCCGAGCCGCTCGAGCACGCTGGGCCGATCGAGCACGCCGTCCTGGAGACCCGGGAGCGCGTCGAGGCTCGTCGGCCCGTCCTCGAGCTCGCGCCCGGTGAGCCCGTGGTAGGCGGCGGCGAGCGCACGCTGCATCTCGACGGCGGACTGGAAGCGCGCCTCGGGCTCGAAGGCGAGCGCGCGATCGCAGAGCTCGATCACCAGCGGAGGCAGCGAGGGTGCGAGGCTCGCGAGCGACGGAGCGCGGTCGAGCATCGCGCGCTTCAGGAACTGCGCCTCCGGGCCGTTCTCGTGCACGCAGCGCCCCGTGAGCAGCGTGAACAGGGTCGCCCCCATGGCCCAGAGATCGCTCCGCGCGTCGACCCGCTCCCACTCGCCCCGCACCTGCTCGGGTGGCATGAAGCCGAGTGTGCCCATGGTGGGTGCGTCCGGCGCGGTGACTCTCAGCTCGGGCGCGCTGCGGAGCCCGGCGAGCCCGAAGTCGAGCACCTTGACCCTCCCGTCACGCGTGAGAAAGAGGTTCGACGGCTTGAGATCGCGGTGGACCACACCGACCGCGTGCGCCTTCGCGAGCGACACGAGCGCGGGGCTGAGCAAGGACAAGGCCTCGCGCCAATCCATGCGCCCACCTTGGCGCTCGGCGCGCTCTTCGAGCGACTCGCCTTCGAGCAGCTCCATGACGATGTAGGGCGAGCCGTCGGGCGCGGTGCCGTCGTCGAAGGCCGAGACGACGCCCGGATCGTCGACGACGTTCGAGAGGTAGCCCTCCCGCAGGAAGCGTCGCATCGTCTCTGCGTCGGCGATCTCGGCGCGAAGGAGCTTGATGGCGACGCGCTTCGCGTTGCGCACGTGGACGGCCTCGTAGACCTCCCCCATGCCGCCGGCGCCGAGCTGGCGCTCGATCCGCCACTTGCCGTCGAGCATCGAGCCGGTTCGATCGACGGAGCCCACGGACATCGCTCAGGTGAGTCTACCAGAGCGCACCGAGGCGCGCCTCGGTGGCTGGGCCGCCGCGGAGGCCTCGCTGCAACGACGTCACGCGAGCTCGCCCGGTCTCAGAGCGGCGAACGCACGAGCGTCGGCCAGCTCTCGCCCGCCGCGAACCTGCCGCCCTCGTCGCGCACGACGCGGCTCATCGACACCTCGGGGTCGTGCGTGAAGTAGAGCCTGCCCCCTCGCGAGGCGAGCTGCTCGAGCAGACGCTGCTTCTCGTCGACGAGCTGCTCGGGGGCGCGGTCGTATCCCATGGTGATGGGCACGTGGACCCAGGGGCGCCCCGGGATGAGATCGGCGCCGAAGACGATCGGCCCATCATCGCTCGGAACCTCGACGAGCAAGAGACCAGGCGTGTGGCCTTCGCTCTCGTGGAGGCGATAGTCCGCGCCGAGCACCTCCGAGCGCCCAGCCTCCGCGAGCTCGAGCCGCCCGCTGGCCTCGAGCAGCGAAGGCAGCTCTGGGATGAACGAGGATCGGTCACGCGCGTGCGGCGCGACGGCCCGGGCGTACGCGCGTGCCCCGACCACGAAGCTCGCGCGTGGAAAGAGCAGGCGGAGCGGCTCCCCTTCTTGGAAGGCGCCGAGCAGACCACCAGCGTGATCGAAGTGCAGGTGCGAGAGCACGACGACGTCGATGTCGGCGTCGGAGAGGCCGAGCTGCGCGAGGCTCTGGAGCAGCACGTGCTCACTCTCGTACACCCCGAAGCGCTCGCGTAGCTTGGGGCTGAAGAAGCACCCGATGCCGGTCTCGAACAGGATGCGCCGCACCTGCCCGGTGTCGCGGGTCTCCTCGACGAGCATCGCGCGGCAGGCGAGCGGGATGCGGTTCTGCTCGTCGGGTGCGATCCAGCGCTGCCAGAGCGCCTTCGGGGCGTTGCCGAACATGGCGCCGCCGTCGAGGCGCTGAGCGTTGCCGAGCACGGTGGAGACGGTGCGACGGAGCATGGAACCGCTATCGGGCGCGCCGGCCCAGATGGCAAGCCTCGGGCGCGGAGCCGGGCGCTGGAGCAGAGCCGGGAGTTCGACGTGCGACGGACGCCCTGACGCAAAAAAGGCGGGCGGGAGGCCTCTCGGCCGCCCACCCGCCACGAGTCAGACCCGGAGGCCTTGCTCAGTTGCCGCCAGCGCCACCGGTGCCGGCCTCGCCACCCGCGCCGCCGGCGCCCGTGGTCGTGGTCGTCGTCGTGGTCGTGGACGTGGTCGTGGTCGTCGCATCGCCACCCGTTCCGCCGCCACCCGTGCCACCGCCGCCGGTGCCGCTGGTGTCGTCGCCGCAACCCACGACGCTCAGAGCGCCAACCATCATCGTTGCCACAGCAAGAAAGCGAACCATATTCATCTCCTCGGAGCGAGGCCTCGAATCGAGGCTCGAGACGTGACTCTAACCAGCGTTTCGGCGCTTGGCGAGTCTGCGACGCTCTGCGTCGAGGGGTGGGAGGCATCCCACATGGACCGACATGCGACCGTTCACCTCGGCGGGCCTTCCGGGGTGGCTCGGGCTCCGTCGGTGTTGGACCAACGGATGGACCCGCTCCACGGCGCCCACGAATCGCCCAAGCTCTCGGAACTGTTGGCGCCCCCGGCACGACTCGAACGTGCGACCTACGGTTTAGGAAACCGGTGCTCTGTCCACTGAGCTACGAGGGCGAATCGCGGCGCGGAGCTTAGCGATCTCGGGGCGCTTCGTCACGGGTTCTGCGAGGGCCCGGTGACATCGAGCTTGCGCATGGGAGTCGCGAGGTCAGCCTTGGACGAGCGCCCCACGGGCGGGCGCGAACCGGGGCCATGGAACACCAGCCACGCACGAAGTCGCACCCGTCGCAGTTCCCCGGTCGCAGCCCTTGGTCTGGGCGCCTGCTGGTCCTGGCCGCGCTGCTCGGAGCCACGGCCTGGGGCTGCGGGCCAGCGCCCGGCTACGTCGAGGAGCCCGAGAGCCCGCGGTCCGAGGGTCCCTCGCTGCAGCCGGAGGACGTGAACACCGCCTGCCGCCAGGCGCCCGCGCAACAGCGCATGCAGGGCCGCATGAGCCGCTACAGCTCGATCGAGGGCATGGGCACGCTCGCGTGCCCGCCCACGCCGCTGAACGCTACAGGCAGATGAAGAACCCGGCCGGGAGCAACATCGACGCGGTGCAGGTCCCGCTCGCGCAGGGCGTCTGAGCCGTCGGGTCGCAGAGCGCGCGGTCGCCGCCCATGCTGCAGTTGTCGGCGCACCGAACCGCGGTGAGCTCGCCGTTCGCACGGTCGGCGCAGCAGATCTGGCCCGGACAGTCGGCCGGGACCTGACAGGTGATCGGCAGATCGTTGCCGCAGTCACCGTCGGACTCGCAGCTTCCTACTTCGTTGCCGATATCCCAACAACACCTCTGCGCTCCCTCGATCGCGCAGCCCGCGCCGTCGCAGTCGACGCTCACGACCGGCGGGGCGCCGCCCGCGCCGCCCATGCCACCGCCGGAGGACGTCGTGGTGGTCGTCATCGTCGCTCCACCCTCACCTCCGCCGGACGAGCTGCTCGCCGTGCTCGTCGTCGTGCTGGAGGAGGAGGTGGTGGTCGAGCTCGACGTCGAGGCGCCGGTGCCGCCGCCGCCGAAGCCGAACTGGCCGTAGTCCTGCGTGCAAGCGACGAGCGCGAGGGCAGCGGTACCGAACAAGCAGAGCGTGCGCATCAGAAACTCCCTCGGAGCGAGAAGCCAGTGGGGCCGACGCCGAGCTCGAGCGGCGGCGCCGAAGCGGTGGACTGGTCGTCGTCGCCGATGAGCGTCGTGACGAACAGCGCGGTGCCTGCGGCGAGCCCGATGGCGCCGACGACCAGGCCGACGTTGGCGACCGTCTGGTAGGTCTGGCCCGAGTCGGCGTCACCTTGGAGCGAGGCCGGGCAGCGCCCGCCGGGGCACTGGTCTTCCAGGTCGCCGAAGGTCGACAGGTGCATCGCGCCGAAGACGCCGAAGACGATCATGCCCGCCGCACCGACGCCGCCGGCGATGTACGCGGTCGTCCGCTGGTCGCTGCCGCCGTCGAAGGGGTTGAAGCCTCCGCCCGAGGGCTCCTCTGGAGGTGGAGGCGCGAGCTCGGGCTTGAAGTCGGCGACCGACTCGGAGCCGGCCATGGCGTCGACCTCACGCGTGAGCACCCCCGAAGGCGTGCGCACGACGACCGGGACCCGGCCCGGATCGACCGGGATGGCCTCGCCTCGCTGCTCGAGCGGCACGGGCTGACCCTGCACGGTGATCTCGAGCGCGACGACCTCGCCGAGGTCGATGCGCAGCATGCCGATGCGCGCGCGCATCTCCTCGGCCTCGAGGTTCGCGGCCTTGGCGGCGTCGACGTATTTCGCGTCGACCTGCGAGGCGTCTTGAGCGAGCTTCTCCGCGGCGCGGATGGCGCGGTAGGCGTCGGCCAGCTTGCCGAGCGCGGCGAGCTCGCGGCCGATCATGAGCTGCGTGTTGGGGCTCTCGACCACCGAGAAGGAGGCACGGAAACCCGCGAGCGCGCCCTCGTGGTCGCCCGCCTTGGACTTCTCGAGCGCCTGGAGGAAGGCGTCCTGCGCGGCCTGCTTCTGCTCGGCGGTGGCCGCGGCCACGCTCGCGCCCTGCTGCGCCGTCGCGGGAGCGGCCTGCGACACCGTGAGCGCCGCGGCGAGCGCCCACACCCACGCCGAACCCTTCGTCTTCGACAACGTGCTCTCCCTTGGCTGAGAGCCCGCGGCGCGTCGCGCGCCGAACGGGCCACCCTCGATGATACCGCGCAAGCCCACGACGAGGGCAAGCGCCGCGGGCCGGCTCGGCCGCGTTGGCTGCGGTGGGGCTGGGCAGCGGGGGCGCTCGAAGTGTGGCCTGCGCGGCCGATGCGCGGTGTAGGCTCGCGCGCCGATGAGTCGCACGCATGCCGAGGATCCGTCGCGTGGGAGCGAAGATCGACGGGAGGAGAGCGCCGAGCAGTCGGGGGCCGGTGACGCGCCCCTGCGCCTCGGCTCCTGGCGCGAGGACTGGAGCCCACGCGCCGTGCTCACCGGCATGTTCTTCGGCGGGATCCTGAGCGCCTGCAACATCTACAGCGGGCTCAAGATCGGCTGGTCGTCGAACATGAGCATCACGGGCGCGCTGCTCGGCTTCGCGATCTGGCAGCTGCGCTCGAGCGACGCGAAGACTCGGAGCCCCTTCTCGATCCTCGAGTCGAACCTGGCGCAGACCGCATGCAGCTCCGCAGCCGCCGTGTCGTCGGCGGGGCTGGTCGCGGGCATCCCCGCGCTCACGGTGCTCACCGGTCAGAAGCTCTCCTGGCCGGCGCTGGCAGCCTGGGTCTTCAGCGTATGCATCGTCGGCATCATGATCGGCATCCCGCTGCGTCGGCAGCTCATCGTGAACGATCCCTTGCCGTTTCCTTACGGCATGGCCACCGCCGAGACGCTCAAGCAGATCTACGCGAAGGGGGCGGAGGCCATGGAGCGGGTGCGCGTGCTCCTGGCCACGACGACGCTCGCGGGCGCGTGGAAGCTCGTGGAGCACGCGAAGTGGGTGAAGACCGTGGCCTTGCCGGGTGCTCACTCGGGCTACGCCCTCAAGAACCTCACCTGGGCGCTCGACCCCTCACTGCTGCTCGTCGCCGTCGGCGGGCTCATGGGGTTGCGCGCCTGCATCTCGCTGCTCGCTGGCGGCGTCGCGGGCTACCTGATCGCCGCGCCGGAGCTGCTCGACGCGGGCTTCGTGAAGGCAGGCCCGGCCGACAAGGCGTGGTTCGGGCCGCTCGTCGGCTGGCTGCTGTGGCCGGGTGTGACCCTGATGGTGGTCTCCTCGCTCACGAGCTTCGCCCTGTCGTGGCGCTCGATCGGGCGCGCGCTCTTCGGCCTCGGCAAGGCGAAGGCGAAGGGCGGAGAGGTCGACGACACCGAGGTCAGCCCCAAGCTCTTCGGCTCGGGGCTCGTCGTCGCACTGGTGCTGTCGCTCGCGCTGCAGATCGGGCTCTTCGGCATCCCTTGGTGGGCCGCGCTCATCGGCGTCTTGCTCTCGTTCTTGCTGGGCATCGTGGCCGCACGCGTGAACGGCGAGACGGGCGTGACCCCGGTGGGCGCCATGGGCAAGGTGACGCAGCTCACGATCGGCGCCGCGCTGCCGGGCGACGTGACCGCCAACCTGATGACCGCGAACGTCACCGGCGGCAGCGCGAGCCAGTGCGCCGATCTGATGAACGATCTGAAGACGGGCCACCTGCTCGGCTCGACGCCGCGCAGCCAGTGGATGTCGCAGCTCGCCGGCGCGCTCGCGGGCGCGGCGGTGGGCTCCGCGATCTACCTCGCGCTCTTGCCCGACCCGGCCAAACAGCTCTTCACGCCCGAGTGGGCGGCGCCCGCCGTCACGACCTGGAAGGCGGTCGCCGAGGTCTTCGCGAAGGGGCTCGAGGCCTTGCCGCCGAGGGTCGGCGTCGCCATGGCGGTGGCGGCGGCGCTCGGCGTGGGGCTCGCGGTGGCCGACGCGAAGGCCCCGAAGTCGGTGTCGCGATGGCTGCCCTCGGCGTCGGCGCTCGGGCTCGGCTTCGTCGTGCCGGGCAACCAGAGCCTGTCGATGTTCCTCGGTGGGGTCCTCGCGCTCGCGGTCGAGCGCGCGGCGCCGAGCTGGCACGCGCGGCTCTGGATCGTGCTCTGCTCCGGCGTCATCGCAGGCGAGAGCCTCGTCGGCGTCGGCATCAGCATCCAGCAGATGCTCGGAGGCTGACGAGCGTGAGCACGCCGGCGATCCACACGGCGCCGACGAGCATCACCACCACCGTGTAGCCGACGATGTCGCGCGCTCGCACCTTCGTGATGCCGAGCAGGGGCAGGGCCCAGAAGGGCTGGAGCATGTTGGTGAGCTGATCGCCGTAGGCGACCGCCATGACGGCGAGGCGAGGCTCGACGCAGAGCTCGGTGGCGGCGCGCAGCGCGATCGGCCCCTGGAGCGCCCACTGCCCTCCGCCGCTCGGTACGAAGACGTTGAGCACCGCGGAGGAGAGGAAGGTCCACACGGCGAAGCTCGCGGGCGTGGCAAGCTCGCTCACCGCGCCCGCGAGGCGCGCGCCGAGCGAGGTGTTCGCGACCAGGCCCATGATGCCCGCGTAGAGCGGGAACTGCAGCACGATGCCCGAGGTGCCGCGCACGGCCTCTTCGCAAGCGCCGAGGTAGCTCCGCAGCCTGCCGTGCAGGGCGAGACCGAGCGTGAGGAACATCAGGTTCAGCGCGTTGGGATCGAGCGCGCTCGGCCCTGTGTCGACCCACCACACGAAGACGCCCGACGCGAGCAGCAGCACGACCCCCGCCGCGACGAGCCGGCTCTCTTCGATCCGCTCGGGCAGGGTGGGTGGAGTGGGCGTCGAGGCCTCGACCGCGACCGCTGCTTCGCGCGCCGGGCTCGAGGAGAGCGGCGCTGGCTCGAGCTCCTCCGCCTCGCGAGGCGCCATCGCCGCGAGCACGAGCGGCACGAGCACCACCAGCCCGCCGGTGACGAGCAGGTTCGGCCCCCCGAAGACCGACTCGGTGAAGGGGATCGGCGCGACCTTGGCGCCGAGCTCGGGGCCGAGCAGCTCCACGAGATCGCCCCGCGTGGTGACCTTCAGCGGCGCGGACCCGCTGAGCCCGCCGTGCCAGGTCATCATGCCGACGTATCCGGCGGCGCAGACGAGCGGGTAGTGGATGGGCCTCTGGTGCTCGCGCGCGGCGCGCCCCACCTCGCGCGCCGAGAGCGCGCCCACGATGAGCCCGAGCCCCCAGTGGAGCAGCGAGCAAGCCACCGCGACGAGACCGACGAGCGCCGCGGCCTGCGCGCCGGTGCGAGGCAGCGCGGCGAGCCGCCGCACGAGCCTCGCGACGGGCGGGGCAGAGGCGAGCGCGTGCCCCGTCACGAGGATGAGCACCATCTGCATGGAGAACGCGAGCAGGCTCCACAGGCCCCGCTCTCGCGTACCGAGCCAGGCACGCGAGAGCGCGAGCGGACCGAGCCCGTCGAGCGCGGAGGCCAGCAGCGCGGTGAGCAGGGTGATCGCGACGGCGATCACGAAAGGGTCGGGCATCGTGCGACGGAAGAAGCTCGCGAAGCGATGTCCCAAGCGCCGGATCACGCGGATGACGCTACCATCCCCGCAACATGGAACGCAGCTTCGGCGCAGGCCGCATCGAGCTCGTCACCGGGAACTTGGTCGAGCAGACGGTCGACGTGATCGTCAACGCGGCGAACGAGAGCCTGCTCGGTGGCGGGGGCGTCGACGGCGCGATCCACCGCGCGGCGGGTCCGAAGCTGCTCGAGCTCTGCCGCGCCTTCCCGCCGGACGCCCACGGAAGGAGGTGCCCCACGGGTGAAGCGAAGACCACCGAGGCGGGCAACCTCTCGGCGCGCTGGGTCGTGCACGCCGTCGGGCCGGTCTACGACCCTCGCGCGCCCGTGCGCGCCGCCGATCTGCTGCGCAGCGCGCACGCGGCCGCACTGCGCGAGGTGGTCGAGCTCGGGGCACGGAGCGTCGCCTTCCCCGCGATTTCCACCGGCGCCTACCGGTTCCCCATGGAGGAGGCCTCGGCGATCGCGCTCGTGGAGGTGCGCCGCACCCTGCTCGAGTGCTCGCACCTCGAGCTCGTGCGCTTCGTGCTCTTCAAGGAGCACGACCTGCGCGCCTTCGAGCGCACCCTGCGCGGTCTGCCAGGCTGAGTCGGCAGGGCGCCTCGAGGTTCCGCGTGCCGTCGCAGCAGCAAGCGATGTAACTTGCGTCTCGATCGATGCCGCATCGGAAGCCTCGCCCGCCGCCGCCCCACGCTCGCACCTCGCCCTCCACCGAGCGCGATCGCGAGCCGCTCGAGCGAGCGCTCAGGGAGGTGTTGCCCGCCCCGAGGGACCGCGCCTTCGTGCTGCGCTGCATCCTCGACGAGGGGCCGCCCCACCACCGCGGCGCGAGCTACGCGCTCCTGAGGGTGCTCGCCGAGGCCCTGGAGCGCGCGGGCGGAGCGCCCACCTCGCTCGCCGAGCGGCGCGCCGTGCCGCTGCGCATGCGGCTCCCGCCTCACCTCGGCAGGACGCACGACGACGACGGCTACCCGCTCGGCCTGCCCACGGCCGCGCTCGACGAGATCTTCGGTGAGGGTCGAGCGCGCGACGAGCTCGTGGAAGCGCTCTCCGCCGCACCACGCGCTCGCCAACGCGGCGATGATGTGGCTCGTCGAGGCGCTGCTCTTGCGCATCGACGAGCTCGATCGCGCTGCGAGGCCGCCGCAAGCGCCCGAGAGCGGCTCGTGAGCTCGACGCAGGCGCGGCTCGCACCGGCGCTGGAGATCGCAGCGGGGGAGCTGGGCTTCGCGGCCGCGTCTTGGCTGTTCGTGGGCGAGGTCGGGCGGGCTCGAGGAGACGAAGGCGTCGCGGCGCTGCGCGAGGAGCTCGGCCGCGAGTTCCCCGTGCTCCACTACTGCGCGTCGCGCTGGCTCGAGGGAGAGCGCCCGGAGGCACCGGATCCGAGCCCCGTGCTGAGCGAGCTCGAGGGGCTGCGTCGGCTGCTCGTCGTGGGGATCGAAGCTCCGGAGCTCGACGCGCTCGTCGCGGCGCTGCCCTCCGAGCTCGAGGTCGGCCTCTTGAGCTATCGACTCCTGCCGGTCGACTGGGGCCGCGTGCTGCCGAACTTCGGCGGGCGCGTGGAGTCCGTCGATCTGGGGACCTTCCAGAGCTGGGCGGGCGCGCGCTCGGCGCTGCTCAGCTTCGTCTACGGCGAGTCGGCGGGCCGCATCCACGTCGTGCCGGCGCTGCTCCGTGTGCTCGGCCCCGACGTGCGCACGCAGTTCCGCGAGATCATCGGCTGGGACGTGCTCGGCGGCGTGCCGGCCCCCTACCCTCGCTGGTTGGTGGAGATCGATCGTTCGGAGCTCAGCGTCTTCATCCCGCGCAGGCCACACGAGCCGACCCGAGCGCCGGCGCCATGAGCCTCGCGCTCGCGCTGTCGGCCGTGCTCCTCGCGAGCTTGCTGCTGCAGGCGCGCCTGCCCGGCGCGCGCCTGCTCGTCGTGCTGCTGGGTGCGGCGCTGTCGATCACGATCGCCACGCTCGGAGGCCTCGGCTCGGCGTCGAGCATGCTCGCGGACGTGCCGTGGGACGTGCTCGTGATCCTGGTCGCGCTCGGGCTCATGTCGGAGCTCTTCGTCGAGGCGCGCCTCTTCTCGGTGCTCGCCGTGCGCGCCGCGACGGCGAGCCGCGCCACGGCGCTGGGCATCGCGCTCGTGTTCGGCTCGGCGATGTACCTGACGAGCGCGCTCATGAACAACCTCACCGCGCTGGTGTTGGTGCTGCCCGTGGTGCTCGTGCTGTTCCGCGTGATCGGCGTCACACGCAGGCAGGCCGCGTGGACGATGGGGTTCTTGCTCGTCGCGTGCAACCTCGGCGGTGCGGCGACGCCGATCGGCGACTTCCCGGCGATCTTGCTGCTCGGCCGAGGCTCGATGAGCTTCGGCGACTACCTGCGCCACGCGCTGCCGGCGACCTTCGTGGGTCTCGTGGTCTTCGGCGCGCTCGCCTGCGCCGTCGTGCGGCGCAGCGCGGTCCACCAGGATGCGATCTCGGCTTCCATCTCGCTCGCGCTGATCCGCGCGCTCTACCGCGGCGCGGCGCTCGAGCGCCGGCTGTTCATCCCGCTCTCGGTCACCTTCTGCGCGATGCTGCTCACGTGGAGCTTCGCGCCGCGCGACTGGGGGCTCGGCGCGGAGCACGTCGCCTGGCTGGGCGTGGGCGCGGCGCTGGCGCTGCGCCCCAAGCTGGGCGAACGACTGCTGCGCACGCGGGTCGACGTCGAGTCGGTCCTCTTCTTGCTCGGGCTGTTCGTCATGGTCGTCGCCGTGCGCCGCACCGGCGTGTTCTCCGAGGCCGCCAGACTGCTCGTATCGCTGCCGATCCCGGCGGAGGCGCAGCTCGTCGTCTTCCTCGTCGTGAGCGGTCTGCTCACGGGTGTCTTCAGCGCGGGGCCGTCGATGGCTGCGCTGCTCGAGGTGGCCCAGGTCCTCGCGACGCGCTTGCCGGGTCAGATCGTCTACGTCGGCCTCGCGCTGTCGGTGTGCGCCGGCAGCTCGCTCTTCCTCACCGCTGCGACGGCGGGCCCGCTCGCCCAGAGCCTCACGGAGCGCGCAGGCATCGTCGACGAACGCGGTGCGCCGCTGCGCTTCGGCTTCGCCGACTACCTCCCCGTGGGGCTCGTGGGCTACGCGGTCATACAGCTGCTCGCGGTCGGCTACGCGCTCTGGGGGCTCGCCTCGAGCTGAGGACGTGGGAGCACCGCAGCTGGGCGCTCGGAGCGCGTGAGCGGGCCCGCTCGCACCCCCGGCGAGAGCGGATCTATCCTCACGACCATGAACACCGCTGAGGTCTGGCAGCGCGCGGCCGAGGGCCGCTCTTCGGCCTGTGTCGGCTACGCCACGGTGCCGGCCGCGCGCGACGCGTCGCTGTGGGTCGTGCGCGTGTCCTGTGACCTGCCTGGGTCCACCTTCGCGCCGCTGCTCGCCGCCGCGGAGAAGACAGCCCGCCTGCTCGACGAGCCGGCACCCTTGCTCGAGCAGGCGCGCGCGCACGTGGTGGGTCTGGGTCGGCGCCTGCTCGGTGATACGAGCGCCGAACGCGGGCCCATGCCCGCCCTGTGGGAGGCGCTCGAGCGGCTCGGCCACGCGGGCCGCCCAGCGGTCCTGGTGCTCGACGCCGTCGATCACGCCGACGACGCCACCCTGCAGGAGCTCAGCGAGCGCATCGAGCACCACACCCTGCCCGTCGCCTTGGTGCTCGGCTTCGCGGACCGCGAGCCTCGTGCTCGAGCGAAGGCCTTGCTCGACGCGCTCGTGCGACGCGAGGGCGAGGCGGCGGTGTTCACTGCGCCGCCGCCGGCCGAGGCGGCGAGCGGCGTGGCGTGGTCGAGTCGCCTCTCTCCGAGCGTGCTCACGACCCTGCGTGCGGCGGCGGTCGTGGGGCCGACCTTCGAGGTCGAGCTCGTCGGGGAGCTCTTGCGCCAGAGCCCACTCGAGGTCTTGCTCGATCTGCAGGGCGCCGTCGACGCGGGCGCGCCGATCGTCGATCGCGGCGATGGCGTGCTCACGATGGATGCGCGCGCCGCCGAGCAGCTACGCGAGGGGCTGCTGCCTTCGCTGCGGAGCGCCTGGCACGCCCAGGTGGCGGCGCTGCTCTCCGGCGAAGCCACCGACGAGCGCACGGAGCGACCGACGGAGTCGGCGCAAGGGCGAGGGCCCGTCGAGACGGCGGCGCGCAGCGAGGCCCTCGCAGGGCAGCCCGAGCCCGCCGGCACGAGGAGCTGGTCCGACGAGGCACCGAGCTTCGGCGGAGAGGCTCCCCCGGCGCCGAGCTCGCCGGAGGGCGCGCCGTCCACGGACGACGCTCCCGCGAGCGACGACGCTCCCTCGGGCGACGACCCTGCCTCGGGCGACGACCCTGCCTCGGGCGACGACCCTGCCTCGGGCGACGACGGCGCACGAGACGAGGTGCGCGCGGTTCCGCCGGTCGCGCAGGCGGCGGAGACCACACGCGCGACGTCCTCGCAGGAGCCGAGCTCCGCCGGCTCGGCGCCACACCGCGTGCGCATCCACCGCGGCGCGGGGGGCGCGGCCCTCGCGTCGGATCAGTACTTCGCGGCCGGCGAGCTCGAGCTCGGCATCGTGCGTCTGCTCGAGGCCGCCGAGCACGCGGCCTCGCTCGGCGCACACCAGCAAGCCCACGGCTACGCGACGCGCGCGCTCGCGGCGCTGCGGCAGCTCCCCTCCTCCCACAAGCGCACGCGTCTCGAGGTCCGCGCCTTGGGCGCGCTCGGGCGGATCCGCCTCACGGGCATCGGGCATGCGCGTGGCGTGCGCTTCGACCTCGAGAGCGCGCTCGAGCCGCTCGAGGCCGCGCGCAAGCTGCTCGCGACCGACGATGCCCCCGACGACTGGGTCGAGGTCGCGAGGCTGTACGCGACCGCCTGCTACGAGCAGGGCGACCTGCCCTCGCTCGAGCGCGGTCTGGCGGTGCTCGTCGAAGCGAGCCAAGCGCTCATGTCGGTGGGCGCCTCTCACCACGCCGCGCGTCTACTCAACGAGCAAGCGGCGATCACGATCCGCATGGGCGACCCGGTGCGCGCGATGAGCCTGCTCACGGAGTCGCGCAGGCTCTTCGAGGACCGCGCGCGCGAGGACGGCGTGGCGAAGGTCGAGATGGCCGAGACCGACCACCTCATCGCGACGATCCCGCTGCACGTACGGGCGCGCCCCGGCCGAGAGGACGACGCGCTCGTGGCGGCCCTCGATCACGCGAAGGCCGCCGAGCGCATGTACGGCGAGCTCGAGCGTCCGGTCGACGCCGCGCGCGTGCGCGAGACCATGGGGCGGCTCGAGCTCGCGCGCGGCCGCGACCAGCGCGCGATCGAGCATCTCGAGGCGGCGATCGCGATCCAGGACACGCACGGCGACCTCGTCGGGCTCGCGCGCTCGACCGCCGCGCTCGCAGCCGCGCTCTCCAAGCGAGGGCTCGCCACGGAGGCGCTGGTGCAGCTCGTCCAGTCGACCCGCCTCTACCGCCGCAAGGGGTCGGCGCTCGGCGTCGCCGAGAACCGGCGCGCGCTCGAGGCGCTCGCGCGTGGGCTCGCGCGTACGCCGCGCAACGCGGCGCTCGTCGAGCAGGCGGCCGCGGAGCTCCAGGCCGCCGAGGCCGAGCTCGGCCGCATCCACCTTCCGGGTGAGGGGGACGCCACGTGACGCCGCGCGTGCACTTCGACTTCGACGAGCTGTTCCACGCCGAGGAGTACCTCTACTTCATGGAGCAGACGCTCCGCGAAGAGGACACCCCGGCGCAGTGCGACTTCATCGCGAGCGTGCTGTCCCTCGGCCGCTCGGCGCGCGTGGTCGACTTCGGCTGCGGACACGGCAGGCACGCCAACGAGCTCGCGCGGCGTGGGCACCAGGTCCTCGGCGTCGATCGCGTGGCGGGCTTCGTCGAGCTCGCGCGCTCCGACGCGGCGCGAGAGGCGCTCTCCGCCGAGTTCGTCGAGGCCGACCTGCGCAGCTTGCGCCTACCCTCGGAGTTCGACGCCGCGATCTGCCTCTTCGACGCCTTCGGCTACTTCGCCGACGAAGAGCAGGCGCTCATCCTCGACAACTTCCACGCCGCGCTCCGCCCGGGTGGTCGCCTCCTGCTCGACGTACGCACGCGCGAGTGGATGGTGCGCGTCCCGCCGGTCGCCGTGCTCGACAAGGGCAACGGCGACATGATGATCGACCGGCACCACTTCGACCTCGAGTCGGGGCGCTTCGTCGATCACCGCACCTACGTGCGCGGCGGGAGCCAGCGCGACGTGCGCTTCTCGGTGCGCCTCTACGCCTACACCGAGCTCTGCGCCTTCCTCCGTGCGCGCGGCTTCGAGGTCCTCGGCGGGCTGGGCGGCTACGACGGCGCCCCGCTGTCGCTCCAGCGGCCGCGCACGCTCGTCATCGCCCAGAGGCCGCTCGAAGCCGCTCCCACGGGCCCCACGGTCGACGGCGACGTGGCCTCCGGAGCCGGCACCGAGGCCGAGCCCCCGCGCTGAGCCGCGCCGGTGAGCATCGCGCTCGCGCGGTCGCTCGCCGTCCGCGCTACACTGCGTGAAGATGCTGTTGCGTGTGCTCGAGCCGGAGGTGATGGACTCGCCCGAAGAGGCAGCCGAGTACGACGCGATGGACTTCAGCGAGCCGAACGAGCGCTTCGCGCTCGACGCGCTGCGCCTGATCGAGGGCGTGCCTGAACCCGTGGCGATCGACCTCGGCACGGGCACCGCGCAGATCCCCGTTCGCATGCTCGAGCAGCGGGCCGATCTGCGCGTCGTGGCGGCCGATCTCGCCGAGCACATGCTCGCGCTCGCCGCCACGCGCGTCGCGGCGCGTGGGCTCGGGGCGAGGTGCGAGCTCGCGCGTCTCGACGCCAAATCCGTCGACCGCCCAGCCGCGAGCTTCGACCTCGTGATGAGCAACTCCACGCTGCATCACCTCGCCGATCCCGTGGCGCTCTTGAGGGAGGCCGCCAGGCTCGTGAAGCCGGGCGGGGCGATCATCGTGCGCGATCTGCTGCGACCGACGAGCGAGGAGGATGCGTGGAGCATCGTCGAGCAGGCGGCGCCGAACGACTCGGCGCGACAGAAGCGCCTCTTCTTCGACTCGCTGCGCGCCGCACTGACGCTCGACGAGCTCCGCATCGCAGCCGAGGAGGCAGGGCTCTCGGGGCTCGAGATCGCGCGCATCTCGAGCCGCCACTTCACGCTGGAGCGCCCGAGCCAGAGCGGAGGCCGGCGTGGCTGAGCCCGCCGCGCGCCCGAAGCCCACGGCGCTCGCGGATGCACGCGTGAAGGGCGCGGTGATCCGCGAGTTCCTCGTCTGGTACGAGTCGGTCCACGGCAGAGGCTACGTCGAGCGCGTCTGTGCGCGGCTCGAGCCGGACGAGCTGGCGAAGCTGTCGCCCGAGCGCATGGGCCTCGGCATGCTGCCGACCGGGTGGTACTCGTCGGCGATCGTGCACGCGGTGCTCGACGGCGTGACCGAAGGCGCGACGCCGGCCGAGGTGAGCGCGCTGCTCCGCGAGGGCAACGCGGTCGTCGTGCAGCGCATGACGCGCGGGCTCTACCAGTTCCTCTTCCGCATGGTCGGTAGCCCCGCTCTCTACGCGAAGCACATCCAGCGCGCCTGGCGGCTGCTCCACACGACCGGGGAGCGACACATGGAGCTCTCTCCCGGCCGGGCGGAGTCGAGCATCCGCGACTGGCCAGGTCACCACCCCGTGCTCTGCGAGCTCACGACCGAGACGATGCGCACCGTGTTCGAGGTGATGGGCTGCCGGCACGTGACCGCCGAGCCCGTGGCCTGCCTGAGCCGCGGCGATCTCGAGTGTCGCACGATCCTTCGCTACGAAGGCTGAGGCTGGCGAGAGGCGCCCGGGCGCGAGCTGGGCTAGCGTAACGCCGATGCCGGCGCCGGACCGAAGGGCTAGCTTCCCACCCAGCGCGCTCGTCCAGCGGGCAGTGTCGATCGGGCGCGCGGGCTCGTCGGTCTACGAGCGCCTGCGCCGGGAAGCGAGGCTCGTGCGCGGCCGCTTCGCGCTGCCGAAGCTGCGCCTCGTGCACGCCGACGCCTACCGCCTGCCCGACAACCCGCTCGCCGATCCGGAGCGCGGCGGGCGCATCCGGAGGTACCTCGCCGGCGCGCGCTTCTTCGACGACGACGCGGTCATCGAGCCGCCCGCCATCCGGCTCGTCGACCTGCTCCGGGTGCACGACCGCCGCTACCTCGAGAGCCTCGACGCCCCGAACGAGCTCGCGCGGATCTTCGGGGGCGGCGCCCCCTCGACGCTGGCGGCGCAGGGCTTCCTCGTGGCCCAGCGCCGCGCGACCGCCGGCACCGTGCACGCCGTCGAGCTCGCGCTCCGCTACCCCTGGCTCCGGAGCCCGGTCGTGAACCTCGGTGGCGGCTTCCACCACGCCCGACACGACCGTGGCGGAGGCTTTTGCGCCTTCAACGACATCGCGGTCGCGATCGATCGTGTACGGGCTGGAGGCTTCACCGGCAGGGTGCTCGTGATCGATCTCGATCTGCACCACGGCGACGGCACGCGCTCGATCTTCGCCGACGACGATCGCGTCTTCACCGCCTCGATCCACGCCGAGCACTGGGACGAGACTCCGGCGATCGCCAGCCTCGACATCGCGCTCGGCCCGGGTGTGGGCGACGACACCTACCTGCGCGCGGTCGAGGACATGCTGGGAGAGGCCCATGCACGAGCACACCCCGACCTCGTGATCTACGTCGCCGGGGTCGACGTCGCCGCGGGAGATGCGCTCGGCGGGTGGCGCATCAGCCCCGCGGGCGTCGCCGCGCGCGATCGCCTCGTGCTCGAGCGCGCGCGTGGGCTGCCGACGGCGATGGTGCTCGCGGGCGGATACGGCCCGGACGCCTGGCGACACACGGCGCGTTCGCTGGTGTGGCTGCTCACGGGAGAGGACCGCGCGATCCCCGCGGAGCACGAACGTGCGCTCTTCCGGTTCCGCGAGATCCGCCGCCACCTGAGGAGCCGCGAGCTGCACGAGCAGCCTGGCGGCGAGGCCGACGGCTTCCGCCTCACCGAGGAGGATCTCTACGGCGATCTGCTGCGCAAAGACCCCGACCCACGCTTCCTCGGCTTCTACACGGAGTACGGCCTCGAGCTCGCCTTCGAGCGCTACGGGCTCGCGGAGCACCTGCGCAAGAAGGGTTACGAGCACTACGTCGTCACGTGCGAGCAGGTCCGCGACGGAAACGGCCAGACGCTGCGGGTGCTCACCGCCGACGAAGCGCGCGAGCCCCTCATCGAGCTGGTCGTGAACGACTCGCGCGAGGTCGCCGGCAAGCGCCTGCTCAGCATCGAGTGGCTGCTCCTCCAGGACCCGCACGCGAAACCGAAGGGCCCGCTCTTGCCCGGTCAGAAGTACCCCGGGCTCGGTGGAGCGTCGATCGTCGTCGGCATGCTCGTCATGGCCTGCGAGCGCCTCGGCTACGACGGGCTCACCCTGGTGCCGGCGCACTTCCACATCGCGGCGCTCGCGCGGCGCCTCTTCGTCTTCCTCGATCCGGCCGACGAGGCCTTCTTCCTCGCGCTCTGCGACGCGACGCGGGGGCAGCCGATCCAAGCGGCGACGGAGACGATCGCCCGCTCCGGGGTCATCGATCTGCGCACTGGCTCGCCGGTGAGCTGGCGCCCGAGCCGCATGGTTCTGGGCATCAGCCGCGCGATGAAGGACGAGCTCTCCGACCCGAGCTACGCCCTGCGCGTGGAGCAGGTGGCCGCCGAGCTGCGCTTCGCGCTCGCCCCGAGCGCCGCTCCCGGCTCGGGCAACGCCGTGCCTACACCGAGCGTATAGTTTGCCGGGGCCTGTGGCATCGGCTAGCGGCGAGGCCATGGGTCCCGAGGTCCAGCACGAGCCGCCGCCGACGGAGCTCGCCCGGGGGCGCCTGAGCGTCTCGGCGGAGCTCGTCGTGCTCGTGGCCATCGCCGCGCTGCTGACGCTCACGGCCTACGTCGCGCTCCGCCTGCGCAGGCGTCGGCACGAGCGGGCCGATGCCTTCGGGCCGGCCTCGTCGAAGCGCGCCTCGGTGCGGCCTCCGAAGCCCGGTCGATGACGCCGTCGGAACCCAGCCCCGAGGCAGCCGACGAGCTGCTCGAGCGACGCGCTCGCGAGGTCGAACAGGCTTCGGGTGCGCTCGGCAGGAGGCTCGTGCTGGCCGTGCTCCTGGGCGTGGTCGTCTACGGCGTGCTCGTCGTCGTGCGCGGCGCCTCGGCCATCTCGGCCGAGCTCGCGCGTTTCGCCTGGCTGAGCTTCGCGGGCGCCTGCGCGCTCTCGCTCGTGAACTACGGGCTGCGTTTCCTCAAGTGGGAGTACTACCTCGGCGTGCTCGAGGTGCGCGGGGTCCCCAAGTGGGAGAGCTTCGCCTGCTTCCTGAGCGGCTTCGTGCTCACGGTGACGCCCGGCAAGATCGGCGAGGTCTTCAAGTCCTACGTGCTCTACCGCCTGCGCGGCGTGCCGATGGTGCGGACGGCACCCGTGGTGGTCGCCGAGCGAGTCACCGATCTGCTCGGGATCATCGTGCTCATCACGCTCGGGGGCGCGACCTTCCCGGGGGGGCTCGTGTGGGCTGCGCTCGGCGCCACGGCCGTCGCGCTCCTGCTCTTGGTCATCGCCTCGCCGTCCGTCGCGAGGGCGCTGCTCGCGCCGTGGCCTCGCTTGCCGGGGGTCGTCGGCCGCGTCGCGGCGCACGTGGTGCCGAAGATCGAGCAGGGCCTCGCGAGCCTGCGCACCTTGACCTCGCCGAAACACCTCGTCGTGCCCTCCCTGCTCTCCATCCTGGGCTGGGGGCTCGAGGGCGTCGGCACCTGGTGGGTGCTGCGCGGCTTCGGCGCGACGCTCGACCTGCCCAAGGCTGCGTTCTCCTACGCCACGGCCACGCTCGCGGGCGCTCTGGTGCCGGTGCCGGGCGGGCTCGGCGTCACCGAGAAGATCCTCGAGGAGTCGATGGTGAGGCTGGGTGGTGTGCCGGGGGCCGTCGCCACGGCGTCGATGCTGCTCACCCGCCTCGCGACCCTTTGGTTCGCGGTACTCGTCGGATTTGCCGCGCTGTTCGCGCTCCAGCTGCTCCGTCCGGGCCTGCTCGGGGCCCGACCCGTGCCGAAGCCCGAGGATCCCTCGGGCGATAAGTCTTGAACTTCTTGATGCCCACGTGCTAGCCCGGTTCGGAGTCGTCATGCCGACCATCGAACGCGGGCTCCCGCTCGTCCAGCACGTCATCTCCGTCCTCGAGGCGCGCGCCGCGAAGCGTGGGGATGCGCCCGCGGTCGGCGCCACCCCCACCGCGCTCGACGCGCTGGAGTCCAAGCTGATGGTGGAGCTTCCACCCACGCTTCGGGCTTTCCTGGGCTTCGACTTCAGCTTCGCCACCCTGGGCAAGGGTTTCCACGGCAAGGCGCGGTTCGGAACCAACCCGAGCGCCCCGCGCCCTCGCCTGACGAGCGTGCGCAAGCTCGCCGAAGCGCGCACCGATCTCGGGTGGACCGACTCGCACATCCGCACGAAGCTCGTGCGCCTGCCGAACCGGCCGCGTCACCCGTGGAACGCGCTCTACCTCGGAGAGGCCCGCCGCGACGGCGAGCTGCTCATCCTGGGCATCGACCACGACGATACGCTCGTGCGCTTCTGGCCGCGCTACACCGCCTTCGACCTCTACCTCGCCGAGCAGGCCGGCCTCATCGACCTCAGCGACGCGCAGCGCCTCGAAGACCTCGAGTCTCACCTCGCGCTGAACCCGGAGCTGGGCTCGGTCGAGACGGACGACGACGGCGAGTCCTACGACTGAGGTGGCCGAGCCCGAGCGGCGCGCTCCCGGCCGGCCTCCGCCCCACGGCCGAGTTGCGCCTCCCGGCCGAGCAGCGAACGGCGGCGCCGCGCCAGCGTGGCGCTTCGTCGCGGCTCCGCCGCTCCCCCTCGAGCGAGCCGACCGCGCGCTCGCGGCGGCGGCGGCGAGCTCGCTCGGCGAGTCGCCTCCGCTCGAGGCGCCCTCGCGCTCCACGCTCCAGCGCTGGATCGAGCAGGGGCGCGTCAAGCTCGACGGCCACGCTTGCCGCAGCGCGAGCCAGCGGATCCCGGCCGGCGCGCTGGTGGAGGTCGATCCTGCGCCGCCTCGGCCCAGCGAGGCCGTCGCCGACGCCGGCGTCGAGGTCGTCGTCGTCTACGAAGACGAGGACCTCCTGGTCGTCGACAAGCCGCCCGGGCTCGTCGTGCACCCGGCGCGCGGCCACGAAGCGGGCACGCTCGTCAACGGACTGCTCGCGCTCGGCTGCTTCTCGCCCGACGCCTCGGACGCACGCGACGCGATGGGCATGTTGCGACCCGGCATCGTGCACCGCCTCGACAAGGGCACGAGCGGCCTCCTGGTGGTCGCGAAGAACGAGCGCACGCGCGAGGCGCTCAAGGCGGCCTTCGCTCGGCACGACATCGAGCGGGAGTACCTCGCGATCGTCGTGGGCACGGCGAGGAGCGAGAGCTTCGACACGCCCCACGGTCGCCACCCCAGCGATCGGCTTCGCTTCACCTCGCTCGGGCGCCTCACGTCGGCGAGGCGCGCCGTCACCCACGTCGAGTTGCTCGAGGCGCTCGGGCCAGCGAGCCTGGTCGTCTGCCGCCTCGAGACGGGGCGCACGCACCAGATCCGCGTGCACCTGTCCGAGCGCATGAAGACGCCCATCCTGGGCGACCCCGTCTACGGAGCGGCGCCCGCCGACGACGCGCTACGCGCGCTCGGCGCGGGCCTGGGCCACCAGGCGCTGCACGCGCGCGTGCTCGGCTTCGTGCACCCGCGCTCGGGTCGCACGCTGCGCTTCGAGAGCCCCCCGCCAGCCGACTTCCAGGCGGCGCTCGAGGCGCTGCGCGCACGCGCCCGAGATGGCTCGAGGGATGCCGGCCCGGAACGCAAGGCGGCGACACGACGCGCAGCGCGCAAGCGCTGAGCGAGGTGTCGCCGTCGATGTGCGTCGCGAGCTCGACCGGAGGCGTCGAGCGCGGCGTCGTCCGCCCTCGGGCGGCGCGAGCTACCAGGCCTTGGACTTCACGTGCCCCTTCGACTTCACGAGGATGTCGACCAGGGCGCGCTCATAGAAGTTCTTCGAGTAGAGCGCGGGCGCGACGCGGCTCTTGTAGAGCGCGCGGCCCTCTTCGATCTCCTCGGCGATGCCGGGGAAGAGGTTGTCTTCCTGGATGCCCTTGACGATCTTCTCCTCGTTGTAGAGCGACAGATCGCTGGCGATCGCGCGGGCGAGGCGTCGGGCTGCCTCTTCGGTCTCGATGAGCGCCATACCGGGTCTCTTCCTTCAGCGGAGGGTGGAGCGGCGCCGGGCTCGGTCGCCGCTCGTGGATGCGTAGGATGCCGGGCTTGGCCGAGCCTGTCAAAAGGACGCGTGATCCCCGGGCTTCTCGGCGGCGCGAGCGAGCCCCGCGGGCGCGTACCCCTCGGCGAAGAGCAAGCTGGCCAGCGCGACGAAGGCCGGCGCCACCGGCAGGGCGTAGCGACCAGCGCCGAAGAAGGCGACGTGGACGAGCGCCGTGAGCAGGATGATCGCCGCCGCCCCGAGCACGACGACGACGCCTCGTTCGTCGCGGCCCGACCCTCGCTGGGCGAGCCCGAGCGAGAGCGCGCCGAAGCCGAGCAGCATCGTGCCGATCCACCCGGCGGGGAGCAGGCCCAAGACCCCGAGCCCGAGCGCGGCCTTTCCGAGCCACGCCGGCGCGCCGCGCACACGCCTCGAGAGCGCGCGCGCCGTCGCCGCGAGACCGAGCGCGAGCAGGAGCCGCTCGAACACGAAGGCGACGGCCGCCACGCGCAGCTTCGCCTGCTCCGAGACGTGCTCTGGCGCCGCCGCTCGCAGATACCAGGGCCCCGCGCCGCCGTAGTCGAAGGTCGCCGCGAGCTTCGCCGGCGCGAGCGCGAGCCACGGTCCTGGCGCGCTCATGATCGATCGGCGCGCCTCCCGGCCGAAGCAGGCGTCCTTCTCCGCTTCGTCGTAGACCTCCCGGCACGCCGGAGGGACCTCCAGCTCGGCCCAGGTGCCGCGCGCGCGTAGGTTCGCGCCGATGGCGAGGTTCCAGCCGCCGTTGACGCTCACGAGCGCGCAGCGACCCATCGCTCGGCAGTTGCGCAGGGTCCATGGCGCGACGAGCGCCGCCACGACGGCGCTCAGCGCGAGCGCCGAGCCCAGCCCGCGCAGCAGCCGCCGTGTGCGTGGCTCACCGGGCCCACCGGAGCGCAGGGCCAGCGCGCCGAAGACGGGCGCGAAGAGCAGGCTCTGAGGGCGCACGTAGGTGGCCGCTGCGATCACCACCCCGAGCGCGAGGAACTGGCCCCAGCGCGCGGGTGGCCTCGTCGAGCGTGACGCGGCGGAGGCGCAGGCGAGCGCGAACGCGAGCAGCGAGGCGGTGACGCCCTCGGTCATGAGCGCGGGCGTGTAGGCGACGAGCCCGGGGTGCAGCGCGAAGCCGAGCCCACCGACGAGCCCCGCGCGACGGCCGAGCTCGGTGGACAAGAAGCGCCACATCGCGACCGCGGCGAGGCTCTGCAGCAGCGCGCCGAGCAGCATGGCGACCCCCGGCGACGGGCCGAAGAGGGCGTAGCCAGCAGCGACGAAGGCCGGGTAGCCGACCGGATAGTGCGCGGCGTTCGTCACCACGCCGTCGGGCCACAGCCAGGTGTAGCCGGCGCCCTCGGAGAGGCGCCTGGCGAAGGCGTGGTAGAAGGTCCCGTCGGCGTGGGGAGGCACGCGCTCGTAGGCCCAGAGCGCCGTGGCGAGGCGCGGCACGGCAGCCGCAGCGAAGACGAGCAGGTCGACGCGCGCTCGCCGAGGCTCGATCGAGCTCACGCAGGTTCCGCCAGGCCCAGGCGCTCGAGCAGCTCGACGACCTCGGCGAGCGGCAGCCCGACCACGTTCGTGTAGGAGCCGTCGATCCTGGTCACGCTCGCGCCGAATTGCCCTTGGATCGCATAGGACCCGGCCTTGTCACGCCCCTCACCGGTCGCGACGTACGCGGCGATCGCGCGTGGCTCGAGCGCGCGCACCTCGACCTCGGTGACGACCGTGCGTGCATGGCTCGGCTCGCCCACCCTCGCGAGCGCGAAGCGCGTGCGCACCTCGTGTCTGCGACCAGCGATCGCGCGCACCATCTCGAGGGCCTCGTCGTCGGACGCTGGCTTGCCGAGCACGCGCTCGTCGAGCACGACCGTCGTGTCGGCCACGAGCACCACCGCTGGCGCTGCCGCCTCGGGGAGGCCGAGCGCCGCTTGGAGCTTCGCCGTCACGATGCGCTCGAGGTAGGCGCCGGGCGCCTCACCGGCGAGCGGCGTCTCGTCGACGTCGACGGCCCTCACCAAGGGCCGGAGCCCCGCGCTCTCGAGCAGCTCACGGCGGCGTGGGGAGCCGGAGGCGAGCAGCAGCGGGGCACGCAGGCGAAAGGGTCCCATCGCGGGGAAAAGCAGATAGCCCAGGGGCCGTGGCTTTGCTAGACCACCGGCCCAGATGGCGCGCTCGACCTCGCTGGCTGTCGCGATCGTCTTGGCCGCGTCGTGCCCGCGCGACGCGTCGGCCGAGGACTGCACCCCGCAACCCGGCGGCTCTGCGCTCGCGCTCTCGACCTGCATCGAGGTCGACAACCTCTGGGCGCGCCCGGGCGGCGGCCCCTTCGCCTCGGTGGGCTCCGGCCTCACGGCGGCGCCGGGCGGCCTGAGCTTCGCCCTGCTGGCCAGCTACGCGTCGAGGCCGCTGCGCCTGGAGATCGCGAGCCCGGACGCCGAGCGCGGGCGCAGCGCCTACGTGGTCGACAACGTCGTGAGCGGTAGCTTCGCGATGGCCTTCGGCGTCACGGATCGGCTCGAGCTCAGCCTCGTCTCGCCGGTCACCTTCTACCAAGACGGCTCGGGCTACGGAGCCGTGCTCGGTGGTGAGACCACGCCCACGCGCAGCGTCGCACGCGACCCACGCTTCGGCGTGGGCTACGCGCTCGTGCCACGCGCTCGCGTGGGCTCGAGCGACGGCCTCAGCCTCGTCGGTCGCTTCGAGCTCGGCGTGCCGCTGGGCGACGGCTCCGCCTTCGCGGGCGCGGGCGCGGCCACGTACGTGCCCTCCATCACCGGCGAGCTCCGGCGAGGTCGTTTCCTCGGCGCCGCCGAGCTCGGCGCGCGCATCCGGCCGGAGCGCCCCATCGCCGACGTCTCCTGGGGCTCTCAGCTGAGCGCCGCGCTCGGCGGTTCGGTGCAGGTCTACGATCCGTGGCGCCTCGCGGTCGGGCTCGAGGCCTTCGCGCTGGCGGGGCTCACCGCGCGCGAGGGTGGCTCCGCGCCCCCCATGCCCATCGAGTGGCTAGGCTCGGTGCGCACCGCCCCGTGGCTCGGGGGCGACCTCGCGGCCAGCCTCGGCGGCGGCACCTCCATGCCGATCAGCGACTCGAACGCCACCGCGCCTCGCTTCCGCGTCACGCTCGGCCTCAGCTACACGCCCCGCGGCCTCGACCTCGACGGCGACGGCGTGCTCGATCGCGACGATCGCTGCCCCGACGTGCCCGAGGATCGCGACGGCTTCCAGGACGCCGACGGCTGCCCCGAGCCGGACAACGACGGCGACGGCATCCCCGACGAGCGCGACCGCTGCCGCGACGAGGCCGAGACCTTCGACGGCTACCAAGACGAGGACGGCTGCCCGGATCTCGACGACGACGGCGACGGCATCCCCGACGAGGAGGACGCCTGCCGCAACGAGCCAGAGGACGTCGACGGCTTCGAAGATCAAGACGGCTGCCCCGACCCCGACAACGACGGCGATGGCATCCCCGACGAGCGTGATCTCTGCCCACGCGGCCCGGAGGATCGCGACGGCTTCCGCGACGACGACGGCTGCCCCGACCCCGACAACGATCTCGACGGCATCCCCGACGCCGCCGACCGCTGTCCCGACGAGGCCGAAGACCGCGACGGCTTCCAGGACGAAGACGGCTGCCCCGACCCGGACAACGACGGCGACGGCGTGCCCGACTCGACCGATCTCTGCCCCAACGCGCCGGAGACGATCGACGGCCGCGACGACGACGACGGCTGCCCCGAGCCAGGCGCGAAGTCGCTCGTCGCGCTGCGTGGTGGGCGCGTCGAGTTCGCGTCGCCCGCGCGCTTCACGGCCCGATCGAGCCAGCTGAGCGCGGAGCTCCGTCGTCAGCTCGAGGTCGCCGCCCGGCTCCTGCGCACGACGCGTGGCACGATCGTGCTCGAGGCCTGGCCAGACCTCGCCACCGACGAGCGCCCGGCCGCGCAAGACCTCGCCGCGCAACGCGCCGAGCGCGCCCGCCAGGTCCTGGTCGAGGCCGGCATCGCACCCGCTCGGATCACCGCCGCAGCCGGCGAGCCCACACCGCGCGCAGCGGGCGCCTCGTCGGTGGAGATCACCCTGCTGCCCGAGTCCAACCGTCGCTGAGGAACCGCGTGACCCCGATCCAGCTCGCTCGCATCCTGCCGCTCGACGTCCCCTCCGGAGCCGAGCTCGTGGCCGCGCTCGCCGAGCTCGCCGCCTCGAGCGCCGCGACGAGCTTCCAGGCGGCGGGTGAGCTCGACGACGTCCTGCTCGACACCCCGGAGCCACGCACGCTCATGGGCCGCTGGACGCTGCTCTCTCTGCAGGGCTTCGTCGGCCCACAGGGAGGGCCCTGGGTCCTGCTCGCGCGCTCGACCGACGCTGGCCCACAGCTCGTGGGAGGCCGGCTCGCCCAGGCCACGGTCGTCTCCGTCTCCGGACAGGCCTTCGCGAGCATGCCGCTCGAGCGGCTCCTCGGCGAGCTCCCCGCACCCACGACCGGCGCGCCGCAGCCGAGCCCGAGCCAGCCCACGATGCCCGGCCCGTCGGGCGCCGTGCCCAGCCAGGCGCCATCGCAGCCCGGCCACGGGCTCCACGCCACGACGATGCCCAAGCGCCCCGAGCGTCCTCAGGACTCCAACGAGATCTACCCCGAGGACGGCGACGTGGTGACGCACTTCCACTTCGGACGCTGCGTGGTCATCTCGAGCGATGGCGAGCGCATCCGACTGCAGAACGAGGCAGACTCGAAGGTGCGCGAGGTCGCGCTCAGCATGCTCAAGATCGAGCCCCCGACCACGCTCGAGGACGGCCGGAGGCACTTCGAGCTGTCGCGCAAGCACTGAGCGGCGTCGCCACGCCGGCTACCGCTTCGTCGATCATCGGCGCACCGTGGCGAGGCGCTCGCCCTCGCAGGCGAGAGCCAAGCTTCAGAACACGCTCTTGGGCACGTTGACGGAGTCGCCCGCCTGCAAGGGCACGTCGGGGATCTCGTTGTCGATGATGGCGTCGACCGAGATCCGCACGACCCGCACGGAGCCGTCGGAGAGCTTGCGGCGCAGCGTGACCGCGCTCGGGTTCGCGAGCGAGGTGAAGCCTCCCGCCAGGCTGATCGCGCGCAAGAGGCCCATGCCGGGCTCGAGTGGGTAGGAGTCGGGCTTCTTCACCTCGCCGATGACCTCGATCTTCTTCGAGCGGTAGGTCTTCACGACGACGCTCACGCTCGGGTCGGTGAAGATCTCCTTGTCGATCAGCGTCTGCCGCACCCTCGCTTCGATCTCGTGCGGCTCGAGTCCGGCGATCGCGACGCGGTTGATGTAGGGCAGCGAGACGGTGCCATCCGGCGCGATCGAGTAGCTCGTGGCGAACTTCTCTTCGCCCGCGATCCGGATCTCGAGCTCGTCGCCCACGCCGAGCGTCGTGGAGTGCACGGGCGTGGGCAAATCGACCGGGCCGCGCGGCCCCGACGAACACGCCAGGAGCAGCGCCGCGCACGTCGAGACGGCGAGCCGAGCACGCGGGGCTCGCACGACGAGGGCCAGGAACACCGAGAGAGCACGCAGCGCGAGCGCGACGCCGTGCCGCAGCACTTCGCGCGAGCGCGACGCGCGCCGACGCACCGCAGGGGCCCGCGGCACCAGGCCATGAGCGTCGCGAACGACGGATGCAGCCGCGCTCACAGCAGGAAGCGAGCGCCGAGCAGGGCCTGGAAGACCTGGTACTGCAGCGCGTCGAAGCCGCCCACCACACCGCCGAGATCCACATCGGTGATGAAGTGGTCGTAGCGCAGCGTGGCGTTCAGGCCGAAGTAGTCCGTGAAGCGATACTCACCGAACAAGGTGGCGTCGACGCGCGCCGCCGTGAAGCTCGCCTGTGCCGGCTGCGGAATGTCCGGGAATACGACGGCAGCGGCGCCCGCGTCGGCCACGAGCAGGAAGCGCTGCGCGAAGAAGTGCGAGAACTTGAGGTAGCCGCGGTTCTGCTCGAGGTACGTGCCGATGTAGGCGTCGACGAAATCGCGTGTGAAGCCGAGTGCAAGCGAGGACAGCGCGAGCGTCGCGGCCGCAGGGTCCTCGCTGGGCGAAGGCGTGATGAACCACTTCAGCTCGAGCTGGCCAATCACGCTGTCGAAGTCTTCCTGGCCGGCTGGCTCGTAGAAGCTCGCGCCCCAACCCGCCATGGCGAGCAGGCTGAACGAGGGAGTGATCAGGCCGTTGTAGCCTAGGCGCGCACGCATCGGGTGTGACGACGTCTTCTGCGTTCCATCGGGGAAGCTCAGGAAGCCGAAGCGGCCGTCGAAGGTGATCGCGCTGCGAGGTAGGAAACGCCAACGACCACGCGTCGATAGCTCGTGGTTGAGGTTGCTCAGGTTGGAGTAGTCGGAGGACTCGAAGAAGACGCCGGTGAACTGGTAGCCGAAGCGCCAGTCGAAGAGCCCTCCCCCTGGCGCGAACCCGATCTCCGCACCCGCGGTGGGGATGAGACGGTTGAAACTGCGCGTCGGGTCGCCGACGTTGGTGGGGTTGAGCGTGCGCGTGAACCCGCCTCGGAGGCTGCCGAAGACCGGCTTTCCCGGCAGGATGTCCACCGAGGCATCCAGGCGCCCCGTGAGGTTGCGCTGATCGGCCATGGCGTCCTGACCAGCTTCCTCGCCGGACACCGGGAAGAACTCGTCGTAGGTCGCATGGATGCCCGCTCGAAGGCGGTAATCCGGCGTGGCGCCGTCGGCGCGACGCTGGGGGCCGAGCGACGAAATCGAGAACGAAGGCGTGATGCGCAGGCGAAGCGCGCCGACCGGGTCTTCCTCGTCCGAGCGCAAGAAGAAGTTCGAGTCGTAGCCGAACTCGGCCGCCACGCCGGGGTGCAGCTCGAAGTCACCGACTTGAATGCCTCGGCCCTCGGTGTAACGACGGTCCTCGAGCCAGGGCTGGGTCTGCGCGGTAGCGCCGCTCGACCACAACACGCCCGCAGCGCTGACCGACAAGACCGTGCCGAGAAGTGAAGTTCGCCTCATGGGAGCCTGGTCGCGGGGGTCGCGTAACCAGCCAACTGCACTGGCATCAAGACTGTTTGGCGAGCGGCATCAGACCCCACCGCCTTCCCGCCGAATCCTCGATAGAGGATCCGAGCGGCGACGGCAATGCTGACGAGCCGACCGCGCGACTTCAGAGCACGCAGCTCGTGCAAGAAGGAGGATCCGTCAGCACGTCGAAGATGGGGTAGTCGCTGGAGTCGTCTTCTGGCAGGTCGTCGACGGTCGTCGTCACTGCGCTCTGGCCGATCATGCCAATCTCCTCTCCGATGCACTGGTTGGCCTCGGTGGCGAGCTGATCGGTTCGTTGGCGCAACACGGACAGGATCGAGAACTCGTGCGAGGCGAGATCGGCGTCGCCCTGCTTCACGGCTGCGGTCAATGCATCGCGCCGCTCTTGGGCCGAAGTCACCGCCACGTTGAGCTGACTGAGCTTGTCGTTCAGGCAGAGCGTCTTCACCACGTCGCGCTCTTCTCGGGCACTCATCAGGGCCCTGCGCACGTTGTCTCGCGCGCTTTCCATGCGCGCGAGATGCAAGTCCGCCTGGGCGGACTGCTCCTGCGGCGAGAGGCTCACTTGTCGCTCGAGCCCGGCTTGCACCGGAGGAGCGGCCGGCTGGGGCCCTCCCTGCGCGACCGCGACGCCAGCGCCGAGCAGCGAGAGCGCGCCCAAAGCGACGGCAATGCCCACGAGCTTGCGGAGGGATCGCGCTGACTTGAGGGTGGAAGAGGTCATCGGTTCTCCAGGCTTGGCGCGGCAGACGGCGGCGAGTGGAGCGTAGACGCCCCCTGGGGGGCTGTCAACGCGCCCACCCGGCCGCTCTGAGGCGCCACGGTGCTTCGATGCGCGCTGCGTCGCCGGGGTTCACGTGGATCCGTCGAGGCCCCGGCTCGGCGCCGAGCCCGGGACCCGCGCTCTGCGGACCCCCCTCGACGAGGCGGCTCACTGCGGGAAGAAAGAGACCGGGATCACGACCGTGGCGCCTCCGCCTTCGGGCGGAGCGAACTGGGCGCTCGCCACGCGGGCGGCAACGCAGGAGACGACGGTGCCTGAGAGGCCGCCACCGCCGGAGGGGGACGCGCTCAGGACCTCGCCGTTCGGGCCGATCTTCGCGGTGATGCGGATCGAGCCCTTCATCGTCGGATCCTCGGCCAGCCCCTTGTTGTAGCAACGGCGGAACCCTGCGGCCATGCCTGCGACGACCGCCGAGGCGTTCGCGACGCTGCCGCCCGAGACGGCTGCACCGCCGACCGAGGCGTTGCCGACCGGGCCCTTGACGGCCTTGGCCGAGCCGGCGCCGGCCGCCGTACCCTCACCTTTGCCGGTGTTGCCGATGGTGGCGAGGCCGCCCCCGCCCGACTCACCCGGGCGAAACGCCCCGCCGGAGCCACCACCCATGTTCAGGCCGCCGATGCTGCCCTTGCCTGCGCCCGCGCCGGACGCGGCGGCCTGATCGAGCAGGCCGAGCGGCACGTCCGAGCTGCCGAGCACGCGGTCGGTCGACTGGCCTCCGGAGTTCAGCGCGCCGATCATCGCGACGTCGAGCTGCGCGAGCTCGTTGGAGATCTGAGAGGCCCGCGAGTCGCTGACGCGCCCGCCGCCGGAGCCCGCGCCGCCGCCCTTGGCCGGCGCCCCACCACCTGCCTGCGCAGCAGAGGGCTTCGGTGCCTCCTTCTCGGCGACCGCCGAAGTGGCCGTCGCCTGCGCGTCGACGGTCTCCTTCTGTTGCTCGACCGGAGGCGGCGGCGGGAGCTGCTTCACCGCCTCGATGAGCTGGGCGATGTTGATGCCGTCGTCGACGACCGGGTCCATCCAGTCGGAGTAGATCGAGCCGACGAGGCCGAAGTGGAACAGGAAGGAGAAGGCCGCGATGATCGTCGTGGTCCAATCGATCTCGACGCCCGAGCGCACCGAAACGGGCAGCTGGGGTCGCGCCTGCACCGGTGGAGGTGCGACGAACTGGAAGAGGAAGGTCGTCTCTCCGATCACGACCTTGCCGCGCGAGTCCTCGTTGAGCGGCACCTGGTAGACCTGCACCTGCCCCTGCTGGACCCGCTTGGCCTGGCCCTTCATCGCCGAAAGATCGCTGATGCCCGTCTTCAGCGCGACACGGCCGCTCATCGCGTCGAGGAAGTTGAGGCAGTAGTCGTTTCCGACGAGCTCGAAGAGCTTGAACGTCGGTGGGAGGCTCTTCGTCGGCAGCACGAAGGTGGCCTTTTCGCTCGGGCCGACGAGCACGTGCATGCGCTGCTTGATGACGCGCTCCTCGATCACGCGCCCGCCCTGGACGAGGCCGATGCGGAGCACCTTCGGGCCAGTGGCCTGAGGCATCGCCCGCATCACGGCGGTCATCTGTCCCGGTCGCTGCGGCTGGCTGGGCTGGGTTTGCGTCATCGTGGGGTCCGTCGAAGGGTCGGCGCGCCGGCCTCGGGCATGCAGCGCTGAGCTTGCACCGACGCCCGCGGGCGCGCCAGGGCAGCACCTACCTCGGACGAGCCACTCGCCCGAAAGTTCCTCGAGAGCGTACACAGCCTCAGCCAGTCGGTAAAGCTGACCCGGAATCCGGGGACCTCCGAGCGCCTCGATCGGGCGTCGCGACAGCTGCAGGCCCTCAGCCCGAGCGACGTCGCCGCGTATCGCGCAGCTCTCTGGCCTCGGGTGCCAGGAGCCGGACGAGCTCGTCCGCGAGCTCCCTCTGCGCTCGCTCGGTACGCGCGGCGCCGCCTTGGAGCGCGAAGGCCGCGACGGCGCCGAGGAGCGCCGGCAGCATCGCCCAGATCGCTCCGACACGATGTCCGACGGCGACCGACGCGACCCCCAAGAGCAGCGCGAGCGCGACCGCTACACGCACGGCGACCTCACCCCAGCGTGCGCGCGCCGCCAGCGAGGCCGCGAGCTCCCACGAGAGCTCGCTCACCGCGTCGACCCTGCCGGCTTCGCCCTCGGCCCTTCTGAGCTCGGTCGCGAGACGCCCCTCCCAGCTGCCGGGAGGGGATTGCTCCGCGCAGACGGCGCGCCGTTCGTCGAGCTCCGCGAGCCGGCGCAAGCGGGGCACGAGGGCACGCGCGGCGCTCGATGGGGCAAGGCGCGTGGCACGGAGCTGCAGCCAGACCACGAGCACCGCCAGCGTGCCCGCGGCCGACGAAGCGAGCAACCAGCCGAGGTTCGACATCTCGCTACGCAGGCTGGGGCTCGAGGGGGGCTCGGAGCGCTCGGCTCGAGCTGCGAGGCGCGCCGTCGAGGCGGAGCCGGGGCTGCGTCGTGGAGGCGGCGCCGTGGACGAGCCGCGTGAACCCCGTGAAGCTCAGAAGGGGTCCTTCAGGACGGCCTTCTCGATCCGCTCGAGGAAGGGCTGCCGCAGCTCCGCGAGCGTGAGCTTCGGCTGGATCCGGCTCACGTCGACCGCGGCGATCGGCTTCTGGATGCGGCCGGTGATCGTGACCTCCGCGAGCGTGATGACGCCCCGACCAGCCTTCTCCTGGGCCTGGGCCTCGCCGTCGAGCGCAGTGACACCGAGCGCAGCCAGCAGCGCGAGAGAGCGAGCCTGCGTACGGAAGTTCATGGCATTCTCCTTGGTTTCGACGGGCGAGCGAGGTGCGAGGCGGAGGCCAGAGCGCTCGAGGCGGGGGGCGCTTCGAGGGTGTGGGCATCGGCTGGGTTCACGGTGTGGGCGCAGCAGGCGCCGGTGCAGGCGGCGCAGGCGCGGCCGCTGGCGGCGCAGCCGCGGCCTGCTGGGCCTCGAGCTCGCCGCGCTTCAGTTTCGCGCGGTTGAGCAGCTCGTCGGAGTCGTCCGACTCGCCCTTCGAGCGGAGCTCCTGGAACTTCTTCAAGGACGCGGTCGCGGCGTCGACCTGCTGCATCGGTGTCATGCCGGGGATCGACGGGGCGAACAGGTAGAGCAGGCCGAGGTTGTAGTGCACCATCGGCAGGCTCGCGTCTCGACCGACGACCCACTCGAAGCGGGCCTTCGCCTCCGGGAAACGGCCGAGCAGCCGGTAGGCGTCGCCGAGCAGCAGGTGCGCCGGCAAGCTCTGCTGGTCGAAGCGGATCGCACCCTCGATCACCGGGAGCGCTTGATCGGCGCTGCCAGCCTCCAGCAGGAAGGTCGCGAGTTGCACGCGAGCCTCCACCAGGTCGGGGCGCCGCGCCACGGCTCGCTGGAACTGCTCGATCGCGCCGCCGCGGTTGCCCTGCTCCTTGTAGATGAGGCCGCGCAAGAGCAGCGCCTCGGCGTTCTCCTTGTCGCGCGCGGGGTTCTCCGCGTCGAGGCCGTCGAGGATGGCCTGGAGCGCGTAGAGCGCGAGATCGAGGCGGCGGTTTCGGTAGTGGTCGCGCGCGATCACCACCATGGCGGGGCGGTAGTCGGGGTTGAGCTTGAGCGCCTCGGAGGCGAGCTTCTGAGCGCTCCCGGTGTCCTTCGCGAGCGACTTCACCTCGGCCAGCGCCGCGAGCACCGCTGCGGACTTCGGCATCTCGTTGCGCTTCTGGTTGAGCAGCGCCTCGGCCTCGCCCATCTGGGCCCGCCTCGCCTTGTGGATCGCGAAAGCCACGATCGCCGGCTCGTAGTCGGGGATGATCGTGTAGGCCTGCTTGTAGCTCGCCGCCGCGGCGGGATCGCGCAGGCGATCGAGCACGACCCCGAGCGAGTAGTGCGCCTGGTAGGCGCGCGCGTCGGCCTGAGTCGCCGCCTGGAAGGAGGACTTGGCCGTCGCGAGATCGCCGGTCACGAAGGCCTGCATGCCCTGGTTGTAGAGGGCGAGCGCCTGGTCGCTCATCTTGGGCCGGTTCGAGGCCTCGCCGCGAGCGCTCGATTGATCGCTGATGGCCCACTGCTGACCAGCCTGGGGCTGGCCGCTCAGATCGCCCGCCCCGACCTGCCCGCCGCCGGGCAGCGGGAACTGCGCACCGGGGCCCTCGTCGCTCCCGCAGGCCACGCTCCCGAGAGCGCAGGCGGCGGCGAGCCACACGAGACGCAGACCTAGGAACGCTCGGCCTTGCGAGCGCTCCGGGGGCGCGGCCTTGGTGGCGCGCCGGGCGAGCGGGGCCGCGGTGGACACGAACAGCTCGTCTCGTCGGCTCATGGGCTCACCGGCAAGGGGGTGGGAAGTCCGTCGGCGGCGAGCGGAGCGGAGAGGCCCGGACGCGAGCGGAGGAAGGCGTTGTCTTGGTAGACGAAGGGCTGCTTCGTGCCAGGGTCGACGATGCCCTGCGAGTAGTCGCGCATCTTCTGGTTGCCGAGGATGTCGGTGAAGAACGCGAGGCGGCGGATCGCGTGATCGACCGCGGCCGTGCGCACCTTGTAGCCGCGGGCCCAGACGACCGACTCGGCGTAGAACTTCACCATCGCTTTGTCGGCGTCTTCGAGCGAGCGCTCACGCGCCGCGCGCCACTGCTCGCGGCGGTTCTGGCGGATCGCGTCGGCCTGCTCGAGCAGGTCGTCGCGATCGCTCTCCTCGGCGAGCTTGAGCAGCTTCTCTTCCTTGTCGGTGTAGAGCTTCACCGCCGGCGGCGTGGCGTTGTAGAGGCCCGTGCGGCAGCTGTCGTAGAGCGAGCCCTGGCGCGCGCGCGCGGCCACGGACCACTTCGGCGAGGCGTAGGTCTCGATGACGGCCTGGAGCTTGGGGAACCAGACGTCGTTCGCCTCCTTCATGTCCTTGTCGAAGGCGATCTTCACCTTGTCGATGACGCCGGAGTAGCGGTGGAAGCCGGACTCGTAGTCGAACTTCGCCTTCAGCTGCTCGTCGATGGCGAGGTAGGCGCACTCGGCGGCCATGTCGGCCTCGACCGAGCCGACGGCCTCGTTCGTGCTGGCTTTGAAGCCGTCGAAGGCCTTGATCGTGTTGCTGCACCAGTCCTTGTCGCGCCCGTCGCGACCGATGCGGTGCATCTTGGCGGCGTTGTACGCGGACTGCAGGACGTAGGCGGCGGCGGCGGTGTTCGTCCGGTTGCGCTGGTAGTAGGCCTCCATCGAGGCCATCGCCTTCAGCCTGGCCGTGCGGTTCGCGCCCTCGTCGGAGCCGTTCTCGTCCCATCGTTTGAGGTCCGACAACACGACGAGGTAGTCGACCTCGGCGCGCTCCTTGGCCGGCGGGTCGAGCGAGAAGAGCGTCTGCCTCGACGAGAGGACCTTGTCGTCGTCGCCGAGGTTCGAGTAGAGGACGAGCGCGTTCTTGGCCGCCGACCGGCGCGCGTCCTTCGCGAAGCGAGCGTTGCGGCTCACGGTGTCGTAGGTCTCGGCCGCCTGGCGGTACGAGAAGAAGAGCACGTAGGCCTTGCCGAGCTCGTCGTAGGCGAGCTTCAGGTTGTCGACGCGCTCCTGGTACTTCGCCGGGTTCGCCTTGACCGGGGGCTCGGCCTTCGGGTCGCCCTTCTCGAGCGCCGCGAGCTTCTGCTCGTTGCCGTACTCGCGGATGAAGAGCTCGTACATCGCGATGGCTTGGTCGTACTCGCCCACCTGCTTGTAGGCGTTCGCGCCGAGGATGGCCGCTTCGGGGGCCTCGTCACGGCCGGGCGCCTTCTCGAGCGCGACCTTGTAGAGCGCCGCAGCCTCACGCCAGGCCTTGTCGCGCTCGGGGCCGGGCGCCATCTTCTCGGCCTTCTCGTAGGCGCGCGCGGCGTCGAGGTAGTAGCCACGCGAGATCGTCGGCTTCGCGATGCCCTCTTCGGTGAGCTTCTGCTCCTCGGTGACCGCGCAGCTCTTGGTGAGCGCAGCTTCGGCGAGAACGCGGCTCCGCTCGACGTCGTTCTCGAGGTTCGACATCGTGGTGAGGCGCTCCCAGGCCTTGTAGCCGAAGGGGGTCTTGCCGCACTGCTCGGCGTAGATCGGCTCGAAGCGCTTCCGGGCTTCGGCGAAGTCGCCGTACATGAAGAAGGCGTTCGCGTTGTCGTAGGCGTAGGCCATCGACTGCGGCACCTTCACCGACTCGAACTCGGTCATCACGTCGACCGCGGGGGGCACGATGCGCACGTACTCTTCACGAGCGCGCACGGTGTCGAGCAAGGGCTGCGGGACGGGCGAGCGCACGACCTTCACCTTGTCGGTGCCTTCGCCCTCGAGCACGAGCCCGTCGCGCTCCTCGAAGCCTTCGGCGCCGTTCGTGCGCTTGAAGCGTTTGTGGTGATCGCGCAGGACCTGGTAGGCGGCGTCGACGACGAAGAACGCGGCGGGCTGGAGGTACTTGTCGTCCTCGTTGGAGTCGCGCACGTCGACGGCGGTCTTGCGTGCGACCTCGACCTGCGCCGCGGTCGGCGTGCGGTCCATCGCGACGGTGATAACGACGGTCATGTGGTGCGCGTCTGCGAGCCAGAAGCGGCTCTCGTAGGCGTCGGCGGCGTTCGGATCCTGCGAGAGGTAGCCCTCCCAGCCCTGCGCGGCGAGCTGGTACTCCTTGAGCGCACGCTCGAACACGACGTCGCGCTCGGCCTTGTCTCCGATGCGGAGCGCCTCCTCGACGAGCGCGCGGCCGGCGTTGGTGTGGTCGGCGGCGGCGCGACGGAGCCCACCGCGCACGAGCCGCTCGGCCGTCTGGATGGCCTCGGGGTCGTCGATGCAGGCGCGCGTCCAGGGTTTGTCGGCGCCGACGTAGCGAGCGAGCTTGGTGCGCGCCTCGAGCGCCTTCTGGGAGTACTCGATGTACTCGGCGGTCCCCTCACGGGACTGGCGCATGAGCGTGTCGTAGATCTCGGCGATCTGGTTCTGGACGACGGGCGCGCCGCAGTCGTTGGGCCACTTCGCCAGGATGATCTCGGACAGCTCGATGGTGTTCCGGTACTGGTTGAGCTCGCGGAACTCCTGGGCGAGCGCGCGGTAGATCTCGACCGTCCACTTCTCGTTCTGCGGGATGAGCGCCGGATCCTGGACGCGCTCGATGGCGATGCGCATCTTCTGCTCGGCCTTGCGAGGATCCGTCTCGGTGTCGAGCACGTCGTTGCGCGGGATGTACGGGTCATCGAGCGCCGGACCGTCGAAGTCGAGGTAGGTGAGCGAGCCCGCGATGTAGGTGTAGGCCTCGGCGCGGAAGTCCGCCCCCGGATCGCCGGTGCGCTTCTCCTCCGCGTCGGCGTAGCGCAAGAGCTCGATGAACTCGCCCACGCTGTCGCGGTAGCGCTGCTGCTTGAAGTAGGTCCAGGCGCGCTTGTACATGGCGACGCCGAACACCGGAGGCTTCTTGTACTTGAGCGAGTTGCCGTAGGCGGCGTCGGCGCGGTTCAGGTTGAACGGGCCGCCGGCCTGGCTCACTTCGTTGAAGTGGTAGTCGCCGATCAGCCACCAGATCTCGCCGTAGTAGCGCGGATCTTCGCCCGGCCGGACCTTCTGCGGGAGCGGCTTGCAGGCGATGGGATAGGGGTTCTGGAAGACCGTCTCGTCGACCAGATCGCTCGCCACCTGGCGCGCGACGGGCCTCGCAGGACGCGGACCTCCACCCTTGGCTCGATCGCGCTTGATGGGCTCGGGGTGACGCCCCTCCCACTCGGACCAGTAGCGGCTGTCGTGATCCTGCACGAGCGGCTTCACGAGGTCGCGCTTGGGATCGGCCGGGTCGACCTCCACCGGATAGGGGTAGAGGTCGCGGCAGACGGTCGAGCGCCAGACCTGTTGGGCCTCCTCGATGCGCGCGGCGTCGTTCAGGGCGTGACCGAGGTAGTAGTGGACGCCGGCGATCTCGCTGTAGTTGGGGAACTCACGGATGATTCGCTTGTAGAGCCCGATGGCCTCCTCGAGGCGCGACGCCAGCTCCTCCGGCGTGATGTCGAGCTCCACGGCGCGGGCCCGCTCCTCGTAGAGCGCCGCGAGGCGGAACATCGCGTCGGGCGTGTGCTCGGGGTACGAGTTCGCGCCGCTGTAGGTCGCGACGAACTGCTCGAGGCGGCGGATGGCCTCCTCGCGGGCGTCGTTGAGCCCAGTGCGCTCGATGCCGATCTCTCGGTCGAGCGCGGAGAGCACGCGCCGCTTCCGGTCCTCGTAGTGGAACTGCACAATGCGCGTGATCGCCCCGCGGTAGTCCTTCGCCGCGGCCTCGTAGGCTGCTGCCTCACGGGTGAGCTCCTCGAGCGCCGCGACCTGATCGGCCGAAGGCGGAGGCAGCGCGGGCAAGTCCTTGGTGGGTGCGACGACGCTGGGCGCAGCGCTCGGAGCCGCCGGCGCAGCGCTCGGAGCCGCCGGCGCAGCGCTCGGTGCCGCCGGCGCAGCGCTCGGTGCCGCCGGCGCAGCGCCGGGTGCCGCGGCCGAGGGCGCTGGCTGGGCGTGGAGCGGCAAGGCGCCGAGGGCGAGCACGGCGGCGAGGCAGCCCGTGAGCACGTTCGCGGGACGCAGGAGCCTCCGCTCGCTGGTGCGCGGAGAGACCGCTCGGCCTTGCGGAGCGGGGGTCGTGGTGCCGCGCTTCATCGGGAGGTCTCCTCGGTGCTCTCACCAGCGTCGTCGAGGACCTCGTTCAGCTCCTCGCGCAACGCGCGCTCTTCGCGAGCGCGCTCGCGTTGCAGGACGCGTACGCGTGTCATTTGATCTTCCCTCACCTCCCAGGCCTGCTGGGTGATGCCCACGTCGGCTCGGAGGATCATCATCTTGAAACGATCGCGGACGAGGCCCAGGTTCTTCTGTGCGACCTCACCCACGAGCACACGCGCCTCCTGGTCGAGCTCGTCGAGCCTGACCTGGTAACCCACGAGGTTGCGGGTCTCGGCCGCCACCTGCTCGACGACGCCCCGGGTGCGAATCTCCACCTCGCCGTCGAGCTGCGACTCGATCCCCTCGAGCTGCGCGTCGAGCTCCTCGGCCTGCTTGAGCACGGGGAGCGCACGGCCGGCGTAGGTCGCGAGCGACTTTCCGGCTGCGCCCTGCGCTGCGAGCTCGAGCTCCTTGCGGAGCGCGACCCGGTAGCGCTGGCGGGTGGCGGCGTCGTCGACGAAGCGCTGATCGCCGAAGCCGGCCTGGACGCGGCCGGAGCGGATCTGCTTGCGCAAGGCCTCGAGCTGGGCCCTGTAGAGCTGCAGGTCGCGTTCGTTGGCCTGGATCTCGGCCCGGAAGGCCTCGATGCTCGCCGGATCGCGCACGACGCCCATCGACGCACCTTCGTCGAGCACGCGCCGCAGGCCGTTGACGATCGCCGAGAGGCGGTTCACCTCGAGCTCGAGCCGCTGCACCGACTGGGACACCGAGTTCCACTGACGCTCGGCCTCGACCTCTCGCGCCGAGAAGTCGGCGTCGCTGGTGGGCAGCTTCTTCAGCCGGGCCTCGAGCGAGCGCCTCTCGGCGCGCGCCTGGCCGATCGCTCCAGAGAGCGCGCCGTCGTCGACGTCTTCCATCCCGAGCGCGAGGGAGTAGCGCGCGAGCGCCGTGCGATTCAGCGCTCCGAGCGCGCGCTCGAGCGCCATCTTGAGCTCGGGGAAGGCACGCACGCGCGCGGGCGAACTGAGGACCGCGCTCAAGCGCTCGACGAGATCGTTGCTCTGCTCGAGCAGCTCGCGGCACGACTTGATGTCGTCGATGATGGCGAAGGCGGCCTCGCCGTTCTCGGCTTCGCGAGCCCACTCGAGCGCGATCGGCGGCAACGCCGACTCGCCCACGGCCTCGAACTCGCGGAGGGTGAGGCGGTCGTAGTAGGCGCCCGGGTCGCTCGTGGACGCGAGGAAGCTCTCGATCCGGGCGCGCACGGGCTCGTAGGTCGTCTTCACGCCTTGGTACGTGGAGAGCGCCCGCTCGAACTTGCCGGAGCGCAGCATCAGATCGCCGCGCAGCAGAGAGCCATCGGCGATGTTCTGCCCCTGTGGGTCGGCGACGGCGAGCAGCTCGAGGGCGCGCAGGGCGCGGTCGGTGTCGCCGAACTTCACGTAGACCCACGCGAGCTCGTAGAGCATCGTGCCGAAGGCCGGCGAGGCGCGATCGATGCGTGCGTAGGCCTTCGCGGCCTGCTCGAGCTGGTCGGTCTCGTAGTACAGGCGGCCGATGGCGAGCCAGGCCTCGTCGATCACCTGGCGGTGGGCGTCGGTGTCGGCGGGCAGCTGCGTGACGCGAGAGAAGAGCTCGATCGCCCGGTTGTAGCGATCCCGCGGCACGGGCGGAGGATCCTGCCCTTCGGGCACCGCCTCCACAGGCGTGGACTCCTTCACCGAGACGAGCCCGGCGAGGAAGCGCGCTTGGTGCGCGTAGGCGCTGCGATCGTCGACCTTGCCCAGCGCCGCCGCTGCGCCCGCGTAGTCTTTGCGCGCGAGCAGAGCCTTGCCGCGCGCATAGGCGAGCTGGCTGCCGGCGTCTGCCGGGAGGCGGTCGATCACGGCGACCATGCGCTCGAGCAGCGCGTCGTCGCGCTTGCGCATGGCGATGTCCACGAGCCGCGCGGCAGCCTTGGGCGCGTAGGTGGAGAAACGCCCTCCCTGGCTCGCGCCATCGACGATGGCCTGGAAGCTGCGCCGCGCGGACCACAGCTGCCCGGCCTGGTAATAGGACTCGCCGAGCAGGGAGAGCGCGTGGGGATAGGCCGTCGGGTGGTCGGCGTGCTTCTCGACGACCTGGTTGAGCAGGTTGATCGAGCGCTCGTAGTCCTTCGAGCCCATGAGCAGCACCGCGTCGGCGATCTGCTGCTCGGGCGAGCGGCCCGGAGAGGCTGCCTGCACGGCCTGTCGCAGACTCGGCAGAGACGCCGAGACCTGGCCGAGCTCGACGCCCGCCGAGGACAAGGCCTCGTCGGAGTCGAGCGCCTGCGCCGGCGTCGCGAGCGCGGAGGAGCTGAGCAAGAGCGCGAGCGCGAGCGCGGCGCGACCGGGGCGCAAGCTTCGCCTGAACCGAACGAGGTCGGGCATCACGGCACCTTATTTCGACGGTGCGAGTGCGGCCGGATCAGCGAGCCCGCTGATGAACTTCTCGGCGTAGCGCACGGCCGGCCGCTCTTCGAGCGGGGTCGTGATGCTGCCCTTCTCGTAGGCGATCGCGTCGAGCTGCACCGTCTTGCCCTCGACGGCCGTGAAGGAGTGGCTCGAGCGCACCTCGAATCGGTAGCCGCGCAGGTAGGAGAAGACGCCGTAGCCCGAGCCCTGGAGGTTCACGAGCACCTGCAGGGTGTGATCGCCGGGCGGGATCGAGCCGTTGAAGATGGGAATCTCGGGTTGATCGCTGAGCGCGCCGGACTGGTCCGTCTTGTTGTACTGGACCGCGCCGTCGAGCACGAAGAGCGCGCGGGTGACCTTGAAGGCGTCGGAGAGGTCGTTCTTGAAGCGGATGATCGCGCGCGAGCCCGAGCCGCCGCCGGAGAGCACGGTGTCGCTCAGCAGCGAGAGCCTGGTGTGGCTCCTGCGGATCTGCTCCTTGAGCTCGTCGATGCGTTGCTCCAGATCGCGCAGGCGCACCGCGTAGGTGGCGCCGTCCATGGGCGCCGCCGCCGGGGGAGCAGTGGTGGCAGGGGCGGCGCCGGTCGCGACTGCGGGGGGAGCAGCCGTGGCAGGCCCGGCCGCAGGGGGAGCAGCTGCCGGGGGCGCAGCCGTCGCGGGCGCCGCTGCAGGGGGAGCAGCTGCCGGAGGCGCAGCCGTCGCGGGCGCCGCGGGAGCGGTCGTCGCTGGCGCAGGGCGCGCGCCGGTCGAGGTCGTCGCGGGCGCAGGCTGCGCCGAAGCACCGACCGCGATGGCGGCAGACAAGAAGAAAGCGCCCAACGAGTGGATCAGTCGCGTCACGGACGAACCCCTTCCCAGGAGAAGCCAACGACAGAAGTGGGCAACGAGGCCCGAGCCCCGACGGCGCGGGACCGCTGGGGTGTCGCGGGGGAAGCCGCTGCTCCCCGCCACGGCGCGAGTCTAGGAGGGTGCGAGCGGCACCGCAACGTCGAAGGGGCCGCAGACCATGACGGCCCGACCCAGTTTCGCTAGGCTCGCCAGCGTGCAGCGATCGCGCTCGGGGAGAACTTCGCGGCGGCTCGTCCGTCCCAGGCTGACGAGTTCGACCGTTCCCGCCTCGCTGGGCGCGGTCGGGCTCCTTGCCGGCGTGACGGACCAGGGCCTCGGCCTGGGCGGCGTCGGGAAGGACTGAGGACCGTGGTCGCCGGTCGCGAGGAGATCACCGACGAAGCCCTGATGCTCCGCTACCAGGGCGGGGACCGCTCGGCGTTCGCCGCCTTGGTCGGTCGTCACGAGACGCCTGTCTACAACTTCATCCTTCGCCACGTGCGCAGCCGTGAGCTCGCCGAGGACCTCACCCAGGACGTGTTCGTACGCGTCGTGCAGAGCGCCTCCGAGTTCCGACACTCGGCTCGCTTCACCACCTGGATGTACGCGATCGCCCGCAACCTCTGCATCGATCAGCTCCGCAAGCTCGCCCTGCGGAGGCACCCGTCGCTCGACCAACCGTCGGGAGACGACGCCGATGGGCCGAGCCTGCTCGACCGGACCGAAGACAAGAAGCCCGCCGGTCGGGTCGAACGCAGCGCGATCGGAAACCAGCTCGGCGCCCAGCTCATCGAGGCGATCGAGCAGCTTCCGGACGAGCAGCGCGAGGTCTTCCTGCTCCGTGAGGTCGCCCGCGTGCCCTTCAAGGACATCGCGAGCATGATCGGGATCCCCGAGAACACCGTGAAGAGTCGGATGCGCTACGCTCTCGAGCGATTGCAGCGCGCGCTCGACGAGTACGCCGACTACGCGAAGGAGCTGGGCTGAGGCCCACCGTGGCGCCGATGGATTGCGAGAAGTTCGACGATTGCCTGATGGACGCGCTCTACGGGGAGCTCGACGAGCTCAGCCTGGGCGCGCTGCGCCGTCACGTCGACGCTTGCGCTCGGTGTCGGGGAGTGTGGGATGGCTTCGAGAGCACCCGGCGAGCGGCCGTGCTGCCGCTGGAGCAGCCGCCCTCGGGGTTGAGGGAGCGGATCCTCGCCGCCGAGCGCGCGGAGCAGCGCCAGGCGCCGTGGCACCGCAAGCTGCTGCGAGGCGTGGCCTGGGCCGGCAGCCACGCGATGCGCCCGCAGCTCGCGATGGCGGCGCTGTTCATGCTGGTGGTCGGCTCGAGCCTGCTCCTGCTGCGTGGTCGCCACGGCGATCTGGGCACGCCGATCGAGGTCACGGAGCTGGGCCAACCCAGCCGCGGGGACGCGGCGGAGGGGAGCCCTGTCGCCGCCGCCACGGGCGCTCCGATGGCGGAGGTCGAGACGGGCGCTGCGCGGGCGAAGTCGGCCCGAGGCGCGCGGGAGGCAGGCTCGAGCGAGAAGTCGGAGCCGGGCGGTCTCGCCGACGCCGCGGCCGAGGAGCCGAGCGAACGAGACGTGCCGAGCTCACCCGCTGCGGCGCTCGCGCCCACTCCTTCGCCGGCGCCGGAGCCTGCGAAGGCCGGACCGAAAGAGCCGCCTGCCGAGCAGGAGGTGGAGCGCAAGCGACTGCTCGCGGAGGCCCTCGCGCTCAAGGCGAGCCAGGGATGTGCGAGCGCGCTCGGCAAGCTGCGCGCGCTGGCGTCGGAGCACGCGGGGACGGACGAAGCGCGCACCGCCGCCCGCGAGGCCGCGAGCTGCGCGCCGAGCGCAGGCGCCGGCGCCCGCCCGGAGGGGGAGCCCGGGCCGACGGCGACGGCGAGCGCGCCCCCGCCCCGCTGAGCGACGGGGCCGCGAGGGCTCGCTTGTCGCTGCGCCGACGCCGCACGCTGGAGTAGACTCGCGCCATGCGGCTCGTCTCGACCACGCTCTGTCTCGGAGCGCTCCCTGTCTTCCTCGCGGTGCTGGGTGCAGCCTGCGCCGACGAGCCGGCCGCCGAGATCGGCCTGGTCATGGCGGCTCCGCAGGGCCTGCTCGACGACGCCAGCTCGGTCGCGCTGAAGGTGTTCGCCGCCGAGGGCCGCAGCTGCACCGAAGCAGGCGGGCCCGACACGCCGCCGGAGGACCCGCAGGAGTTCCAGCTCTCGAAGGAGGGCTGCGCGGCCGGGTCGACGTGGTGCGGGGAGATCACGCTCCCGCGCGACGGCACCGAGCAGATGTTCCACGTGGAGGCACGCAACGCCACCGGGCTGCTCGCGCAGGGCTGCGCGACCGCGCGCATCGATCAAGACCCGGTGCAGGTGAACATCCGGATCGTGCGCTACGTGCCGCCGCCCTGCTGCAACGACGGCATCCTCCAGACCGGCGAGCTTTGCGACACCGGGGTCGAGGCGGCGACCTCCTGCGAGGGCGGCCCTGGGGCAGCCTGCGGCGGTGTCGTGGCCGACGCGGTGTGCAACTGCGACTGCTCGACGGTGGAGATCCCCGTCGACCGCATCCCGAGTGATCCCTTGGCGAGCCCCGCCGGCCAGGGCTCACTCTCGCTCGTCTTCGCTCCTGGCGCGGGCGAGCTCCAGAACGGGCTGCGGGCCGTGTACCAGACCTCGAACAGCGACTCGAGCGCCGACATCGGCGTGCGCGCCTTCACGGCGGATCTCTTCCCGATCACCACACCGCCCGCCTTGGGCGGCCCGCTTCGCCTGCAGATCTCCTGCGGCGGCAACAGCACGCCGCTCGCGCGTGGGCAGCGCTCTCCGCGCGCGGCCGTGTCGGGCACGAACGTGCTCGTGAGCTTCAGCTCGAACACCGCGCAGGTCGGTCGCTTCGACGTCATCCTGTCGTCGCTCAACCAGAACGGCTGCAACGACTCGTTGCAGCCGCTCATGGTGAGCGACGGAGTGACGACCACCAGCGATCCCGACATCGCGACCGGCCCGGCCGGCGCGGCGCTGATCGTGTGGGCCCAGGCCGGCGGCGTGCGCGGGCGCATCCTGACCGGCACGACGCTGGGCGACGAGTTCGTGATCGCAGCGCAGGGCAGCGCGCCGCGCGTGGCTGGCTCGAGCTCGGGCTGGGTGGTCGTGCACCAGGGCCCGGCGACGGGCGACGACGACGGCATCGTCGCGACGAGGGTGAGCGCCGCCGGCGCGCCGGGCGCTCCCGTGCTCGTCAACCTCGCCACCTCGGGTGTGCAGGATCAGCCAGCGGTGGCGATGCAGCCCGATGGCGCCTTCGCCGTCGCCTGGCGCAGCGCGGGTGACGTGTTCCTCCAGCGCTACGGGAACGACGATGCGGCGGTCGCCGGAGATCAGGAGGCGCCCGCACACCTCTCTGCGGGCGGCGCACAGTCTGCGCCAGCGCTCGCCACGGGCTCGGCGCCCGCGCCCTACTACCTCGCCGCCTGGCAAAGCGACGCGAGCGTGCGCGCGCGCTTCTTCGGCGCGGCGGGCGGCTTCCTCTACAACCCCGTCGACGGCCAGAACGGCGACTTCGAGGCGAGCCCTGCCGGGCCGGGGGCACGTGCGCGCCCGGCGGTGGCGGTCGGCGGCAACAGCCACGTCGTCATCGGCTGGGAAGATCAGTCGGTCGAGCACACCGGCGTGTGGGTCAGGCGCTTCCCGCTCCCCGCGCCCTGAGCGCAGCGGCTCTCTCAGCGCAGCTCGATCTTGCCGGCCACGACACGATCGTCGCGGTGTTCGCCCTCGGTGACCGGCAGGCGCGTGGTCCCCGAGTTCAGCCCCATGAACAGCCAGTAGGTGCCGGGGCCGAAGTTCGCGCCGAGCTCGAAGGGATGCTCGTCGACGAGCAGGTCGCCTGGCTGCCAGAGCTGCGTGGGGTAGGCGCCTTCGAGCAGAGGGTGGTCGCCGTTGTGGCGTCGATCCTGACCGTCGATGTGGAAGAAGGCGTCGTAGCCGGCGGGCAGCGGGGCACGCACCTCGTACACGACGCGCATCACGTAGGGGCGGCGCGCGCTCAGCTGCTCGACGACCGAGCCGGAGGCGTCGAGCACCTCCCAGCCGACGATCTCGACGCGGTCGTCGAGCACGGCACCCAGCCTTCGCGTCGGTGTGGGGCGCTCGTTGCGGAAGAAACGGTTCAGCGGGTTCTCGCTCGGTCTCGAGCCCAGGTCGGTGCAGGCGAGCAGCGTGTCGGCGGAGGGCTCCGCGATCACCGGGAGCTGAGCTCGGTACAGCCCGCGGTGCATCGCGTTGAGCTCCGCGAGGTGCTTGCGCTTGAACACGAGAAAGCGCCGCTCGCCCCCAGGGGCCGCGAACCAGCGGAAAGCCCCGGATGCGTCGCGGAACTCCGGCAGCACCCGGCCGAGGTGGTGCGAGCCGGCGCTCGGGCTCAGACCGAGCTGTGCGAGCTCCTCTCCGGGCTTCGCTTCTCGCGCGTAGGCGGCGAAGGCGTCGCTCGCAGACAAACGCGCGGCGAGCGCAGGCTGGTACCCGAGCCCCCAGAGCGCGGCCCCGAACACCGCCACCGCCACCGCCACGCGTGATCGCGGTACGCCCGCGATCGCGGCGACGGCACGCGCGGCATCCCGCAGGAGCACCGCGCCGAGCAGCACGCAAGCGACCATCGCGGGCGCCGCCCACCAAGCGTGCAGGCCGAGCGAGGACCAGCCGGCGGGCAAGCGCTGGATGCTCGGCCAGGCGAGCAACCTGCCGAGCCACAGCATCGCACCCAGCCCGAACAAGGCCGCTTCGGCGAGTACGGCGGCGAAGAGCAGGTTGCCCTGCCAGGCCTCGGCGAGGGCCGCGGCACGTCGTCGCAGCTCGGCGGCGCTCTCCGCGACGTATCGGCGCGAGCGCGGGCCGAGCTCGCTCGAGCCGAGGCGCGCACCCGCGGCGCGGCGATCGACGAAGGCGAGCGCGACGCCGGCGACGAACAGCGCGCTGGTGGCAGGAAGCCAGGCTCCTGCCTCTGCGAGGCGGTCCAGCGAGGGTTCGTCGATCGGGAAGGCCGCGAGCGCTCGACCCGGGGCGCGCGCGAGATCGAGGTGGAACACGGCGGCGAGCACCGAAGTGCCGACGGCGATCGTGAGGGAGCGGGGCGCACCGCGCTCGAGATCGTCGAGAGCTACGCCGATGGAGGCGGCGAGCGCGGCGACGGCGACGAAGGGCAAGGGCCCGGACCAAGGCACGAGCAGCGCGTGCGCCGAGAGCCCCACGCCGGCGGCCGAGAGCAGGAGGATCCGCAGGAAGCCGTCGCCGACCGAGCGCACGCGAGTGAGCGCGCGCGGCACGGGAGAGAGCATGCGGCCGAGCGCGAAGGGCAAGAGCGCGGCCCACGGGAACAAGCCGTGACCGAGCTGGCGGAGGACGCGGTCGTAGCTCGCTGCGCGGCCCGCGGGCACGTCGAGCGAGCTGCCGACCAAACGGGACAACGGGAGCCCCGCGCCGACCTTGGGCAGCGCCACCGCGAGGTAGACACCGAGCACGAGCAGCCCGGCGCCGAAGAGCACGGCGCCGCAGCGTCGCCGAGAGGATCCGAGCCAGCGCGAGAGCTGCTCGCCCGAGACGAGCACCGCGAGCCCGACGGCGAAGAGCGGCAGAGCCACGCCGAGCAAGAGCCCTCGCGAGAGGAAGCCGCCCAGGAGCCCGAGCGACGCGAGCGCGAGCGCGAAGGCTCGCGCTCGGCCTCCCGGCTCGACGGCAGCGAGCCCGAGACCGGCGAACGCGAGCGTGAACGACGCGAGCGAGCTGCTCTCCCCCGCCATGCTGCGCGCGTGCAGGGCGTAGAGCGGCATCGTGACGAGGACGGCGGACGCGTAGAGCGCCGCGCGCGCGCCCGCGAGGCGAGCGACGAGCGCGTGCATCGCGAGCACGCCGGCGAGGCCAGCGAGCGCAGCGGGGAGCCTGCCGATGGCGTCGCCGACCCCGAACAGCGCGAAGGAGGCGGCGGTCGCGGTGAAGGGCAGCTCACCGCTGCCGAGGTCGCTCAGCGTAGGCAGCCCCGCGGGCTCGCCAGTGCCCGCGAGCTCGCTCGCGCCGAGCGCGTGCACCGCGATGCGTCGCGCGAGCTCGGCGGCGTCGAGCTCGAGCGGATCCCAGGCGCCGCCGCGGGTGATGGGCAGCACGAGCGCGACGAGCGCGGCTGCGGTCGAGCCCAGCCAGCAGAGCCTCGCGGTGCCCTCGCCGGGCTCGCTCGAGGCCGTGCGCTCCTCGGTGGGGGATCGCCGTGCGTCCACGAGGCGTGGCACGCTACCACGGACCGTGACATCGGCCACGACCAGCACTACGAGGGGCGGCGTGAAGGCTCGACGAGCGACCTCCGACACGAAACGCACGAAGGCCGAGGTGGAGCTCAGCGAGCCCACGCGCACCCGCTCGGGCAGCGTGGCGATCGTGGGCAGGCCCAACGTCGGCAAGTCGACCTTGCTCAACGCCGCGCTCGATCTGCCGCTCGCGATCGTCTCGCCGACGCCGCAGACCACGCGCGACACGCTGCTCGGCGTGGTGCACCACCGCGTCGCGGCCGAAGGCGAGGAGGCGGCGCTCGCCGAGATCGCGCTGCTCGACACGCCCGGCCTGCACAGACCGACGAGCGCGCTCGATCGCACCATGAACCGCGCGGCGCGCGTCGCCGCGCGCGACGCCGACGTCGTCGTCTTCGTCGTCGACGTGCCCAAGCTCGACAAGCCGCCGGCGAAGCGCCAGCCGAGAGCCGACGCGAAGGGCGGCGCGGGCGAGGGCGGCGCCGGCGAGGTCGGGGCGAGCAAGGCGCGCGCGCGCCCCGGCGATCGTCGAGGGCCCCGGCCGATCACACCGCACCCGGGCGACCGCAAGCTGCTCGAGCAGCTCGGAGACGGGCAGCCGACGCTGCTCGTCGTCAACAAGATCGACAGGGTGAAGGACAAGGCCCAGCTGCTCGGCTTCCTCGAGGCACTGAGCCAGCTGCGCGAGTTCGCGGCGATCGTCCCCATCAGCGCCCTGCGCCAAGACGGCGTCACCCGCGTACTGGACGAGGTCGCGCGCCTGTTGCCCGAGGGCCCGCACCGCTACGGCCCCGACGAGCTCACCGACAAACCCTCACGCTACTTCGCGGCCGAGTACGTGCGCGAGCAGGTGCTGCTGCTCACGCGACAGGAGGTCCCCCACGCGACGGCGGTGACCATCGACCGTTGGGAGATCAAGCGCTCGCTCGCGGTCGTGTCCGCCACGGTCCACGTCGAGCGTCCCGGCCACAAGAAGATCCTGGTCGGCTCGGGTGGCACGATGCTCAAGCGCATCGGCACGCAGGCTCGCGAGCGGCTCGAGGGTCTCGTCGGTCACCCCGTGCACCTCGAGCTCTTCGTGCGGGTGACCCCGCACTGGCGAGACACGCCTTCCCTGCTCTCGGAGATGGGTTACGGCGACGAAGCGGAGCAGGGCGCCGAGGTCCATTTCGACTCGGAGGATCCCGGATGAAACCCGTCGTCGCCATCGTCGGCCGCCCCAACGTGGGCAAGAGCACGCTGTTCAACCGCCTGGTGGGCCGCCGGGTGGCGATCGTGCACGACGAGCCGGGCGTCACGCGCGACCGCCACTACGCGGACGCCGTCGTGGAGGAAAAGCCCTACCTGCTCGTCGACACGGGCGGCTTCGATCCCTCGAGCGACGATCCCATGCGTCAGGGGATCAAGCGCCAGATCGACGTCGCGCTCGAAGAGGCCGACGTCATCGTCTGCGTGCTCGACGCGACCGAACCGGCGACCTCGATCGATCACGCCGAGCTCGCGCTGCTGCGCAAGACGCAGAAGCCGACGATCTACGTCGCCAACAAGGCCGACTCCGAGCGTGTCGAGCACGAGTCGACCGACCTCTACCGGCTCGGCATCGATCACGTGCTCGCGGTGAGCGCCCTCCACAACCGGCGCATCGGCGAGCTCGAGGAGGCGATCTGGAAGGCCCTGCCGGAGCCCTCGAGCGAGGCCGAGGCCGAGCCCATCGACGAGAGCATCTTGCGCGTCGCGATCGTGGGCAAGCCCAACGCGGGAAAGTCGTCGCTGGTCAATCGACTGCTCGGCGAGGAGCGCATGCTCGTCGACGATCGCCCCGGCACGACCCGCGACAGCATCGACGCGCTCGTGGAGCGCGACGGCCGCAAGTGGGTGTTCGTCGACACGGCGGGCATCCGCCGCAAGGCGAAGGTGAAGAAGGAGGCGAGCGTCGTCGAGAGCGTGAGCGTCTTCCAGGCCGTGCGCGCGATGGAGAAGGCCGACGTCGTCGTGTTGCTCTGTGACGCGCACGAGGGCGTGGCGGAGCAAGACGCGAAGATCCTCGGCCTCGCGGTCGATCGAGGTCGCGGCATCGTGCTGGGGCTCAACAAGAGCGACCTGCTCGACAAGCGGGAGCTCGCGAAGTTCGAGGCCGACGCGCGCGACAAGCTGAGCTTCGCGCCCTGGGCGCCGATCTGCTTCTTGAGCGCGAAGTCGGGCAGAGGCGTCGACAAGCTGCTCTCGACCATCGACGTGGTGGGCGAGAGCTTCAGGAAGCGCGTGACCACCGGCGCTCTGAACCGCTTCTTCGAGCAGGTCCTCGCGACGCACCCACCGCCTACCTCGCAGGGCCGCGCCCCGCGCCTCTACTACATCACCCAGGCAGAGAGCCGGCCGCCGACCTTCGTGGTCCAGTGCAACTACCCGGACAAGATCCACTTCAGCTACCGGCGCTACGTCCAGAACCAGATCCGCAAGACCTTCGATTTCCAGGGCGTGCCGGTCGTCGTGTACTACAAGCCGCGCCGCCGGCGCGAGAGCGGCGACGGCTGAGGCGAAGGGCCCCTGGGCTCCGCTCGAGAGGAGCGGTGCGCAGGCGCTCAGGCCGGCGCGAGCGCCGCGCCGAGCTCCGCGAGCGCGTCGAGATCGTAGACGTCCGAGGCGTAGGCAGGCACCTCGACGACCGTGGCCTCGGAGTCGCCGACCACGCCCTCGAGGCGCAGCAGGTGGAGGCGATCGAGGCGCGCCTGCCGCGAGGCGTCGCGCATCGCGAGGCGGCACTTCTCGGCGAGCGGCTCCCCGCCCGAGAGCTCGAGCTCGTCGAGCGCGAGCGCGACGTCGACGCCTTGCTCGGGGAACGGCGGGTGCACCCGGTTCACGACGACCGCGTCGGTGTGCATCTGCTCGGAGCGCAAACGTTCGGCGAAGAACTCGACCTCACGGATCGCGAGCGGGTCGGGCGTGGTGACGAGCACGTAGGCGACGTCGGGCCCTCTCAAGGCCGAGCTCACCGCGTCGGCGCGCTTCTTCCACCCGCCGAAGATGGCGTTGATCTCGGTGACGAATGCGGCGACCTGCTCGAGGAAGCCGCTCCCGGTGAGCTTGCTCACGCCACGGAGCAGGCTCGCTGCGCTCTGCGCGACGAGGTCGAAGCGGAAGCGGCTCGAGCCCTCCATCGCCTGCACGAACCACCGCACCGCCGGGCTGTCGATCGCTCCGACGAGGCGCTCGGGCGCGTCCAGGAAGTCGAGCGCGTTGGCCGTCGGTGGGGTGTCGACGATGAGCAGATCCCAGCGAGGATCGTCGCGCAGGGCGTAGACCTTCTCCATCGCCATGTACTCCTGCGTGCCCGCGAGCGACGTGGAGATGTAGCGGTAGAGCACGTTGGAGAGGATGCGGTCGCGGCGCTCGGAGCTGGGCGCGAGCTGCGCGACCAGCCCGTCGAAGGTCGCCTTCGTGTCGACGCGCATGATCGTGAGGCGCCCGCTCGCGGGGACGCCCACCCGCGCGAGCAAGGCGGGGTCGACGTCCTGCGCCTCGGTCGTGGACCACGAGAGCCCGAGGCTCTGCGCGAGCCTACGTGCCGGGTCGATCGTGAGGCAGAGCACGCGTTTGCCGCGCCGCGCCGCCGCCACCGCCAGCGCAGCCGAGGTCGTCGTCTTGCCGACCCCGCCACAGCCGACCGAGAGCACGACGCGCCGCCCGTCGAGCAGGGGTGCGAGGGACGGCGCTTCCGTCATCGAGGCGGTTCTAGCACGAAGCCCGCCGAGGGACCGAAGCCCTTCGGCCGAGGCGGAGCGCTCGCCCGCTCAGGCCGCCAGGATCCGGCGCACGCCGTCGGCGGCCTGCATCAGGGCTTCGACGCGGTGGCGATCGCCGCCGCGGCACGAGAGCACCACCGCGCCGCCGTCAACCTCGAAGCTCACGCACTCCACCTCCGCCGAGAGCTCGGCGAGCCTGGCGCTCACGAGGCGCCGCTGCACGCTCGACGGATCCTCGAGCAGCGGGGCGTAGGCCGCGAGCTCCTCACAGGCCGGCCAGGCGCCCGCGCCGGCGACGAGGCAGCCCGAGTCGTCGACCAGCACGACCGCGTCGAGGCTCGCGGAGCGCCGCGTGGCGGCCAGCTGATAGTGGAGCGCCGTGATCGGATCGACGCTCCGTCGCTTGCGTCGCTCGCTCGAGTCGCCCTGTTGCCCTGCACCCATCTGCATTCGAATCCTCCACGACGAGCACGCCCACGCGCTGCGGTCCCCGAGAGAGCAGCTGTGCCCGGGTCTCGACGCACGACGGATCGTGCCGAGCCCCGGGCCTCCTGGCCAAGTTCGCCTCTGTGGCGTGGTAGAGTCCGCGCCGCGAGAGGAGCCGCCGCCTCTCGCGTCCCAGCTCCGTGCAAGGCTTCATCGATCTCCACAGCCACTACGTCGTCGGCATCGACGACGGCGTGAAGAGCCACGCCGAGTCGCGCGCGCTGCTCGAGGGCCTCGCCCGCGCCGGGTTCTCGCGCGTGGTGGCGACCCCGCACATGCGCCCGGGCATGTTCGACAACCTGAAGGCGGACCTCGAGCGCGCCTACGCACACACGCTCGAGGGCCTCGGCGACCCGGCGGGCCTGCCGGAGCTCGCGCTCGCCTCGGAGCACTACTTCGACGACGTCGTCTTCGAGCGCCTGCTCGGAGGCGACGCCCTCCCCTACCCCGGAGGCCGCGCCGTGCTCGTCGAGCTGCCTCCGCGAGGCTTCCCCGCGCGGCTGCCGCAGCGTCTGCTCGATCTCAAGCGCCGCGGCCTCGTGCCCGTGATCGCGCACCCCGAGCGCTACGAGCCCGTCTGGAAGGACGCCGAGGTGCTCGAGGCCTTGCTCGACGTGGGCGCGGTGCTCCAGCTCGACGTGGCCGCGCTCGAGGGCAAGTACGGCCGCGCGCCGCGCAAGGCCGCCGAGGAGCTGCTCGAGGAGGGCTACTACCACCTCGCGAGCAGCGACGCGCACAAACCCTCCGACGTCGACGCCGGGAGGCGCGGCATCGACCGCCTGTTCGAGCGAGCCGGTGACGAGGAGGCGCGCTTTCTCCTGATAGAAGGCCCGCTCGAGCTGCTCGAGATCCCGGCGCCGGGCTGAGCTCGCCGGGGGGAACCGAGCACTTCCCAGCGCGGCGCGGCGAGAGTACGCGCATTGTCGTCGCCGGAGCGGAGTCGACGCATGCACGAGAGAATCGCGGTCATCGGCTTGGGGTACGTGGGGCTGCCGGTCGCGCTGGGCTTCGCGCGGCAGTTCGACGACGTCGTCGGCTTCGACGTCGACGTGGCGAAGGTCGAGGAGCTGCGCCGCGGCCACGATCGCAACGGCGAGGTCCCCCACGCCGAGCTCGCGGCCTCGAGCCTGCGCTGGTCGAGCGATCCGGCCGATCTGCGCGGCAGGAGCTTCTACGTCGTCGCGGTGCCCACGCCGATCGACGAGAACCACGTGCCCGACCTCGGCCCGCTGCTGCGGGCGAGCGAGACCGTGGGGCGCTCGCTCTCGCCAGGCGCGGTGGTCGTCTACGAGTCGACCGTCTACCCCGGCGTCACCGAGGAGGTCTGCGGCCCGGTGCTCGCGCGCGTGAGCGGTCTCGAGCGAGGCGCGTTCAAGCTCGGCTACTCGCCGGAGCGCATCAACCCGGGCGATCGCGAGCACACGCTCGAGCGCATCGTGAAGGTCGTCTCCGGCGAAGACGACGCGACGCTCGAGCGCGTGTCGTCGACCTACGCGCGCGTCGTGAGTGCCGGCGTGCACCGCGCCTCGTCGATCAAGGTCGCCGAGGCCGCCAAGGTCATCGAGAACACCCAACGCGACATCAACATCGCGCTCATGAACGAGCTCGCCTTCATCTTCGAGCGGCTCGGGATCCGCACCCAGGAGGTGCTCGAGGCAGCCTCGACGAAGTGGAACTTCCTGCGCTTCTCGCCGGGGCTCGTGGGCGGCCACTGCATCGGCGTCGACCCGTATTACCTCACCACCAAGGCGCAGCAGCTCGGCTACCAGCCGGAGGTCATCCTCGCCGGCAGGCGCATCAACAACCACGTGCCCGCGTTCCTGGCGCAGCGGCTCGTGAAGATGCTGGTGCACGCAGGGCACCCGGTGCGCGGCGCGCGCGTCGGGGTGCTCGGCCTGACGTTCAAGGAGAACGTGAGCGACCTGCGCAACTCGCGCGTGCCCGACGTGATGCGTGAGCTCTCGGAGTTCGGCATGACACCCTTCGTGCACGACCCGCTCGCGAGCGCCGACGAGGCCCGACACGAGTACGGCCTCGAGCTCGCCCGGCTCGAAGACTTCACCGAGCTCGACGCGCTCGTCTACGCCGTGCCACACCTCGCCTACCGTGAGCTCGGCACCGAGGCCATCTGGGCGATGCTGGCCGAGGGAGGGGCGGTGATCGACGTGCGCAGCGCGCTCGACCCCAAGACCGCACCTCGCTCGCTGCACTACTACAGCCTCTGACCACCGCTCGGCGCTGGCCGAGCGGCGCCCCCACAGGCGCGCACACCACAAACTTGGCCGGGCCTCCGGTGCCTGCCTAAGTGGTAGCCACCATGATGAGGCGTCTGGTCCACGTCACCCTGATCGGCTTCACCGCCCTCATGCTCGTCTTCGCGCTCACGCGCGCGCCGGACGCGAACGCGAGCATCGCCTACCAGTCGCCCTACACCTTCGAGCAGACCTTCGGCTCGGCGCTGCGCATGCTTCGCGTCGACCTCGGCTACAAGGTGCTCGAGCGAGACAAGGACCTCGGCTACATCCTCTTCGAGTACACGAGCCCCGAGAGCGACAAGAAGGTGCACCAGGGCTCGATGGAGGTCGTCTCCGGGAAGACGGGCACGAACGTGGCCGTGCAGATCCCGGCGATGCCGCAGTACCACGAGCGCATGCTCATCGATCAGCTCGTGAAGAAGCTCGAGAGCGAGCACGGTGAGCCCCCGCGCCGGAAGAAGAAGACCGACGAGGACAAGCAGCCAGAGGACGGCGAGAAGAAGCCCGACGACGGCGAGAAGAAGCCCGAAGGCGGCGAGAAGAAGCCCGAGGGCGCCGCCCCCAGCGAAGGCAGCCCGAAGGGCTGAGGCGCGCGATCGGCGTACCGGAGCGGTGAACACGGGAGCGCAGGGCGCTCCCGTCGTCGTTCGTGAAGCGCGTGGGCACGGCGCTCACCGAGGTCGCCAGCGCACTGCCGCGGCGCTACGATGCTTCGACGTGAAGCACGGCGGCGATCCCTCGGGGGGAGCGCTCTCGCGACGGGCCCTGCTCGGCGGCCTCTCCTGCACGCTGCTCGGCGCCGCTTGCAGCTCCGGGCCCGAGCGGCCTGCCTACGCACCGGGAGGGCCCAAATCCGACGACGGCGCGCACCCCGCGCTCGGCCTGCCGCCTCGCCCTCGTGGGGCTCCCGGGGGTGAGGCCTTCTTCGCCTCGATCGCGCGAGCGACCACCGCCGAGCGTGAGGCCGCGCTCGAGGAGCAGCTGCTCGCCGGCAACGTGCCCCCCTTCCTGCGCACGTTCGTGCCGGTCCGCGTGCGGCTCGGCGGGCGCGACGCGCGCGTCTTCGTGGCGCCGGACTACCTCGCGATCGGCTCCGACGAGGACTTCGTGCGTGTACCGCTCGTCGTGCGCACGGCGACGCGCATCGCCGCTTCGGCCCAGGCCCTCTTCCCGACGGTCGAGCTCGTCGACGCGATCTACGCCGCCGCCGAGCTCAAGCTCGGCTCACCGCCCATGGCGCCCGGACTCGGCATGGCCTCGTCGCGCTACTTCGTCGAGCACAACCGCGCGATCGAAGCGAAGCGGCGCGCGCGCGCCCTGCGCCTGGGCGCGCTGCTCGCCGGACCGAAGAAGGATCTGGTGCTCACGGCGAGGCTGCTGGCGCGCCCGGGGCGCACGCCGATCTACGGCTGGTTCCGCGAGGATGGCTCGGTGATCCAGCCCCTCAGCCTACTGCACGACCACCACCACCTCGACTACACGCACGGCCTGCGCCTCGTGAGCACCGAAGCCGAGATCGATGGCAGGCGCGTGCCGCTGCTCGAGCACCTCGTCGAAGACCCCACACCCGGCGGCCCCGAGGGCGGCTCGCCGGCGATGCTGGCCCGCGCGTGGAGCGAGCTGTTGCGGGGCGCGGGTGCCGCGACCTCATCGTCGCGCTGAGTTTGCGCCGCCACCAAGCTGTCACGCAGCCGGGCTCACGTTCTGCTATGGGCAGGCTCGACGTGAGCACCTCGCGACACCTCGGGCCGGCTGCATCCCTGCTCCTCGTGAGCGCCCTGTCGAGCGCGGACGCGATCGCGAGCCCGGTGGAGGCGGCGCCCGCGGAGGCGGCGCCCGCGGAGGCGGCGCCCGCGGAGGCGGCGCCCGCGGAGGCCGAGCCGGCGAAAGCCGAGTCGGCGAAGGCCGAGCCGGCGAAGAGCGAAGGCCCCAAGATCGAGGCGAAGTTCGGCAGGGGCATCCGCGCCGAGACCGCCGACGGCGACTACGCCATCCGCATCGGCGCGCGCGCGCAGCTGCGCTCCACCGTGGTGGCGCCCGACGCCGACGACGCCGACCCCAGCGCCGACTTCCAGGTGCGCCGCTTGCGCCTCAGCGTGGAGGGGCACGCGCTCGACGAGCTCGTCACCTACAAGATCCAGCTCGCCTTCACGCCGCTCGACCAAGATCCGGTGGCGCCCTCGGCCGTGCGCGACGCGCAGGTCTTCATCCACCCGCTGCGTGATCTGAACCTGCGCGTCGGTCAGGGCAAGATCCCCTTCGGTCGCCAGCGCGTGGTCTCCTCGGGCTCGCAGCAGTTCGTCGACCGCTCCGTGGTCGTCGGCGAGCTCAACCTCGACCGCGACGTGGGCATCGTCGCCTACTCCGACGACCTCGGAGGCCTCGACGAGTGGCTCGGCTACTCGGTCTCGGTCTTCGGCGGCGACGGCCGCAACCGCGTCTCGGGCGGCTACGGACTGCTCTACGCCGCGCGCTTCGAGCTGCGCCCGCTCGGCGGCGCCCCCGAGCTCGACGAGCCCGATCTGAAGCGCAGCCCGAAGCCGAGGCTCTACTTCGCCTTCGCAGGCGCGTTCAACCACCAGAGCGATCGCGAGCGCAGCACCATCGGCCCGGTCTACGAGACGGGCCCCTGGGCCGACTACGCGCACGGCGCCTTCGATTGGCGCTTCAAGTGGAAGGGCCTCTCGCTCACGGGAGAGCTGCTCCTGCGCAAGGCGCTCGAGGAGACGAACACCGCCGAGGTCGACGGCGAGCTCGTCACCGACACCGCGCGCTCGGGCGTCGGCGGCTTCGTGCAGGCTGGGCAGATGCTCGACGACACCTGGGAGATCGCGGCGCGCTACGGCGCGATGAACCCGCTCGGTGACGCAGCGAGCGAGTTCCCGACGGAGCGCGAGGTGGGCGGCGCCCTGAGCGCCTACTTCGTGGGGCACGCGCTCAAGCTCCAGGCCGACTACCACTACCTCTTCGAGCCGGGCGGCGACGGCCGGCACCAAGCGCGCCTGCAGATGCAGATCATCCCCTGAGGCAAGGGACGCGCAGAGGGGCGCCACCTCGCGGTGAGCGCCCCTCGTCGGACGGCCTAGGTCCGCCGCGCTGCCTCGGCGACCGGCCTCCCCGCCGACCGAGCTCAGTGCCCGTGCTTCACGTACTCGAACTCGACGGGCTGGCCCTTGATGCCGCGCGCGGGCGCCGCGATCCAGTTGGCCATCTTGCCGGGCTCGTAGATGGGCTTCGTCATCAGCCCGGCCACGTAGGCGTCGTCGGCCTCGCTGGGCAGCCACTCGTGCTTCTTCGCCTCCCAGGCCTCGCGCGTGAGCGGGTTGCCCTTCGGATCGAAGTGCAGCCCCGCGTAGATCCCTGCCGCGCGGTGGAAGCGCTTGCTCGGCAGCGTGAAGCGGAAGTCGAGCCCGGCCTTCTCGAGCGTACGGTTCCACTTGTCGAGACCGCGCTGCGAGTCCTGCGCGTACTCGTCGCGCAGGATCTCGTTCATCGCGTTGCGCAGGGGCACGTCTTCGTGGCGCAGCTCCTTCAAGAGGCCACCCTCCACGACCGGCACGTCGATGCCGAAGGAGCCCGTCAGCGCGACGTGGTCTTCGTACTTCTCCTCCTTCGCGCGGCCCTTGAGGCTCGAGGCGAAGTAGTTCGCCGCGTTGCTCGAGATCTCGCCGCCGAAGAGGTCGATCGACACCGAGTACCAGAAGTTGATGTACTTCTGCATGGTCGGCAGATCGATGCCGCCCTCGGCGCGCGCGTCCTCGTTCGGGTTCTTCTTCATGAGCTCGATCGTGCGCTCGATGATGCGCCCGATGCCCGTCTCACCGACGAACATGTGGTGCGCCTCCTCGGTGAGCATGAAGCGCGTGGTGCGGGCGAGCGGGTCGAAGCCGCTCTCGGCGAGCGCGAGCAGCTGGTACTTGCCGTCGCG
>CALKVW010000100.1 GCA_938004785.1 uncultured Polyangiaceae bacterium
TCGCCGCTGCGCGGGGCTGCTCGCCGCTGCGCGGGGCTGCTCGCCGCTGCGCGGGGCTGCTCGCCGCTGCGCGGGCGCTCAAGCCTCGAGGCAGCGTCGATAGGCGGCGATCGCCACGGGCACGTCGGCTACGGCGGCCATCTCGCGGCAGGAGTGCATGCTCAGCATCGGCGCACCGACGTCGACCGTGGCGACGCCGAGCATCGCCGCGGTGATCGAGCCGATCGTGCTGCCGCAGGGCAGATCGCTGCGCACGACGAACTGCTGCGCCTCGCTGCCGACGGCGCGGCAGGCGGCGGCGAAGCGAGCCGAGGTCTCGCCGTTGGTCGCGTAGGACTGGTTGGCGTTGGTCTTGATCACGAGGCCCGCGCCGAGCATCGGCTGGTGCTGCGGCTCGTGCAGGTCGGCGTAGTTGGGGTGCAGCGCATGCGCCATGTCGGCGGAGACGAGGAAGCTCTGCGACATCGCCCGCTCGAAGGCCTGAGGCTCCGGCGAGGGGTAGGCATCGACGATGCGGCGGAGCACGTCCTTCAGGATCGTGCCTTGTGCGCCGACCGCGCTGCGCGAGCCGCACTCCTCGTGGTCGTAGAGCACGACCACGCGCGTGGCGCGCGAGCAGAAGCTCCCCGCATCGGTCAGCGCACGCGTCGCCGCGTGGCAGCTCGCCAGGTTGTCGAGGCGCGAGGCGTAGACGAGCTCGCCCGAGCTGCCGCCGATGGCCGCCGCCTGGGTGTCGTAGACCATCAGATCGAAGCCGAGCAGATCCTTCGTGTCCTCCCCCAGGGTGCGCGCGAGGCGCGCGGCGAGCTCGGCGTCCTTGCCGACGCCGAGCAGCGGCACGAGGTGCTTCTGGGCGTCGAGCTTGAGGCCGTCGGTGTTCACGCCTCGGTTCAGGTGGATCGCGACGTTCGGGATGCGCGCGACCGGATCGACCAGATCGACCAGGCGGGACTCGGTGAGGCCGTCGCCGCGCGCCAGCGTGACGCGGCCGGCGATGGAGAGATCGCGGTCGAGCCAGGTCGCGAAGATGAGGCCGCCGTAGGGCTCCACGCCCACCTGCGTGTAGCCGCTCCGCGCGACGTCTGGCCTGGGTTTGATGCGCAGGTTCGGCGAGTCCGTGTGTGCTCCCAGCATGCGGAAGCCAGACCTCGCGGGGTGCTCGGTGCCCACGACGAAGGCCACGATCGTGCCACCGCCGCGGCGCACGTAGCGCTTGTGGCCCGGTTCGAGCTCCCAAGCGTCGCGCTCGGACAGCTCGGTGTAGCCGTGCTCGGCGAGCCTGCGCGCGACCTCGGCCACCGCGTGGTAGGGCGTGGGCGAGGCGTCGACGAAGGCACAGAGGTCGCGGGCGTCGTCGAGGGCGGTTCGAGCCGGTGCGGGCGCGTCGGAGGGCATGCGCTAAAGCTACCCTACCCCACCGACGATGCCGACGCCTCGCGACCTCAGCCTGCGTGTGCACCCTTCGATCGACGAGCTCGCCAGCTCCTGGCCGCGGCTCGAGGGCCTCGACGACCACCCCAGTCTGCGCTTCGAGTGGCTCTCTGCGCTCGAAGCGAGCGGCGCCGTGACGGCGGACACGGGTTGGCTGCCGCACCACCTCTCGCTCTGGTCGGGTGAGGAGCTGCTCGCGATCGCGCCCGCCTACCTGAAGGGCCACAGCCAGGGGGAGTTCGTGTTCGACCACGCCTGGGCGGGTGCGGCGAGGCGCTTCGGCGTCGACTACTACCCGAAGCTGCTCGTCGCCGTGCCCTTCACCCCGACGACCGGGCCGCGACTTCTCCACGTGCGCGGCTCCGACCGCGAGCTCGCCCGGAGTGGCTTCGCCGGCGCGCTGACGGCGCTCGTGGACAGGCTCGAGCTCTCGAGCGCGCACGTGAACTTCCTCGAGCCGAGCGAGGCCGAGGCGCTCGGCGAGCTCGGGCTCACCCACCGCGTCGGGCTGCAGTTCCACTGGCAGAACCGCGGCTACGACAGCTTCGAGAGCTTCCTCGCGACGCTCCCGTCGAAGCGGCGCACACAGATCCGCCGAGAGCGGCGCGGCCCGGTCGAGCGAGGGCTGCGCATCGAGACCCTCACGGGCGACGCGCTCACTCCCGAGCTCGTCGATCACGCCTATGGGTTCTATCTCGCGACGGTCGACAAGTTCGTCTGGGGCCGGCGCTACCTGAACCGCGCCTTCTTCGAGCAGATCGCGAGCACGATGCCCGAGGCGCTCGAGCTCGTGCTCGCGCGCGAGGCGGGCGGCGTGCCCGTGGCCGGGGCCTTCAACCTGCGCGGCACACGCACGCTCTACGGGCGCTACTGGGGCGCGAAGTCGGAGCTGCCGTTCTTGCACTTCGAGGTCTGCTACTACCACTCGATCGAGCGCTGCATCGAGCGTGGGATCGAGCGCTTCGAGCCCGGCGCAGGCGGTGAGCACAAGCTCTCCCGCGGCTTCGAGCCCACCCGGACCCACAGCGTGCACCTCGTGCGCGACAGGCGCTTTGCCTCGGCGATCGCCTCGTTTTGCGACGAGGAGCGGCGGGCGATCGACGCCGAGCTGGGGGCAGCCTTCAGCCGCGAAGGTGCTCGGGGTTGACGAAGGAGCCCGTCTGCTCGCTAAGCTAGGGACCCATGAAGCTCGCGTTCGTCCAAAGCTTGCCTTTCGCGCTCGTCGCCATCGCCGCCTTCCACGCCGCCTGCGGCGACGGCGTCACCAGCACCGGTGAGCAGCCCTCCGGTCCTGCCCAGTCCACCGGAGGGATCTACGAGCCCGAGTGCAACGGCGGCGTCCAAGACGGCTTCTGCAACGCGCTCGGCGCGGTGCCGGAGAGCTGCGAGTGCCTCGACTGCACCGAGACCGCCTTCTGTACGGGCGCCTGCAGCAACGACGGGACCTGCTCGGCCGACGAAGATTGCACCTGCGAAGATTGCTTCGACGCCAACCCGGAATGCCCGGGTAGCTCCGGCGAAGGGCCGAGCTCCACCTCGGCGAGCACCACCGCCGCGACGACGACGTCGACCACCACGACCACCACCACGGGTGGAGCGGGCGGCGGCGGCGGCGCAGGTGACGGCGGCGCAGGCGGTGCCTGAGCCGAGCCGGGCTAGCTGAGCGCAGCAGGGCCGGCGCGCGACTTCGCGTTCAGCCGTCGCCCTGCGCCTTCGAGAGCCCGAGCTTGCGCAGGAACGGCCGGATGTGATGCCGCTCCATGCCGCTCTTGCGAGCCATCTCGCTCACGTTGCCGTTCGTCGCCCGGAACAGCTCTCCGAAATACTTCGCCTCGAAGGCCGAGATCGCAGAGCGCTTCGCCTCCCCGTAGGGCGTCGTCAGATCGAAGGTCTCCGAGGTCGTCGAGCCGCGCTCGAGCGGTAGCATCGTGGAGATGGCCTCGGCGCCCGACGGAAGGCTCGCCAGCACGCTCGCGACGTTGACGAGCTCGCGCACGTTGCCCGGCCAGTCGTGCTGCGCGAGCGTCGTCGCGATGTGCTCGGTCACCTCGTCGAACCGGTCGGTGCGGCCGATGCGATCGCACACCGCGCGCACGAGCGCGGGGATGTCCTCGCGGCGGTCGCGCAAGGGGGCGATCTCCACACGGACCTGCGCGATGCGGAAGAAGAGGTCGCTGCGGAACCTGCCGCCGTTCATGGCCTGCCCGAGATCCCTCCGCGTCGCCGCGATCACGCGCACGTCGACCGGCTCGTAGGACTGCCCGCCCACGCGCTTGATCTGACGCTCGCTCAGCGCGCGCAGCAGCTTCGGTTGGAGCTCCAAGGGTAGCTCGCCGAGCTCGTCGAGGAAGATCGTCCCCTTGTGGGCGTCGTGGAAGGCGCCGGGGCGTCGCTCCGTGGCGCCGGTGAAGGCGCCCTTTTCGTGACCGAAGAGCAGGCTCTCGGCGAGCGGACCTGGGATCGAGCCGCAGTCGACGACGACGAAGGGGCCCTTCGCGCGGTTGCTCTTCGCATGGACGGCCTGTGCGACGAGCTCCTTGCCGCAACCGGTCTCGCCGTTGACGAGGATCGACAGATCGGTCGGCGCGATCTCGCCGAGCATGCGGAACAGGTGTCGCATCCGAGGTGAGCTGCCCACGAGTGGGCCGAAGCGGTCGTCGAAGCCGACGTCGACGCGCTCCTTCTTCTCGACCGGCTCGTAGGCGATGCGTGTCGAGCCGAGCTGCAGGCAGCACGGAGCGACGAGCACGGCCTCGCGGATCTTGACGCTGCCCACGCTCGTCCCGTTGCGGCTGCCGAGATCCTTCACCTGCACGCCTTGCCCGTCGGCGCGCACCTCACAGTGGATCGCGCTGACCTCCGGGTCGTCGATCACGATGGAGCAGCTCGCATCTCGACCGAGGATCAGCGGCTCGACGCCGACGCGCACACGCTCTCCGCTGGGCAGCGTGAGGAAGCCGCCCTTGACGAACCACTGCAAGGCGCTCGTGCGCGTGGCGCTCATGGAGAACGTTTCTACACCGAAGTGCGGTCGCTTGGACCCGAAGTGCGCGGGAGGACTCCGCCCATCCGAGCTGCGCAGAGCTGAGAGGCTCCTGCCCTGCAGCGAGCCCGAGTGTCACCAGACCTGGAGCACGTGCACCGACGCTCGTTTGGCGAAGATGTCGGAGCTTCCGGTAGTCTGCGTGCCGATGTCACACCCACGGCGACGTCGGATGTGAACCGCGCTGGGTCCCCCTGGACGTGCATTCGTCCAGACTTCCCACGTCCAGGTGGGGCCCATTCCCGCAAATTTCGCGCGTCCAGAGCTGGCACGCTCCGTGCTCTAGCTCCCCACGAACTTCCACCCCTTGGAGAGGCTGGCCATGTCGAGACTGTTCCGACGACTTTCGATGCCGCGGCTGCTGAGCGGCACCCTGACCGCGTCTGCCGTGCTCGCGCTCGGCTTCGCGGGGTGCTCGAGTGAGACCACCGGCGCTGAAGACGACGTCTGCATGTCGGACGAGCAGTACTTCGCCGAGAAGGTCTACTTCGCCTGGATGAAGGACAACTGCGGTAGCTGCCATCAGGACGGCTCCGTGGGCGCCGTGCAGAGCGACTTCGATCTGAGGCCGACCTCGCAGGGCGGCTTCCTCGAGGACAACCTCAACATGGTCCGCAAGATCGCGGCCACGCAGCGCAACGGCAAGTCGGTGCTGCTCGACAAGGCCACCGGTGGCGACAGCCACGGCGGTGGTCGTGTGCTCGAGCCCGGCAGCCAAGAGTACCAGCAGCTCGAGTCGCTGGTTCAGCGCTTCGACGAGCCCGACGAGTGCTCCACCACGCAGGCCTCGTACCTCGCCGGCGTCGAGCTCATGAGCGCGCCCGAGACGCTCCGCAAGGCAGCGCTCGTGCTCGGCGCTCGCCTGCCCACCCAGGAGGAGCAGGACAAGGTCGCTCAGGGTGGCTTCGAGGCGCTCGGCCCGATCCTCGACCAGATCCTCAGCGAGGAGGCCTTCTACGATCGCGTGAAGGAGGTCTACAACGACAAGCTCTACACCGACTTCTACCTCAACGGTGAGGGCGTCAACCTCCTCCAGGACGAGAACTACAGCCCCGACTGGCACGAGCAGGAGTTCGGCGAGAACGGCGAGGCCATCACCTCGGACGACATCAAGAAGTACGGCGCCCAGAGCCGCGACGACCTGATGAACAAGCTCGGTCGCTGGAGCAACGAGGCCGTCGCGCGTGAGCCGCTCGAGCTCATCGCCTACGTGATCCGGAACAACCGGCCCTTCACCGAGGTGATCACGGCCAACTACATCCTCGTCAACCCCTTCTCGGCGAAGGTCTACAACGTCTTCGACGACGTCCAGTTCGACAACGACGCGAACAAGTACGAGTGGCGCGAGGCGCGCATCGGCTACGGCACCGAGTACGGCCTGCCGCACGCTGGCGTGCTCACCTCGCCGATGTTCCTGGCGCGTCACCCCACGACGGACACCAACGTGAACCGTCACCGCGCCAAGGAGGTCCTCGACGTCTGGCTGGCCACCGACATGCTGAAGGCCGCCGAGCGCCCGATCGACGCCACGCAGGTCGATCGCAAGTTCAACCCCACGATGAACGACCCGAACTGCTCGGTGTGCCACGAGGCCATCGACCCGGTGGCGGGCGCCTTCCAGAACTACCAGAGCGACGACCAGATCCTCTTCAATCCGGAGTTCGAGTGGTTCCAGGACATGCGCCCGCCGGGCTTCAACGGCAACGAGATGCCGTACGCGGAGTACAAGAACGCGCTGCAGTGGCTCGGCCGTCAGATGGCGAACGACGCGCGCTTCAGCGTCGCCGCGACGCAGATGGCCTTCCGCATCGCGGTCGGCCAGGACCCGGCCGTGCCGCCGGCCGATCCGACCAGCCCGACCTTCAAGGGCGACCTCGATGCCTACCTCGGCCAGTACTACGAGCTGAGCAAGGTCTCGCACCGCTTCGCGGAGAAGAACAACTACCAGTTCAAGGCCCTCGTGAAGGACATCGTGATGGGGCCGTACTTCCGCGCCAAGAACGCGGCGCGCAACATCCAGCCGGGCCAGCTCGCGCGCTTCGGCGAGATCGGTCGCTCGCATCTGCTCACGCCTGAGCAGTTCGACCGCAAGATCCGCAACGTGCTCGGCTCGCATTGGTGGTTCGACGACGAGGAGGGCGACCGCAGCTTCCTCCGGAACGACTACCGCATGCTCTTCGGCGGCATCGACTCGATGGACACGACGGTCCGCATCAAGTCGCCCAACGGCATCATGGCGAACGTCATCGAGCGTTTCGGACACGAGATGGGCTGCAAGCTCGTCCGCGCCGAGTTCTCGATCCCGCAGACCGACCGCAGGCTCCTCAGCTTCGTCGAGCCCACGGTCCTGCCGGAGGACGTCAACGGCTACGAGATCCCGGCCGCGTCGAGCTCGATCAAGCAGAACATCGTGCACCTCTACGAGCGCCTGCTCGGCGAGCGCTACGCGGAGAACGACCCCGAGGTCCAGCGCGCGTACCAGCTCTTCATCGAGACCTGGCGCGAGGGTCGCGAGGCGCTCACCAAGGAGACTCCGGGCTACGTGAGCTGGATGCCCTGCGGCATGCCGGAGCGCAACGGTCGAGCCTTCAACTACGTGACGGGCCGTGACATCGAGATCCCCGAGGGTGAAGGCGCCGAGTCGCCGATCTTCGATGGTGACCCCGACTACACTGGGCGCGCCTGGGCTGCGGTCCTCGCGTTCATCATCACCGACTTCGACTTCGTCTACGAGTGACAGGAGCCCGAACCATGGAACGCAGGGATTTTCTCAAGCTTTGCAGCATGACGGGGCTCGCGGTCGTCGCGGGCGGGACGGCCTACTCCGAGGAGAGCCAGGCCCAGCTCAAGGAGTACACGGGCCCTCTGCACATCTTCATCCACGCTGGTGGTGGGTGGGACGTGACGAGCGTGTGTGACCCGAAGGGCAACGGTCAGTCGGTGGCGACGAACAACGCCGACGACATGAACCACTACGCCACGGGCGACATCCGGCAGGAGGGCAACATCCGCTGGGCCCCGATGTCGACCTTGAACGCGGCGAACACCGCGAACGACGACTTCTTCGGCGCGCTCTGGCAGGACCTCCTGGTCGTCAACGGCATCGACATGGCGACCAACAGCCACGACGTCGGTACCCGCGCGATCTGGGCAGGCAGCCTCATCGAGGGCAAGCCCACGGTGGCGGCGCTCATCGCGGCTGCGCACAACCGCGAGGCCCCCATGGCCTTCATCGCCTTCGGTGGCTACAGCGTCACGAGCGGTGAGGTCGCGGCGACCCGCCTCGGCGGCATCGACGCCATCCGTCGCCTCGCCTTCCCCAACGTCGCCGACACCAACGGTGACGAGCGAACCCTCTACCAGAGCGATGCCACCGTGGAGCGCATGCGGGTCGCCCGCGACGCGCGCCACGAGGCGAAGATGAAGTCCGTGCTGCTGCCGCGCACGCAGAACTCGATGGGCACGCTCCACCTCGCGCGCCTCGGCTCCAACGAGCTGCGGCTGCTCACCGAGTACCTGCCCGACACGATCGAGGGCGGCATGGTCGGCGCGGTGCAGGTCGCGATCGCGGCCTACAAGGCCGGCATCTGCGTGTCCTGCAACGTCTCCTCGGGTGGCTTCGACACCCACGGCGACAACGACAACGGCGTCGGCGGCGCGCTCAACAACCTGCTCGGTACCGAGGCCAACGGCCGCGGCGCGCTGCGCATCTCGCGCCTGCTCGAGGAGAACAACCTCCGCGACAACTCGGTGGTCTACATCGGCTCGGACTTCGGCCGCACGCCCGCGTACAACATGGGCAACGGCAAGGACCACTGGTCGATCTCGAGCATGTTGATGTTCGGCGCCGTCAACGGGAAGAAGATCGTCGGCAACCGCGTCGTGGGCGCGACCAACGATCGCCACAGCCCCTTCGGTGTCGACCCGGCGACGCTCGAGGTCCGCGAGACCGGCGGCGTGCGCATCACGCCTGGCCACATCAACCGCGCGATCCGTCGCATGGCGGGCATCCTCGAGAGCGACGTCTCGAAGAAGTACCCCATCACCGAGCCGGACGACCTGGACATCATCCAGCTCGAAGCCTGAGCGCTTCGAAGAACGAGCGCCGGCACGTTGCGGCGCTCCACGAGCCGCGTGCCTCCGTCTGGGGGTGCGCGGTTCGCCGTTCGTGGGTGTGCCCGAAGGCTCCATAGCTGACCAGAAGAGCCGAACCCAAGGTTCGGCTCTTCGACTTGATGTTCGTCAGAAATCGAGAAATGCGGAGAATTCGGCGAAGAATTCTCTGTTGTCGGCTGCCGCGCGCGGAGCTCGTGGCCCCAGCCCCAAGCGCTGTTTGGCATTTCTGGTCACGTCTTCAGTCGACGGTGAAGCGTGTCTCGGCGCTCCTGCGCCCGTCGGCCTCGACGAAGACTGAGTGGAGGCCGCGCTCGAGCGGCCACGCGATCCGACCTCGTGAGGGATCGGCCTGGAGCGCGCGCCCATCGACGCGGAAGATCAGGCTGCGCGTGTGCTCGGGATACTCGGCGCGCAGCACGATGCTCGGCACACCCGCCTGGCCGCCGTCGAGGTAGAAGCGCGCGCCGTCGACCGGAAACAGCAGCCTGGGCGCGCTCTCGGCCGGGGTCAGCTCGTCGGGGTCGGGCGGGCAGAGCGGCGACCAGCGCCCCTCTGCGTCGTCGCGGCCGGTCGCGCGGGCCCAGCCAGCGAAGATCGTCGGCAGCTTCTCGACCGGCCTGTGCTCGACGTTCACTTCGGCGCAGCTCCGGCCCGCCAAGAGGCCGTTGCGACGGTCGAAGGCGACGAGCGTGTGGACCTCGCAGCGAGGCGATGGGCGCGCGGAGCTCGAGCGCAGCTCGCGGCGAGTGTGCGTGCAGGCCGGCCCCGGCTCCTGCCCGGAGACGGCGCAGACCGTCTCGGTCTCGGCGGCATGAGGATGGGGGAAAGGCGTGGGCGGGCGGTGACGCGCTGCTGCGGTGATCGCTCTGGCGAAGAGCGGCGCGGCGCCCGTGATGCCGGAGACACCACGCATCGCGCTGCCGTCGAAGTTGCCGACCCACACGGCGACCGTGAGCTCGGGTGTGTAACCGACGGCGAGGTTGTCGCGGTAACCCTTGGAGGTGCCGGTCTTCGCCGCGACCTGGAAGGGCAGGTCGAAGGCGGTGCGGCTGCCGAAGGCCGCCTCGCGGGCGTGCGCATCGCTGAGCATGTGGGTGACGAGCTCGGCGGTCTCGCGCGTGTAGACCTGGCGGGCTGGCTCGGACTCGGGGACTCCGCCTGGCGCGGCGCCTTCGTGCTCCAGCACCGCTCGCACCGGTCGCCACAGGCCGCCGCGGGCGAGCGTGGCGTAGGCGTTGGCGAGCTCGATGAGGCGGACCTCGCCGTCGCCGAGCGCGAGCCCGAGGCCGTAGTGGGCGGGCTCACGGTCGAGGCTGCATAGGCCGAGCTCGCGCAAGCGCTCGAGCAGCGCGCCCGTGCCGAGCCGATCGGCGACGTGCACGGCTGGCACGTTGAGCGAGCTGCCGAGCGCGTCGCGCAGCAGCACCGGGCCGTGGAAGCGTTGGTCGTAGTTGCGGGGCGTCCAGCGGCTGCCGTCGGCCGTGGGGAAGCTCAGCTCGACGTCTGGCAGCAGCGTCGACGGCGACATGCCCAGGCGCTCGAGCGCCAGCGCGTAGACGAAGGGCTTGAGGGTCGAGCCCGGCTGCCGGAGCGCGCGCACCCCGTCGTTGTGACCGAGCGCTGCGTCGAGCCCGGGCGAGCCGACGTAGGCGAGGATCTCCCCGGTGGCGTTGTCGAGCACCACGACGGCCGCGCTCGTCACGTGCTCGGCCTCGAGGCCCGCGACGGTGTCCTCGACGGCGGTCTGGATCTCGAGCTGCAGCTCCCCGAGCAGCGTCGTGCGCAGCCTGCCGCGGTGGATCGCGGGGCGCGGGCTCGCAGTGCAGCCGGTGGCGCTCGGCGCGACGAGGCTCTGCACGAAGTGAGGCGCCGCGAAGCGGCGGCTGCGTGGGCTGAGCGCGAGGGGCTCGCCCTTGGCGCGCGCGCCCTCCTCTTCGGTCACGAAGCCGGCGCCGACCATGCGGTCGAGCACGCGGTCGCGCCGCCGGAGCAGCAGCTCGGGGCGCCGGTGAGGGTCGTAGAGGCTCGGCCCGCGCGGCATGCCCGCGAGCGCGGCGGCCTCGGCGAGCGAGAGCTCGCGCGCCGACTTCTGGAAGTAGTGGAGGCTCGCGGCTTCCGCGCCGCGCAGGTTCGGCCCGAACTCGACGTGGTTGAGGTAGGCCTCGAGGATCGCGTCCTTGTCGAGCGAGGCCTCGATGCGGAGCGCCATGGCCATGACGTCGAGCTTGCCGCTCAGGCTGCGATCGTTGCCGCCGAGCGTGCGCGCGAGCTGCTGTGTGAGCGTCGAGGCGCCCGAGACGACGCGCTTTGCGCGCGCCGAGTCGAAGCCGGCCCGCGCGAGCGCGAGAGGATCGATCCCAGGGTGGCTCGAGAAGCGCCGGTCCTCGGCGGCGATCAGCGCACGCGGCAGCTTCTCGCCGAAGTCGGCGAGCGGCAGGCCGCGCGCCTTGCGGCCGTCGGATGCGCGACGGTGCGCGAGCCGCGCGCCATCGCGGTCGAGGATCTCGAGGCTGTCGTCGCTGGCGCGCGAGGCGTCGGCTCCCGGAGCGCTCGCGTCGTGCGCGACGAGCTCGGGCGGGAGCGACTTCGTCGCCGCGCAAGCGCCGAGCCCGAGCCACGGGGCGAGCGCGACGCCGAGCGCGATGCGCAGCGCTCGGCGGCGTCTCGATCTCGGTGGGCTCGCCTGCTCGGCGCTCATGTCCGCGTCAGGGCTCCGCGGCGACGACGATGTGGCCAGCGGCGTTCCGACCGAAGACCTCCGGGGCGTACATGAGCTCGGCGCGGGTCGGCGGTAGGACGTAGCTTCCGATCGAGGTCGCGCGCGCGAGGTAGCGGAAGCGGAACACTCCCGCCGGGAGGTGATCGACGAAGAAGAGCACGCGGTCGTCGCGCACCTCGCGCGTCGCGTAGGCGTAGCTCTCCGCCCTGCCCGAGGCGCGCTCGCCTTGGGTCGAGCGCAGAGGCTCGTCGAGCCCCTCGAAGCGGCCCGAGGTGGTGGCCAGACGCGTGTCGACGGCCTCGAAGCCGGCCGGCAACGGATCGTCGAGCACGACGAAGCGGCGCGGCGAGGGGTTCACGAGCACCAGATCGGCGAGCACGAGATCGCCGGCGGCGAAGCGTGCGCTCGTGCTCGCGGGCACCGTGGCGAGCGCCTGCTCGAGCGAGGCCGAGCTCACCTGGCGGAGCTTCTTGTCGACGTAGAAACCTCTGTCGAGCGAGTCCGTCGGCAGCGTGCGCTTCGCGTAGCGCAGGCGCGCTTGGTAGAAGAGCCTGCCCTCGCCCTCCACGGTGAAGCCGAGCGGGGTGCGCGAGGCGCCGCGGAGCTGGTGGGTGGGCACGATCGTCGAGCGCGTCTCGAGGCTGCGCCCGCGGAACTCGGGCTGGTCGAGCAAGGTCTCGCCGAAGAAGATGCCCGCGGTGAAGTTCGGCACCGCGGTCTCCTGCACGCGGCGGTAGTCGGAGAGCGCGAGCAGGGCCCAGGCCGTCTCCTGGGTGGAGCGCCAGGCGCCGCCGTCGCGGTCCTGCAGGAGGCCGATCGCGAGCCGCGCGGCGAGCGGGTGCTGCGGCTTCGCGGCGAGCAAGGCGCGCAGCACCAGGGCGCTCGTGCGCGCCTCCGAGTCGAGGTAGGCGAGATACGCGTCACCTTGGTTCTCCGCGGTGCGCGCGGCGGGGCCGTCGATGCGCACGGCCGCCTCCAGCTCGCTCACGAGAGCGTCGATCGAGCTCGGGTCGTGCTTGCCGAGCACCATCGCGTGCAGGAGCAGGGCCTTGCCGTAGAGCGGCATGCCCTCGCGGCCCTCGAAGAGCTGCGAGACGCGGCCCGGGTCGGGTTTGCCGAGCTCGGCGAGCACGTAGACGATGAAGGGACCGACGCCGTGGCGCAGACCGCGGTCCTCGGAGGCGAGCGCGCGGAACAGCCACTGCGCCGACTGATCGAGCGAGGACTGGGGCACCGCGACGCCTCGCCGCTTCGCTTCGTGGAGCCCCCAGAGCGCGTAGCTCGTGACCCAGGCGTTCGAGTCGGGGGAGTCGGGCCAGAAACCGAAGCTGCCGTCGGAGCGCTGGTGGCTCAGGATCTTCGCCACGGTCGTCTCCACGACGTGGTCGGTGTTCGCGGGGAGCGCGATGCCGAAGTCGCGCGCCAGCTCACGCATCGGAAGCATCGGCACGAGCCGGCTCGTGAGCTGCTCGGTGCAGCCGTAGGGGTAGTCGATGAGCTGGCTCGCGCCGCCGTCGAGGCCGACCAGCGCGGTGGAGGCGGTCGTGATGGTGAGCCCACCCACGTCGTCGCGGATGCTCGACAGGTCGCCGAGCGCCTCGGCGGCTGCGGAGCTGGTCGCGCCGTCGAGCGCGACCGTCTCGAGCTGCGCGGGCGAGTGCACGGGGCGGGTGATGACGACCGCGTCCTTGGCGCCGCCTCCCTGGATGTCGAAGCGGAAGCTCGCCTGGCCGACGCGGGCCGCGTGTACGCCGAAGCGCAGCTCGGCGCTCGCGTTCTTCGCGAGCTCTACGCTGCGCGTCGCGTCGCCGCGCAGGTCGACCGCGCCCGAGAGCGCCGCCTTCACGTCGATGCGTGCATCGGCGAGCCCCTTGGAGCTCAGGATGAGCGAGGCGTCGAGCTCGTCGCCTGCGCGCAGGAAGCGAGGCAGCGCCGGGCGCGCCATCAGCGGGCGGCTCGTGGTGACGCGCTCGGCGCTCGAGCCGTAGCGGTCTTCGGCGACCGCGACGGCCATCACGCGCCAGGTCGTGAGCGTGTCGGGCAGTTTGAAACGCACCTCGGCGCGCCCGTCGTCGCCCGTGAGCACCGAGGGGTTGAAGTAGGCGCTCGCGCGGAAGTCGCGGCGTGGTGTGGCCTGGCCTCCCCCGCCCTCGCCTCCGCCTCCTCCGGCGAGCCCCTTGTCGAGCCCGAGTCCCGAGAAGGGATCGAAGACGCTCGCGAGCTTCGCGCGCGACTCGAGCGTGGCGACGCGCAGCGGGCGCGGGCCGCCGAGCGCGGCGAGCGGATCCGGCGTCTGGTAGCCGACCAGCGAGAGCACACCCTCGTCGACGGCGTAGAGCGTGACCTCGGAGCGCACGGGCCTCTTCGCGGCGTCGCTCACGGCGACGGCCACGACGAGCTCGTCGCCCGGGCCGGCGTCGCGCTTCGACGGCGTGATCTGCACGCCGAGCCGCTTCGCCTCGGGATCGACGCGCAGGTCGACGTAGCCGAGGCGGAAGCCCGGCGCGCCGACGTCGGCGCCGGCGAGCGCCTTGGGTGCCGGCTGCGAGCGGCCACGCAGGACGAGCACCGAGACGAAGGCGTTCGGGCGCATGTCCTCGGTGATGGGGATGTCCAAGGTCGGCGCGGCGCCGCTCAGCTGCACGCGGCGCTGCTCGTGGACCGTGGCGCGCTCGACCGTCACGATCGCCTCGGCGTCCTTGAAGGGGGACTTCACGAGCACCTTCGCGGTCTCGCCGACCGCGTAGGAGGCCTTGTCGGTGATGAGCTCCACGTCGCTGCGGTCGGACGCCCACCACGAGCCCGAGCCGCCCTCGCCCGTCACGTAGACGCTGATCGACGCCGCCACCGGGTTCTTGCGGCGGTCCTCGCTGCGCGCGCGGACGAGGTAGTAGCCGGGCTCGCTGGGCACGAGCGCGCAGCTCTGGGGCTGCTTGCCGCTCAGCACGCGGCAGCGCGCCGCGACCGTGTCGACGGGTGTGGCGATCGTGGTGGCGGCGTCGACGCCGGCTGCCTGCTTGGCCACGGCCCAGCTGCGGCGGATGAGCTCGACGTCGATGACGGCGCCCTCGACGCGATCACCCCTCGGATTCAGCGCGAGCAGGCGAGGCGCGAGCTTCGTGCCCTTGTCGACGAAGCGGTCCTCGAGCTCGATGCCGACGTAGTGCTCGGCGGGGTGCACGATCGCGGTGGTGCTCGTCGAGATGACCTGACGCGAGAGATCCGTGACGTCGAGGTGGAAGCTCAGCGACTCGGGGCCGTGCTGGCCCTTCATCGTGAGCGGCGCGCTCGTGGTCGCGAGGCCGCGCGCGTCGAGCGTGACCTGGTGCTGCTCGACGACGTCGGCGCGTCGCCCGTGCTCCTCGCGATCGCGCAGGTAGGGCTCGTCGCTGATCTCGAAGCTCGCGTGCTCGGGCACGGAGAACCAGGTGCGCGCGCGAGAGACGACGACGTCGGCCTTCGCGCCGCTCATCGGCGCACCGAAGAGGAACGCTCCGCGCGAGGTCCACGTCGCCTTGTCACCGCGCACGTAGCTCGGGCGATCGCTCTCGGCGCCGACCTCGAATTCCGCCGGGCGGTACTCGGCGACCTCGAAGCTGCCCCAGGCGATCCGCTCTCCATCGATCGAGGCCTCGATCTGGTGTCGGCCGAGGCGGGTCGACGCCGGGAGCCTCGCCTCGACGAAGAAGCTGCCCTGGGGCCCGAGCACGAGGTCTCGCTCGACGAGCGGCTCACCGTCGGGGCCGTCGACGCGCAGGTGCACCGGGCGGCCGCTCTTCGGCACGCGCGTGCCCTTGGCGTCGGGCTCGCGCACGATGCCCTTGATGCGCACCGTGTCGCCGGGCCTGTAGATGCCGCGCTCGTCGAAGACCATGCCGAAGAGGCCGTCTTCGCCAGGGTCGTACTCCCAGGCGTCGACGTGATCGGCGACGGGCGCGAAGGCGCGGTCGCCGTCGGTCTCGACGAAGACGACGGCGTTCTCGTCCTGGTGACGGAATACGAACTCGGAGGGCTCGAAGCGCGCGAGGCCCTGGGCGTCGGTCGTCTTCGTGATGCCAGGCTGGCCCGGCCTGCGGATCTTCACGCGCGCGTTGGCGACCGGTCGCACGTCGCCGAGCCGTGAGACCCAGACGTAGCTGCCGTGTCTGCTGAGCTTGGCGCTGATCGCCAGATCGGTGAGCTGGCCCACCGAGCGATCGTCGCGCTCGCTCGTGCGCCCCTCGTGGCTCAGGCTCCAGCGGATGGCGATGGCGAAGGGGCCGCGTGCACTGGCTCCGCCGAGGACCTCGGCGAGCGGCACCGTGGTGCGCGCGACGGTGTTCTTGGCGGACTGCGGCGCGCGGCGGGACTTGAAGCCAGGGCGCTTGGCGAGCTCGGCGTAGCTCGACAGTTCCCCCTTCTGCATCGCGAGGATGTCGTCCTCCGAGAGCGGCATCGCGCCCACGGACAGGTCCGGCGCGTTGATCGAGGCGACGGCGATCTCCTTCTTCGAGGCGGCCTCGACGTGGCCCGACGACATGCCGATGCGCGCGGTCGGCCAGAGGTCGTCCATCACCATCGTCTCGACGTGCTCTCGGACGAGACTCTGACCGTGGACGTCGACGAGCGGGGGGCGCACGCCGATGCGGTAGCTCTTGCCGGGGACGAAGCGCGCCTGCAGCGAGAAGTAGGTCGTCTCGTCCTTGTCCGAGAGCCACTCCGGGAGTTGGAGCGCCGTCTGGGGCTCGATGCGGAGCGCGCGCTTCAGCGCGCCGACCTTCACCGGGTTGCTGAGCTCGATCTGCACCGCGTCGGCGGCGGAGCACTGCTTGTTGGGGGTGTGACGATCGCAGCTCAGCCCCACCACGCGCAGCGGCCCGTAGGTGCGGAAGTCGTAGCTCGCGGGCTTGCCGGCGGGCAGCGGGCCCTCGGTCGTGCGCAGATCCTCGGAGACCTCGAGGCGGATGGCCGCGTCGAGCGGGAGCGGCTTGTCCGGCACCAAAAGGGCGCGCTTGGCGTCGGTCGGATCGGGGCGCGTGACGACGAAGCTCTGCGGAGCTCCGGAGGCGCTCAACTTCACCGAGCGCAACAGCTCGGCGTCGCTCACCGGCGCGCTCGTATAGAGCTGGAAGCGCGCGCCCGGCTCGAGCCCCTTCGAGCCCTGGTAGGGTGAGGTGCTCACCACGCGCGGGCGCTCGGTCTCGAAGCCGAAGCGGAAGTCCTCGGCGAGCGGCTCGCCGTCGAGGGCCTTGGTGCCCTTGGGCACGAGCACCTCGAAGCGCGTGGCTCGAGGCAGTCGCTCGCTGCCGCCCCCGCCCTCGCGCTCCGGTACGAAGGTCGCCGCGCGTGTACCGACCCAGCGCCAGCGCCCCGGGATCGGCGGCGTGATGCTGACGCCGAGCGGGCGCTCTTCGTCCGCGATCTCGAGCGGGCGCATCGGCTTGGAGAAGAGGATCGTGATCTCGCTCGGGCCCTCGAGCGTGCCCTGCGGCGAGGCGTGCACGACCTTCAGCGGGCCTTGGTCGTCGAGCTCGCTCGGGGTGCCTCGCAGCCCGAGCACGCCGGTCGGCGCGACCTCGGGGGCGCGTGGCCCCTGTACGCAGGCGACGACCAGGACGACGGCGAAGAGCGCAGCCATCGCACGCCGGAGCGTGAGCGAGCGGTTGGATGGACGAGCGACGCGACCGAGGGCTTGGAGCGGACTCACAGCCCGAGGGCTTCGCAAGTTCAGTGCCGAAAAGCAAGGCCGCCCAAGGGCTCGAACGCGGTGGCTTTCGGCCCGCTCGGGGCGCGTCGGGGGGTGCCTGCGCGGACGCAGGGCGTGTCCCGGCGCCCACAGCCCGCGCACCTCGCGCGCTCGGGGTTTCAGGCGCGAGGATGCGCGCGTTTGTGGCTGCGCCGCACGTGATCGATCGCGACGTGGGTGTAGACC
>CALKVW010000101.1 GCA_938004785.1 uncultured Polyangiaceae bacterium
GAGGTTGCGCAGGGCCTGGGCCATGAGCACGGGCTCGACGCAGAGCACGAGCCCGGCGGGCTCCGTGCGCGTCTCGAGCGCGACCTCGGCGTCGACGCTCAGGCCGGCCACGGTCGCGCGCAAGAGCTCCTCGGCCTCGACGCGCCGCTTCTTCATGGCCTCACCGCGCGACCACGCGAGCAGCGCCTCCAGCACGGCCTGCGCCTGCGCGATCGCGCCCTCGACCTTCTCGAGGTGCCGCGCGCGCGCCGCCGGATCACCGGTGCGACCCGCGAGCCAGGTGCTGGTGCCCGCGAGCGCGAGCAGGTTCGACAGCTCGTGGGCGACCGCGAGGCCCGCGAGCCCGACCTCGTCGCCGCGCCGAGGCAGGGGCGCACCCTCGCCGCTCACTCCGCCGCTCCCATCGCCTGCAGCTCCATCGACTTCGCCGAGGCGCTCGCCTCGAGCTCCTTCGCTCGGCGCGCCTCGAGGCGCAGCCGCTCGAGGTCGAAGGGATCGATGGGATCGTCCGCGTCTCCGCCGAAGAGCTCGAGACGCACGACCTGGTGAGGCGTGATGAGCGCGCCCCCCGGCAGCGAGAGCTTCGTCGCGTCGCCGAGCAGCACCTCGGCGATCTCCGAGGGCCGCGCCGCGCCGTCGTTGGTGATGCGCACGGTGGCCTCGACGCCGACGAGATCCCCGACGAGCCCGGCGCGCGCGAGCCTCGCGAGCCCGGCCTCGTCGAGTACGCGGAGCTCGACGAGGTAGCGGCGCACGTCGACGATCTTGCCGATCGGCGCGGCAGCACGCCGCACGCGCGCTTCGGGCATCGCCATCACCTCGCGCGCGCGTCGCGCGAGAAAGGCCTCGGCGCCTTCTCCGCCCAGCTCCCCGAGCGACTTGCGCGCGAAGGCGAAAGCCCAGCGCGCGCCGCCGATGACACGCGACACGTGCGGATCGCCCGGCTCGAGCCGGGCCACGCGCTTGACGACGAGCCCCCGCGGCGCCGATCGCGTCATGCGCTCGGGCAGGCCCGCGAGCTCCTCCTCGTCGAGCACACGCTCGAGCCTCAGATCGATGAGCTCGCCGAGGCTCGAGGCGCCGAGCGTGAGCGCCGGGCCGAAGGTCATGTCGGGCTTCGGGTGGAAGCCGCGCGTGTACTGGAGGCGTACCCCGAGCCTGCGGAAGATGCGCGGGAGCTCGCGGATGAGATCGAGGTGCCCGAGCAGCGCGACGGGGCCGACCTTCTCGAACTCGACGCGGTAGCGAGGGCCGTCGAGCGGCGCGTTGGCCGGGCGAGGCGGCGCGGGCTCGAGCTCCTCCGCGGCTTCGACGACCGGCAACCGCCTGCGCGCCGGCCCGCTCGGGTCCAAGGAGCCGAGCCGCTCGAGCGCCTTCATGCGATCGCCGCGCATCGCCGACATGTCGCAGGCGACGCCGCAGTCGTAACAGACGAGCTTGCGCTTCTCGGCGCGCGCCTCCTCGAGGTTCGTGGCGTGCACGAAGCTACCCGCGACCTTGCCGCAGGGCGGGCTGAGGCGGCTCTGGAGCGCCTTGCGGTACTCGCGCGCGAGGAAGCCGTCTTCGAGCCCGACGTCGAGGTGGCTCCAGGGCAGCCTCGCGTTCACCGGCAAGGTGTCGAGGTACCTGTCGGGCACGACAGCGTGCGCGCGGAAGGCTTCGCGCCAGAGATCGAGATCGAAGCACTCGTCCCAGGAGTCGAAACGCGCGCCGCCGCGGAAGGCGTGCTCGAGAGCGTCCGCGAGCTTGCGGTCGCCGCGCGCGAACACGCCCTCGACCACGCTCGCGCGCGCCGCGTGCGTGCGCAGCTTGAGCCCCTTCACGGGCCGCGCGGCCTCGCGCAAGAGCGCCTGTTTGCGGTCGATCTCGTCGAGATCGTCCATCGCGCACCACTGGAAGGGCGTGTGCGGCTTGGGCACGTGCACCGAGACGCTCACGGTGACCTCGGCGGGTTTGCCGCGCCCCACGACGCGTTTGCCCACCTCGAGCGCGCGCCTGCCCGTCTCGATGATCCCGAGCACGTCCTCGTCGGTCTCGGTCGGCAGGCCGGCGATGAAGTAGAGCTTCATCTTGCCCCAGCCCTTCTGGAAGACACGCTCGGCCGTCTCCATGAGCTGCGCCTCGGTGACGTTCTTGTTGATGACGTCACGCATGCGCTGCGTGCCGGCCTCGGGTGCGAAGGTGAGCCCCGTCGCGCGCACCTGGCGGATCTCGTCGAGCAGCTCCGGGTCGAGGCCGTAGGCGCGCAGCGAGGAGACGCCGAGCGAGATGCGCCCCTCCTCGGCGAGCCGGTCGGTCACCTTCTTGATGAGCGGCGAGATGCACGAGACGTCGGCGGTCGAGAGCGCGGTGAGCGAGACCTCGTCCTGCCCGCTCTTCTTCACAGCGCGCACGACCGTCTCGACGATCTCCTCCGGATCGCGCTCGCGCACGGGACGGTAGATCATGCCCGCCTGGCAGAAGCGGCAGCCCTCGGTGCAGCCGCGCGCGATCTCGATCGACATGCGGTCGAAGATCGCCTCGGGACCGCCGGTCGGCGACTCGTCCGGGAAGGGGTACTTCGCGAGATCGACGAGCGCGCGCTCGACGGGGAAAGGGATCGTGGCGTCGTCCGGCGGCAGCACGACCTCGAGCCCGGTGTCGGGCTCGACCTCGACCTCGTAGAGCGAAGGCACGTAGACGCTGCCGAGCCTCGCGAGCGCGCGCAGGCGCTCTCGGCGCGGCACACCCTCGTCGCGCAGGCGCTTCCACGTGAGCGCGATGTCGGTGGCCTTCTCCTCACCGTCGCCGAGCACGATGGCGTCGATGAAGGGCGCGATGGGCTCCGGGTGCGTCGCGTTCGGCCCGCCCGCGACGACGAGCGGGTCGCTCTCGCCACGATCGACCGAGCGCAGCGGGATGCCGCCGAGCTCGAGCATGTTGAGCACGTTCGTGTAGGTGAGCTCGAACTGCAGCGAGAAGCCCACGACGTCGAAGTCCGAGAGCGGCCGCTTGGACTCGAGCGAGACCAGCGGCAGGCCGTGCTCGCGCAGCTTCTGCTCCATGTCGATCCACGGCGCGTAGCAGCGCTCGGCGAGCGTGCGCGGATCGGCGTTCAGGATCCCGTAGAGGATCTTGAAGCCCAGGTGGCTCATGCCGATGTCGTAGACGTCCGGGAAGGCCAGGCAGACCTTCGCGACCCCTGGCTCCCAGGCGCGCTCCACGCTGCCGACCTCTCCGCCGGTGTAGCGCGCGGGCTTGGTCACCTCGTGGAGGAAGGCCGCGTAGGGGTGAGGTGCGATCGGGGCCTGGTCGCTCATGGAGCTTCCCCCATAGCACGATCTGACGTTACGGCAGCGCCCCCAAGGCCGCCCAGAAGCTCCTCACCTCGTCGAGCTCTTCGCTGCGCCGCGCGGGGGGCAGGCTCGCGAGCAGGGCCTTGCCGTAGCCCTTCGTGCGGATGCGCCGGTCGAGGATGGCGACGACGCCGCGGTCCTTCGCCGTGCGCAGCAGCCTGCCGAAGCCCTGCTTGAGCGCGATCGCGGCGTCGGGCACGAGGTAGCTCGTGAAGGCGCTCTGACCGCGCGCCTCGATCGCGGCGCAGCGCGCCTTCACGACCGCGTCGCTCGGCACCGCGAAGGGCAGCTTGTCGATGACCACGAGGCGCAGGGCCTCGCCGGGCACGTCGACGCCCTCCCAGAAGCTCGAGGTCGCCACGAGCACCGCGTCGCCGTGCCCGCGGAAGCGCTCGAGCAGCGTGCTCTTCGGGGCCTCGCCCTGCACGAGCACGTGGCTGCCCCCTCGGCGCACGAGCCCCTCGGCGAGCGCGCGCATCACGCGGAGCGAGGTCGACAGGACGAAGGCGCCACCGCCGGTGATCTCGACGAGCTCGGCGGTGCGCTCGACCGCGCGCGCGACGAAGCTCGCCTCCGAGGGCTCGGGCAGATCCGTCGGCAGGTAGAGCATCGCGCGGCGCTCGAAGTCGAAGGGCGAAGGCAGGCAGAGCTCGTCGACGGGCGCCGGGAGGTCGGCGTCGAGGCCGAGGCGAGAGCGCACGAAGGAGAAGGGCCCCGGCGGCACCTCGGGCACGTCGAGCGGCAGGCCCTTCGTCTTGACCGGCGCGCTCGCGAGCGTGGCGCTCGTGAGCACGACGCCGCCTGCGCGAGAGAGCAGCGCGTCGCGCAGCTGGGGCCCCACGTCGACGGCCGAGGCGCCGAGCACGGTGCTCTTCGCGCGCTGCTCGACCCAGGCCACCTGGTGCGTCGGCGGCTCGAGGATGCGCGCCAGCTCGTCGCGCAGGCCGGCGGCACGCCTGCGCACGACGTCGACGGCGTCGTCGGTGGCTTGGGTCTCCGCGAAGCCCTCCACGGCCTCGAGCGCGTCGTCGACCCTGCGCCAGGCCGCGTCGCCTTCGCGGCCGAGGCTGCCCGGCTCGAGCATGCTGCGTCCGTCGGGCGCGGCGACCGCGGCGCGCGCGATCGCGAAGAGCTCCTCGGAGGCCATCACGAGCTCACGCAAGAGCGCGAGGCCGTCGCCCCGACTGAGCCTTCCGTCGCCGAGGCCGGCGCCCACGAAGGCGCGCTCCGCGTCGCGCCCGAAGGAGGCGATCTTCGCCGTCGACACCTGCGCGCCGAAGAAGCTCGTCGCGATGTCCTCGAGCCTGTGCGCCTCGTCGAAGATGACCGCGTCGTAGGCGGGCAGCACCCCCGCCCGGCTCGCGCCGGCCTCGCCCGCCTTCGCCTTCACGGCGAGATCGGCGAAGAAGAGGTGGTGGTTGGCGATCACGATGTCGGCCGAGGCCACCTCGCGTTTCATGCGCGTGACGAAGCAGGCCTCGTGGAACTCGCAGCGTGGCCCCACGCGGGTATCGCTCGACGAGACGACCTCGGACCAGATCGGGTCTCCCTCACCGAGCTCGGTCGCCTCGGCGACGTCACCCGACTCGCTGCGCTTCACCCAGGCCTCGAGCACCGGCAGCGAGCCCCTCCCTCCTGCGTGCGAGGCGCGCAGCTCGTGGTAGCGCCGGAGACAGACGTAGTTGGAGAGCCCCTTGGCGACCGCGACGCGCGGCGCCCAGCCGAGCAGACGCTCGAGCAGCGGCAGGTCCTTGTGGAGCAGCTGCTCCTGCAGGGCCTTGGTCGCGGTGGAGATCACGATGCGTCGGCCCGAGAGCGCCGCCGGCACCAGGTAGGCGAGCGTCTTGCCGGTGCCCGTCCCGGCCTCGCAGAGCAGTACGCGTGACTCGGTGATCGCGCGCTCCACGGCGTCGGCCATCGCGAGCTGCGCGTCGCGATGCTCGTAGGCGCCGAGCGCACGCTCGAGCGGCCCGTCCGGGCCGAGCAGCTCGCGGGCGCGCGGCACGGCGGTTCAGCCGTCGGTTCGCCCGGAGGGCTCGCTCTCGTCCGACGGCAGGCGCGGCGCGCGCAGCGCCCCTGTCTGCGCGGTCTCGACCGGCGCGGTCGCCACCGGAGGCGGGTTCGTCACCGGGCCGGGCACGTCGCTGGCGTCGTCGGCGTCGAGGAACTGCACCCCGACGATCGCGCCTCCGCGCTCCTCCTGGATCCACACGATGCGCCCCGGTCGCAGCGGCGTATCGCCCACGGCCACCATGGGCTCGGCGCCGAGCTCGATCGGGTCTTCGAGCACGACGCGCACGCCGCCTCGGCTCAGGTTGAGCGCCCAGCCATCCAGCATCCGGGTGCCCCCCTCCGGTGCCTCGAGCTCGAAGCGCACGCGATCGCTGGCCTCTCGGCGGACACCACTCTGGCGACGCATCGCCGGCATGCCGGGCGCCACGGGCATCGCGGGGGGCGTGAAACTACGTCGGCTCACTCCAGCGAGCCTAGCACGAGCGCGGAAGCTGACCGCTTTTCGCGACGAGCCTGCCGGACGACGGGCCGGGGGCCGCGCAGGCCGCCCGCCGACGACGCCGCCCCGAGCGCATGGAGCCACTCCGGGTGTCGCGCTCCCTCCCAGCCCGGAACGGTGCTAAGGCGGCGAGCGCGTCGAGTCCCCGGGCTTCCGTGGGCCGCGCATCCGCCACCTCCCGCGCCCAGCGCCAATCACCGAACGAGTACGAGACCCAACGTGAACCGGGCGAGCTCCATCTTCGGCGGTCTCATCGTCATCGCGATCGCCGTCGTCTTCATCGTCAACTTCCAGCCCGGTGGCGGGCAGAACCAGCTCCAGCAGGGGCCGGATTGCGCCGCCGAGATCCACGGCAAGTGCGTGCGCGCCGGCCACTTCTGGGCGGCCGTGCGCCTGCTCGCGCCACGCGGCGCCGAGAGCGAGCAGCTCCGGCGCCTCCGGGTGCGCAACATGGCGATGGACGGCCTGGTCGAGCGCGAGCTGCTCGTCGCCGACGCCAAGCGCCTCGGCGTCTCGGTGGGCGACGACGACCTGACGCGCGAGCTGCGCGCCGGGCGCATCCGCGTCTCGCTCCCCTCGTCGACGCCGCCCTCGCTCCCGATGTACCTCGGCATGCAGGAGGCAGGCATCCGCCAGATGCGCTTCCTCGACCGCAAGACCAACAAGTTCTCCGCCGAGGTCTACAAGCGCGACGTGACGGACATCTCGCGCCTCTCCGAGACCGACTTCCGCGAGTTCCAGCGCGAGGAGCTCATCGCCGCGCGCATGCGCGACATCATCCGCTCGCGCGTGCGCATCTCCGAGCAGGAGGCGAAGCAGCAGTTCGAGCGCGAGAAGACGACCCGCGTCATCAAGTACCTGAAGATCGAGCGCCCCTACCTCGCGATGCACGTGGTCGACCCCACGCCCGACGCGGTGAAGACCTGGGCGGCCGCGAACCAGCCCGAGATCGACAGCGTCTTCGGGTCCCGCAAGGACCGCTTCGCCGAGGGCTGCCGCGAGGCCCGCCACATCCTGCGTCGCGTCGACCCCGACGCCCCCACCGCCGAGGCCGACAAGAAGGCGGCGCTCGAGAAGATCGCCGACGCGAAGAAGCGCATCGAGGGCGGCGAGAGCTTCGCCGACGTCGCGCGCGAGCTGAGCGAAGACGGCAGCGCCTCGCGCGGCGGCAAGCTCGGCTGCGTCGTGAAGGGCCAGATGGTCAAACCCTTCGAGGACGCGCTCTTCGCGCTCGACAAGGACGGCGCGCTGAGCGGCGCGGTGGAGAGCCAGTTCGGCGTCCACCTCATCGTGCTCGACAAGGCCCACACGGGGCCTGCGGCGCTCGAGGCGGGCAAGGCCCAGGCGGCGGAAGAGCTCTACGTCGCGCACGAGTCCGAGCGCCTCGCGGCCGAGGGTGCGAAGGAGATCCTGGCTGCGGTGCGGGGCGGCAAGCCGCTCGACGAGGCCCGCCTCACCTGGCTCGCCCGCGTGCGCCCGCCGAAGGCCGCGCCGAAGAAGCCGAAGAAGGCCGGCGAGACCGAGGAGAAGACCGAGCCCGCGCCGCCGACCGAGGCGGGCCAGGAGCTCGAGCCGACGATCGAGACGAGCCTGCCCTTCAACGTGATGGGCTCGCCCTTCGACGGCGTCGCGCCGGGCTACGACGCGGCGACCGCGTCCTTCGCGATCGCCAAGGTCGGCGACGTGGCGAACGACGTGCTGCCGCTCGTGGGCGGTGGCTACGCCGTCATCCAGCTCGAGAAGCTGAGCCCCGCCACCGACGAAGCCTGGGCCCAGGACCGCGACTACTACGTCTCGGCCATCCGCACGCAGAAGCAGCAGGAGGCGCTCGCGAGCTACGTGGCGAAGCTGCGCAAGGCCGCCGCGAGCGACATCAAGGTGTCGAGCGAGCTCGTCGCCGATCCGAACGCGGCCGCGAGCGCCTCGAGCGCCGACGGCCCCGCGCCGCCCGCCCCCTTGCCGATGCCCGAGTGAAGGCGCCTCGAAGCCGAGCGCCTTCGCCGCGGAGCGCGAGGCCGCTCGGGCCCGCGAGCACCGCTATGGTGCGTCCGCCGCAGCGGCGCCTGCGCGTCGAGGCGCTCGAGCTCGGCGGCGGGCTGCGCGCGGTCGTCGTGCCTTTGCCACACCTGTCGCGCGCCACCGCGACGCTCTACCTCCGCACCGGGCCGCTCTACGAAACGGAGGCGCGCTCGGGCATCTCGCACTTCCTCGAGCACATGCTGCACCGAGGCACGAAGCAGAGCCTCGCCGACGCGCACGCGCAGGCCGTCGCCTTCGAGCGCCTCGGGGCGAACCTCGACGCAGCCACCGGCACCGATCACGGCCTGCTCGGCACGAGCTGTCCGCCCGAGAGCCTCGACGAGGTGCTCGCCTTGCTCGGTGAGGTCGCGACCTGCCCTGCGCTTCGCGACATCGACACCGAGCGCGGCATCGTGCGCGAGGAGCTGCTCGAGGGGCTCGACGAGCGCCGCCGCCTGATCGACGCCGACGTGCTCCTGCGCAGGCTCGCCTTCGGGGAGCACGCGCTCGGCCGGCCCATCCTCGGCACCCTCGAGACGCTCGAGCGCTTCGACGTGCCGAGCCTGAGGCGACACCACGCGCGCGACTACGTGCGCGGCAACACCGTGCTCGCGCTGTCGGGTCGGCTGCCTCCGCTCGAGCGCCTGCGCGCCTCGCTCTCGCGCGCCTTCGCCGACATGCCGGCCGGCCCCGCGCGGCGCGCGCCGCTCTACGCCACGACGCAGCGCGAGCCCAGGCTGCGCATCGTGCAGAGCGCCGCCAGCCAGACGAGCATCCGCGTGGGCTTCCTCGCGCCGGGGCGAGGCGCGCGCGACGAAGCGGCCGTCGATCTCTTGCTGCGCGTCTTCGACGACGGCACCGGCACGCGCCTCTACGAGCGCCTCTGCGACCGCCACGGGCTCTGCTACGACACCTCCGCGAGCTACGAGCCCTTCGAGGGCGTAGGGCTCTTCGACCTCGCCGCGGAGGCTGCGCCGGCCCGCACGGGGCGCGTGCTCGAAGAGATGCTCTCCCTGGTCGCGGAGCTCTGCGAGGGGGGCGTGCGCGAGGAGGAGCATCGGCGCGCGCTCGATCGCTCCTTCTGGCAGGCGCGATCCCGCACCGACTCCCCGGAGGGAGTCGCCGAGCAGGTCGGACTCGGCTACCTCGACGGCACCCCACGTACGCCGCTCGATCAGCACCGCCGCCTCGCCGCGGTCTCTCTCGACGAGCTCGATCGGGCGGCGCGACGCCTGCTGAGCCCGGAGCGCATGAGCGTCGTGCTCGTCGGGCCGGTGAGCGACGCGGTGAGCAAGCGCGCCTCGCGCCTATTGAAGAACTTCGAGAAGCGGAGGCGGAGCGAGTCGCCCTGAGGCCGTGGAGACGGTCGCGAAACGCTATTTGCGTTCTTGCGCATCCATGCAAGTATCCTCCTCGTGAGCCTCGAGGCACCGGAGACGAGCAGCAGCAGCTGGGCCGAGGTGCCCAGGTGGGAGCTTTATCGGCTGCTCGCAGATCCGGTCCGCGTCCGCCTGCTCGCGCTGGTCGCCGCCGAGGAGCTGGGGGTCGGCGAGATCGCCGAGCTGCTCGGCGAGGGCCTCACGAAGGTCTCTCGCCACGCGGCCGCGCTGCGCGACGCGGGGCTGGTGGTGTCGCGCCGCAACGGCACCTGGGTGCTCCTCCGCCTGCCCAGCTCGCTCGAGCAAGACCCGGTGGTCGCCGACGCGCTCGGAGCGGGGCGCAAGCTGCTCGAGGCCGAGGGCACGCTCGCGCGCGTCGAAGCCTTGGTGCGCGCGCGCGACGCGAAGGCCCGCGAGTTCTTCGCGCGCGAGCCCGGCGCAGCGAGCGCCTTCGAGGCGCCCGGCGAGCTCTCGGCTTACCTCGCGGCGCTCGCGCCGCTCATCTCGCCGCGCGCCTTCGCGGTCGACGCCGGCACGGGCGAGGGCGCCCTGCTCGACGTGCTCGCGCCCGTGTTCGACGAGGTCGTGGCGCTCGATCGCTCCCCTGCGCGGCTCAAGCGCGCCGAGGCCCGCGCCGAGGCCCGCGGCTACGGCAACGTGCGCTTCGTCGACGGTGAGCTCGACGGCCCGGAGATCGAGGCCGCGGTTCGCGCCGGCGGTCGCGCGGGCGCCGACCTCGTCTTCGCTTCGCGCGTGCTGCACCACGCGCCGCAGCCGGCCCGCGCGATGCACGCGCTCACGCGGCTCTTGCGACCGGCCACGGGCGACCGCCCAGGCGGCACCCTGCTCGTGCTCGACTACGCCGCGCACGACGACCTCGCCCTCAAGGAGGCGCAGGCCGATCTGTGGGCGGGCTTCGACGAGGCCGAGCTGCTCGAGAGCGCCGCCGCGGCCGGCCTCGCCGACGTGCGCCTGCGCACGCTGCCACCGACGTTCCGGGGCCACGGCCCCGATCGCAACCTGGACTGGATCCTGCTCACCGCCTCACGCGGTGCCCAGGCGACGAAACACCCCCCGAGAGGACACGCATCATGACGGACAAGCTTCGCTACAAGGTCGCCGACATCAACCTCGCCGAGTTCGGCCGCAAGGAGATCGCGATCGCCGAGAAGGAGATGCCCGGTCTCATGGCGCTGCGCGAGGAGTACGGCGCGAAGAAGCCTCTCGCGGGCGCGCGCATCGCCGGCTGCCTCCACATGACGATCCAGACGGCCGTGCTCATCGAGACGCTCACGGCGCTCGGCGCCGAGGTCACGTGGACGAGCTGCAACATCTACTCGACGCAGGATCACGCGGCCGCGGCGATCGCCGCCGCGGGCATCCCCGTCTACGCCTGGAAGGGCGAGACGCTCGAGGAGTACGACTGGTGCCTCGAGCAGCAGATCTACGCCTTCGAGGGCGGCAAGGGCCCGAACATGATCCTCGACGACGGCGGGGATCTCACCAACTGGATCCACGACAAGCACGCGAAGCTCTTCGAGGGCGCGGACCCCATCCGCGGCCTCAGCGAGGAGACGACCACGGGCGTGAAGAACCTGCTCAAGCGCTCGCGCGACGGCAAGCTCAAGTGCCCCGCGATCAACGTCAACGACTCGGTCACCAAGAGCAAGTTCGACAACCTCTACGGCTGCCGAGAGTCGCTCGGTGACGGCATCAAGCGCGCGACCGACGTGATGTTCGCCGGCAAGCTCGCCGTCGTCGCCGGCTACGGCGACGTGGGCAAGGGCTGCGCGCAGTCGCTGCGTGGTCTCGGCGCGCGCGTCGTGATCACCGAGATCGACCCCATCAACGCCCTGCAGGCCGCGATGGAGGGCTACGAGGTGAAGACGATGGAGCAGATGGCGCCGCTCGCCGACATCTTCGTGACCGCCACCGGTTGCGACGGCGTCATCCGCGGCGAGCACATGCAGGCCATGAAGGACGAGGCCATCGTCTGCAACATCGGCCACTTCGACAGCGAGATCGAGATCGCCTGGCTCGAGAACCACCCCGAGATCAAGGAGGAGAACATCAAGCCGCAGGTCGATCACTTCATCTTCCCCGACGGGAAGAAGATCATCGTGCTCGCTCGCGGCCGCCTCGTGAACCTCGGCTGCGCGACGGGTCACCCGAGCTTCGTGATGAGCGCGAGCTTCACCAACCAGGTGCTCGCGCAGATCGCCCTCTGGAGCGAGAAGTTCCCCCAGGGCGTGCACGTGCTGCCGAAGAAGCTCGACGAGAAGGTCGCGCGCCTGCACCTGAAGAAGCTCGGCGTGGAGCTGACGACGCTCACGGCGGCCCAGGCCGACTACCTCGGCGTGCCGGTCGAGGGGCCCTTCAAGCCCGACGCCTACCGCTACTGAGCCGAGCGCGCTCGCAGAGCGCGGCTCGAAGGAGAGGGAGAGGGGCGCGCGTCTCGGACGGCGCCCCTCTTTCGTTCGATTCGCGCCGGCTCCGACCAAGCAACCGCTGCAAGCCGGCGCGAACCGAGCTAGGCTCTCGCCACCTCCATGAGCGGCACCGTCCGCCCGCCCGCACCCTCCAGCCCCAAGGTCGGCCCAGGCTCCACGCCGGTCGCCGTCGCTCCGCCCCCGCCACGCGCGCCCCGCCCTGGCTCGGGCGCCGACGCGCACGCCGCGACGATGGGCCCGCAGGCCGTCGCAAGACCCGGCGCAGCCCCCGTGGTGGTGGCGGCCGCAGGCGTCGTGCCTCTGCCACCCTCGGCCGCGGCCGCGAACGCACCGACGAACTACTCGCCCGTCCCCAGCCCTGCGTCGGGGCCCGCCTCGAACCCACCTGCGTCGACGGCGCGAGGCTCGATCGCGGATCTGCCGCTCGTCTGCCCGGAGTGCCTCGTGCGCTACCCGGCGGAGTTCCGCGTCTGCCCACGCGACGCCTCCGAGCTGGTGAGCGTCGAGGACGAAGGCGAGGAGCGCGACGATCTGGTCGGCACGACGCTCGCCAACACCTACTCGATCACGCGCATCATCGGCGAAGGCGGCATGGGGCGCGTCTACGAGGCGCGTCACCAGCGCATCGGCGGCAAGCGCTTCGCGATCAAGCTGCTCCACCCCGAGTACGCGCGCATGCCCGAGGTGCTCTCGCGCTTCCAGCGAGAGGCCGAGGCCGCCGCGAAGATCCGCAGCACGCACGTCGTCGAGGTCTACGACGTCGCGCGCACCGACGACGGCCGCCCCTTCATGGTGGCCGAGTTCCTCGAGGGGCGCGAGCTCGCCGCCTACCTCGACGACGTGCACAAGCTCCCGGTCGCGCAAGCCGTACGCATCGTGCGCCAGCTCTGCCGAGGGCTCGGCGCGGCGCACGAGCTCGGCATCGTGCACCGCGACATGAAGCCGGAGAACGTCTTCCTCGTCGGCGAGCTCACGCGCCCCACGGCGAAGATCATCGACTTCGGCATCTCGAAGAGCGGAGACACCGGCGGCACGAACCTCACCAAGACGGGCATGATCATGGGCACGCCCTCGTTCATGGCGCCGGAGCAGGCGCGTGGCGAGCGCGTGAACCACCTGGTCGACGTCTACGCGGTGGGCGCGATCCTCTACACGCTGCTCACCGGCAAGCGCCCCTTCGACAAACCCGACGCGACGGCCACGCTGACCGCCGTGCTCATCGAGGAGCCACCTCGGCCACGCTCGATCGAGCCGAGCATCCCCGACGGCCTCGAGGCGGTGATCCAGAAGGCCATGGCGAAGGCGCCTGGCGAGCGCTTCCCCACCCTCGAGCAGCTCGAGCGCGCGCTCGAGCCCTGGGAGGTCGCAGTCGGCCCCGCGAGCATGCTCCCGCCGCGCGCCACGGCGCCGAGCGTCGTCGACATCGACGTCTCCTGGGCGCGCCCCGCGCTGCTCGTGCTCGGCGCGCTCGCCACGAGCTTCGTCGCGCTCGTGCTGCCCACCTTCGTCGGCGCCATCGTGCGTGTGGCGCGTGGCAGCGACGCGAGCGCGAACCTGAGCGGCGGCGAGTCGCTCATCATCCTCGCCTTCGTCATCGTGGCCTTCGCGGTGCCGAGCTACCTGCTCGTCGCGCGGCTGAAGAAGACGGTGTGGGACAACACCTCGCGCGTCTACGAGCTCGTGATGCGCTCGCGCTGGGTCGTGCTCGCGGTCTTCGGCACTTACGGCCTCTGCAACGTCTTCGTGCGCTTCCTCGAGACGGTCGTGCTGAGGCGCGCGGTCGGCGCGTCCTGGCCGGTGTGGGACGTGCTGTTCACGCTCATCGCCGTGGCTGCCGGCGCGGGCGTCGCCTTCCTGCCCCGCCTCCAGCCCAGGCGCTGAGCGCTCGGGGCCCCACGGGTAGGGGCCCCGCGGCTCGTGCTCGGACTCACTGCAGCCCGCGGGCCTTCATGGCCTCGAGCGCGCCGAGCAACGCCGGGTCCTTGTCGAAGCAGCAAGCGTTCGGCATGCGGCGCCGCCCCTTGCAGGAGTTGTTCATGAGGTGGAGCTGCCCGAGCGTACGGGAGTCGCCGACCTTGCCCGCACGCTCGAAGAGCTTCTTCTTCGCCTCGCAGTCGGTGGTGCGCCGGAGCTCCCACGCGATCTGCACCGCGTCGCTGCCGCGGGTGCCGAGCACGCGTGGATCGTCGAGCAAGGCCTCCGCGTACTTCGCCGCGCGCGAGCCGCCCTTGGTGGTGGCGAGCTGGTAGAGGATGTCGATGCCCGTCTTGCCCATCTTGGTGGCGATGAGCGTGAAGACGAGATCGGGCTCCGTGCCTTGCACGAACATGATGCGCACCGCGAGATCGACGATGCGGTCGCGTGTGCCCGGGTCCTTCGCCGCCTCGGGCTGCACGACGAGCAGCTGCTGCAGCGCGCCCACCGCGCCCTTCAGATCGTTGATGCGAAGCTTGTGGGCGAAGGCGTCCTGGGCTGCGCGCACCTCGGCCGTCTCGCCGATGACGAGGGGGATCTCGTCGACCTTGGAGCTCGACGCTCCAGCGGTGGAGCTGGCGCTCGAGTCCGGCCTGGCGATGGGGGCCGAGTCGCTCTCGCCGTCGTCGTCTCGCTCCTTCGCGCCTTCCGTCGCCTCGGCCGCGCTCGCGCGCTCGGCGTCGGAGAACGGCGTCGGCCGGACGATGGCGACGAGGCTGAGCAGCCCCACGACGGTGAGCGGCGCGGCCGCGAGCGCCTTGAGCCAGCTCGGCGTGGGAGCTGCGCTGGCGAGCGGGAGCTCCGCGGGCTCGGTGTAGCCGGTGACGGCGGGTCTGCTCGGCTGGTTCACCCTCGCAGCATAGCCGAAGGCGTGCGCCGCACACGCGCGCCCGGCCAGGCTGGGGCCAGGAACGACGCCTCCCGGCCAGGCTCGGTTGAAAGGCGGGCGAGACTTCGGTACTTCTCGCCGCCATGCTCGACCCCAAGCCCCAGGCCGGCGCGCTCGTGCGCTGCACCGATCGTGCCCTCCCGTCCGCCGCTGCAGTCCACGTCTCGCGCGGCAAGCGCCCCACCCCGAGCTCTGCCTTGGGCCGCTTGACGGCGCTGGGCCTGACGGTTGCGCTGTCGCTCTCGAGCGCTGGCTGCATCAAGAAGATCCTCCTCGAGGGCCAGATCGCCTCGACCCGCAAGGGCAGCGCGGCGATCCAGTCGCTGCACGACTGGGAGATCGCCGAGAAGGCCGCGATGGCCGGCATCGCGCAGATCGAGGGCATGCGCTACCTCGCCCCGGAGAACGAGGACGCGCTCTTCATGCTGACGCGCTCCTGGGCGAGCGTCGCGCTCGGCTTCATCGAGGACGAGCTCGAGCGCGTGGAAGACGTCGAGGGCTCGACGAGCCCCCAGGTCGACTACCTCAAGCGCCGCGCCGAGGCGGCCTACGACCGAGCCGTCTGGTACGGCCAGAAGCTCCTGGGCAGCCGCATCGAGGGCTTCAAGGAGGCGCAGAAGAACAGCGACACGATGAAGGCGTGGCTCGCCCAGTTCGAGGGGCCGGAAGACGCCGAGAAGCTGTTCTGGCTCGGCTACGCCTGGATGGGCCGGGTGAACATCGCGAAGGAGCGCCCCGAGATGGTGAGCGAGCTGTTCATCGGCGTGGCCATGCTCGAGCGCTCGGTCGAGCTCGACCCGACCTACATGAACGGCAGCGGGCACGTCGCGCTCGGCGCGTACCACGCGCGCACGCCCTCGGCGGAGCTCGACGAGTCGAAGAAGCACTTCGAGAAGGCGCTCGTGATCGGCGGCGGCAAGACCTACATGGCCAAGGTGCAGATGGCGGTGCGCTACCACTGCAACAAGGGCGACAAGGAGTCCTACGAGGCCACGTTGAAGGAGGTCCTCGAGGCTGGCGACGGTGACCCGTACCAGCGGCTCCCGAACACGATCGCGAAGCGCAAGGCCTTCCGCTGGCTGCAGCCGGCGCGCATGCGCGACAACTGTGGCTTCTGACACGACACCGAAGGTGTCGTGTGGGCTTCTGACACGACACCGAAGGTGTCGTGTGGGCTTCTGACACGACACCGAAGGTGTCGTGTGGGCTTCTGACACGACACCGAAGGTGTCGTGTGGGCTTCTGACACGACACCGAAGG
>CALKVW010000102.1 GCA_938004785.1 uncultured Polyangiaceae bacterium
GAATCCTGCACCACCCCGGCGCCTCGCGCGACGACGGGGTTCGTGCAGCGGATACGTGGATGACGCTCGAGGGTCTCGGCGCGGCGACCGCCGTTGGCCTTCCGCTACTGTGTCGTAGGCGCGGGCTAGGTCGATACGCTCTTCCGCGCCTCGCTCTCGCCACTTCACGGTGAACGCGGCTAAGCTCCGAGGCGCGTAGGTCACCTACCCTGCGCGGATCGCGAGTCCCACGGTCGGTAGGTGTGGCGCTCGAGGCCGTGCGGCCGGCCGGAGGTGGTGAGCGTGAGCAAGGCGGTGGCGCTGACAAGTCCACCTCGGCCGGAGGGCGAGGTGGCGGAAGGGGAGGCTCTCTCGGATGAGCGTCGCTGACTCGAGCTCACGGTGGGTGTACGAGCCGGACGAACGCCCCAAGCGGAAGCACCGCTGGCGTCACGCGTATGCGGGCTTCGTGGAGCAATGCGGCGAGAAGGTCGGCAAATGCCCCTTGACGCTCTCCGACGCGCAGGCGGAGGAGCTGCTCAACACCCAGGCCGTGCCGTACTTCAACCCGAAGGCGCGCGGCCCGAGCCCCGACCGGCTGTACGTGGTTCACGACGGGGTGGTGTACCGAGCGGTACCGACCCGGGCGGGGCTGTCGTTCCACGGGTTTCCGGAGTCCCCTGAGCATCTGGCTCGTCTTCCTCGGGCGGTGCTGGAGCAGATCCTCGCGCTCGCTGAGCGTCTGGGGTGTAAGGATCGAGTCCAGGACTGGATGAGCGGATGATCTCCTTCGGAGACAAGCAGAGCTTCGGCGTCGACCTCGTGTGGTCGGGGGATGAGGCGATGACGGCGGCGGAGGCCACGCGCGGCAAGCTCCGTCTCTGGGTCGGATCACGAAGCGTTTGGGGTTCGACCGGCGGCCTCGAGTGGACCTGGGTGGAGCTGCTCGAGCACCTGGCTCGCTTCTGGCCGTGCTTGCTGCTCGAGGAGTGCGATCCGCTGGGGCTCGGCGTGCCGGCAGAGAAGCTCCAGCACCGTGCGCGCGAGCGCTGGGCGAACGCGGCCGAGGCACAGCGCGACGACGAAGAGGCGGCCGTCTTCGCGTACCTGGAGGCCCACGACCTCGCAGCAGGTCTTGGTGGGGTCTTTCCGGCCTCGGTCTACTGCACCCGTCAAGGCGAGTTGATGCGCGTCGCGGCTCGCGACACGGTCGTGCGGCCACGCCTCGCCGAGGTCGAGGGCACGCTGGTCGCGCTCGGTGACGAGATCGCCGCCCGCCTCGCGAGCTTGGACGACCCTCGCGCCGTGGAAGCGCGCTCCGCCTGGAGCGCTCGCGAAGCCGACGGGCCTGTGTCCGCCGCAGCCATCGCGACGGGCATGCGGGAGTCCGAGGTGCATGAGCTCTTCGGGAAGCTGGACCCGGGTCTGGCAGCGTCCGGGCTGCGAGCCCTTCGGCCCTCTGACGAGCTGCTCGCCGTGGCTCGCATGACGGCGGGCACGCTGCTCGTGCCCGAGGTCGCGTCGATCCTCGAGCAGATCGCGCAACAACCGCAGGTGTGGACGAAGCCCATCGACGAGCTCGCGGCCCACGTGGCACCCACGCTGCTGCGGCTCCGAGACGCTCAGCCCTGGCTTCAGGGCCACGAGGTCGCCGCGCAGGTCCGCGCGCATCTCGGTTGCTCTCCCGAACAGAGGCTCGACCCCGAAGCGATCCTGCGAGCGTGGAAGGTCCCCGTGCGTGACATCGAGGTCGCGAGCCCGCTGCTCGATGCGCTCTGCGTGTGGGGCCCGAAACATGGGCCGCTGATCCTCGTGAACCGCCGAGGGCATCACGGGAGGTTGAAGGGTCGGCGCGCGACGCTCGCGCACGAGATCGGCCACCTGGTGATGGATCGCGGAGGCGGGCTGCCCGTCGCCGAGGTGCTCGGCGGGCGCGTGCCCGAAGAGCTCGAACAGCGCGCGAAGGCCTTCGCTGCGGAGCTGCTGCTGCCCAAGGCCGTGGCGAGCGCACGTGTGTCGATGGCCGATGACGTCCGCGACGAGGTGCGGCTCCTCAGCGAAGAGTTCGGCGCGAGCCTCGAGCTGGTGGCGTGGCAAGCACGCAACGGCGCCGCGCAGCTCTTGCCGCGGGCGGTGCACGCAACGCTGCGCGGCTACGTCTCGGATCCAAACAACTTCTGAGCCGAGCGGCGGTCTGCCGCCGATGCGCTGGTGGCGTCGCGCTCGTCGAGCCACCCCCCGACCGCAGCACGCTTGCCTGTGCCGCGCGCCGGCTGCCCTCTGCAGGCGACCCGCGCCCTCGCTCGCGGCGTTGCGCTCAGCTCCCGACCCCTGCGTCGACCGGGCGGAAGACCAGGACCGCAACGTCGTGCCGCACTTCTCCGCCCCCGCACATCAGCTGGGCGAGCACCATCGGGCCCAGGGCTCTGCCGCCGATCACGACCTGCACGGGCTCACCGCCGACGCGGGGAAGGTGGCCGTCCGCGTAGAGCTGCAACGCCGTGGGCATCATCGCATACACGGTGGCGGTGCCGTCATCGGCCACGCGACCACTGTGCCGGTCGACCGGGAACGAGAGGGCCATGTTCGAGCCCAGTGAGATGCTCACCTCGTCGAGGAACCTGCCGCCGATGGCGACGCGCTTCTCGGCGGGCGGGGGAGTCTCGGCCTCGACGCCCTTCGGCAGAGCCACGGTGCATACCAAGCGAGGCGAGCTCCCGGCGCCGAGCTCGTAGCTCCAGGCTTCGACCAGGCGCGGATCGAGGTCGTGGGGACGACAGCGCTCCACGAGCAGATCGAAGCTCGCCTTTTGCTCGGGCGTCGCACCGCGCCCTCGCATCTGCTTCTTCAGGGCGTTCAGCTCTTTGACCCTCGGGCGCTCCCAGCGTGTCGAGGCGAGCACGCTCGCGTTCCATACGGCGATCGTCGTAGCGAGGACGGCCCGCGCCTCGTCGAGGGTCGGCGCCGAACCGAGCTTCTCGAAGAGAGGCGTGGCGACCTCGAGGAGGATGTCGGCGAGCTCGCGCTCGGGGAGGCGGACGAGCGTCCACGAGTCGGGGTCTCGGCGTGCCATCAGCGCTTCCTCCGCGACCGCGTCGCGGGCTTGCGCGTGCGCCTGCGCACCGGCGCGGCGCCGCGAAGCGGTTCGTACGGCACACGGAACCTGACCTCGACCTCGCCCTCGTGCGTCGCGACGCGCACGGTGCGCTCGACGGGCGCGCCTCCGCTCCATGCCGCCAGCACGGCCTCCTTCTCGGCGAGCAGCGCAGGAAGCGCCAGAGCGACGGCCTCGGCGATCCGGACCTCCTCGGGGGTTGGTGGTCGCCCCACGAGATCGTCGTCGACCGCCACGAGCCACGGGTAGGCGCTCGCGTGCGCGACCTCCCATCCGTGGCGGGCGACCTCCTTGCGCTGCGTAGCGCTGAGATCTGCGCCGCGCTCGAAGTGGAGCGCGAAGTGCGGCGGCATGCGCGGCCGCTCTCCGTGTGCGATCGCCTGGGCCGCAGCGATGAAGGCCTCGAAGTCGTCGATGCCGGAGTACAGCACGACCCCGTGGCTCTCTCCCATCTGCCCGATGACCGAGAGCGCCACCTCGTTCACACCGAGCGCGTCGATGCTGAGCGAGAGCACGCTCTGATCGGTGGGCACCGTCTTCCACGGCTGCGCGCGAAAGAGCGCCGCCGCGGCGCGGAAGAGCGCCGCCAGCGCGTCGGGGGCGACACCGGGCACGAGGTAGCTCGGCTCCGACTCCGGGTGCTCGTGCATGTGCTCACGCATCGACGCGAAGAGGGCGTCGATCTCTGGGGTCGGAGCGCAGATCACCTCGATCGCCGGGTGCCCCGCACGCAGTGCGTCGGCCAGGGCGGGCGAAGCCACGCGCACCCGATCGGGCACGTGTGGGCGGCCGAACGATGGCCGCTCCATCGCGTCGCGCAAGCTCTCGCAGGCCAGCGCCACGAGCTCACCAGGCTTGGCGACGACGTGCCCCAGCACCGCACCCTCGGCACCCATCCAGAGCAGCGCCTCGGGCCGGTAGGGCTCGCCTTCGCCCGTCACGTAGGCCGGCATCGCCCCCACACCGCCCACCCATTCGACGATCGATCGCTTCTTCTTCGCTGCCATCGCGCTCACGGACCCTTCGGCTCGTGCTGGCCTGCACCTGCTGCTTGCCGTTCGAGCCTCGTGGGCAAGCTACCGCGCGGCCGACCCGCCGCGCCACCTCAGCCCTCGGCGCCGAGCGCGGCGGCGAGGATCTCCCTCAGGAAGGGCCGCGCGCTCTCGGCGACCTCGCGATCGTCGCCATTGCAGTTGCAGGCGACCGCGAGGCTCAGGTCGAGGCCCGGGAGCACGACCAACAAAGCGAGGAAGCCGGGGCCACCACCGTCGTGCTCGAGGGTGGGCTGGCCGTCGATCACGCCGTGGATCGGGCCGCGGCCGTGTCCGCGCGCGCTGCCCGTCACCATGGCGTGGAGCGGCGAGCGCTCGTCGCCGACGGCGCGCCCCAGGCCTTGCCCGAAGCGCGCGAGCTCGGGCGTGGAGGTCCACAGCCCGGTGAAGGGCATGGAGTAGCGGCTCAGGTACCAACCGGGGGGATTCGTCGTGCGCGCGCCGTCGCGCGTCACGATGCCCCAGGCCATGTGCTCGGCGTCGCGAGGCACGAAGCTCGCATTGGGCATGCCCACCGTGGCGAGGTAGCCGGACATCGCGTCGGCGTAGCTCGCCCCGGCGCTGCGCTCGATGATCGCGCCGAGGAGCGCGTAGCCGAGGTTCGAGTATCGCTGGGTGCCGGGCGCCGCCACGAGCGGGACCGTCCAGGCGTCGCTGAGCCGCCGGAGCAACCCAGGGTCGACCCAGCTGCTACCGATGCGCGAGGGGTCGAGATCCGGCGGTTGGTGCGGCAAGCCGCCGAGGTGGCGCAGCAGCATGTCCAGCGTCACGTCGCCGCTGCGGTCGACGCCGGCCTCGTCGGGCAGGCGCACGCCGGGCAGCTGCGAGCGCAGCGAGTCGTCGAGCTTCAGGCGCTGCTCGTACGCGAGCGCCGTGATGCGCGCAGCGGTGAGCAGCTTGCTCACGCTCGCGACGTTGAAGCGCGTGGCCCCGCTCACCGGAGGGCCCTCCGGGCGCTCCGTACCAGCGGTCACCACCGTCTCGAGCTCGCCGCGACGCAAGGCCACCGAAGCACCTGTGCCGAGCGCGGCGAGCGAGCGCGTCGGCGTCTCGAGGCGCTGAGCGAGAGAGGGCTCTTTCACGACGGGCGGGGGAGGGTCGGTCGGCATCGCGGCGCTGGGCTCGGTGCGTGCGAGCTCGCTCGGTCCGGCCGCGGGTGACGCGGGCGCACAGGCGGCGCCCAGCGCGAGCGCCACGCCGAGCCACGGCATACGCGCGCTCTTGGGGCGCCGGCTCACAGCATGCCCCATCGCCCCGCCATCAACCCAGCCGATACACCGCCGAGCCGTAGGTGAAGCCCGCGCCGAAGACGCTCGAGACGATGAGATCGCCCGGCTTCACCTTGCCCGCCTGGCGGTGGTGGTCGATCGTGAGCGGGATCGTCGCGGCGGTGGTGTTGCCATAGAACTGGATCGTATTGAGCGCCTTCTCCGGGGGGATCTCGGCGTACTGCACCACGGCCTCGTTGATGCGCAGGTTGGCCTGGTGGGGCACGAACCAGTCGACGTCGTCCCAGCTGAGGCCGAGCTCCTCGAGCGCGGCTTTGGTGCCGAGACACATGGCGCGCACCGCGTTGAGGAAGACGCGTTTGCCGTCCATCTGCGGGTACACGTACTTCGGATCGTGGGTCTCTTCGTCTCGCAAGAAGTGCGGCATCTTGCTCACCTCGAAGACCTTGAGGTGCAGATCCCACGCGCCCGTGCCGTCGGCGCCGACCTTCGTGTAGAGGATGCCCGCGCGCGGATCGTCGGTCTCCACGGGGCCGAGCACCATCGCGCCCGCGCCGTCACCGAAGAGCGCCGTCACGTCGCGGCCGCGCGTCGTGTAGTCGAGCGAGTGGCTGTGTAGCTCGGCGCCCACGAGCAGCACGCGTTTGTAGAGGCCGGCCTGGATGAATGCGTCGGCCATCTGCATGCCGTAGAGGAAGGCGCTGCATTGCTGGCGGATGTCGTAGCAGGCGCAACCACCCTCGCGCGCGATGCCGAGCTTGCGCTGGAGGAAGATCGCCGTGCCGGGGAAGTGGATGTCCGGGCTCAGGGTGCCGAGGATGATGCAGTCGATGTCGTCGACGCTCAGGCCGGCGTCGTCGAGCGCACGGCGCGCGGCCTTCTCGGCGAGATCGCTCGTCGAGGTCTGGCCGTCGTTGGCGACGTAGCGCCGCTCCTCGATGCCGGTGCGCTTTCGGATCCACTCGTCGCTCGTCTCGCTCTGGCGCTCGGCCTGGCGCACGTGCTTCTCGTCGAGGAAGGACAGCTCCTCGTTCGTGACGACGCGGTCGGGGACGTAGGAACCGAGGCCCAGGATCTTCGCTCGACGCATGCGAGAGGCGTAGCCGCGCCACGGCGAGGACGCACACGGAACTCGACGAGCGGCGCGCGATCGGCCCCGCGCGCGGCGCGACGCGCGGCGTCAGCGCAGCGGCCCAGCGCAGTGGCTCAGCGCAGCGGCTCTCGCAAGAGGCGCGCGCCCAACCACTGGTGCAGCGGGCGGCGCGCGTCGTTCGCGCGGAACACCAGGCGGAAGTGGTCGGAGAGCGGCCGGAGCTTGGGGAAGAGGCGCACGAGGCGCTTCTTGGCGAGCGCTTCGCGCACGAAGTAGGTGGGCAAGACCGCGACGCCGCGCCCGCCGAGGACCGTCGCGCGCAGCGCGTCGATGGTGCCGAGGCGCACCACCTTGGCGAAGCGCATGCTGTCGATGCCGCCGGGCGCGTCGCGGAAGTACTTGTAGAGCGGCAGCTCGGCGCTCACGTCGAGCAGCTCGTGCTGGCGCGCCTGCTCGGCGCGCGTGAAGGGCAGCTTCTTCAGGAGCGCCGGGCTCGCGACGAAGGTGTAGGTCTCCTCGTGGAGCTTCACCGAGTCGAGCGCCGGGTCCGAGAGGCGCGACGAGGTCACCGCGCAGTCGACCTCTCGCGTCGCTACGCGCGCCACCAGATCGGGCCCCGAGCCGAAGTAGAGGTGCACGGTGAGCATCGGCTGCTCGGCGGCGAGCTTCGGCAGGAGCGGGTGCAGCCACGACATGCCGAGCTCGTGGCGCGTGCCGAGCACCAGATCGCCGCCGAAGGACTGCTCGTCGCCGGCGGTGGCGACGAAGCAGCGCTCAGCCGCCGCGAGCGCCTCCTTCGCGGCGGGCAAGAGCGCGAGGCCTCTGGCGGTGAGCTCCATGCGCCGCGTGGTGCGCAAGAAGAGCGCGCCGCCGAGCTGCTCCTCGAGCAAGCGGATGCGCTGCCCGACGGCGGCCGGTGTGAGGTGCACCGCGCGCGCCGCGCCGCGGAAGGAGCTCGCGCGCGCCGCCTCGACGAAGCAGCGCAGCGACTCGAGCGGGGGCAGCTCCGTGGCCATCGACGAAGGGCTGCCTCAGAGCGGCGCGAGCACGAAGTCGAAGCGCGCGTAGCGCTCGCCATCGACGCTCAGATCGTTCACCAAGAGACGCGCGTCGAAGAAGGCGTCGCTCTCGTTGAAGGGGTCGCCGGGGAAATAGAGCTGCGTCGTGAGCAGGCGGTGGCCCGCGGCGCGCAGCTTGAGGTGCAGGTGACGCGGCCGGTAGGTGGAGCCGTTGAGGTAGCGCCCGGGCAGCACCGTGGAGATCGCGAAGGAGCCATCGGGTGCCGTGAGCACCTTGCCGCGCAGCGTGTAGCCGACGTTGTCGTAGACGCCGGCTTCGTCGGCTTGCCACAGATCGAGCTCCGCACCCGCGAGCGGCGCGCAGCCGAGCGCGTACACCGTGCCGGCGAGCACGATGCGCTCCCCGGGCGAGCTGGGAGAGAGCACGGCGCGACCGCTCGCGTCGGGCGTCAGCGTGGGAGCGTTCTCCGTGTAGTAGGGGCCCTCGATGTCGCTCTCGGTCTCCTCCTCGCAGCTCGGCGTGGGCGCGCCGCCGCCGCCCCCACCCTGCCCGCCTGCGCCCGCGCCCGTCGGGCCGCTCGGCCCTTCGCCGCCCTCGCCTTGGCCGGCGCCTGCGCCGCCTCCGCCGTCGGCCGCCGCCAGCGTGCCTCCGCCGCAGGCGCTCGCACCCAGGCCCAGCGCCGCGAGGCCGAGCACACCGAGCAGCTCGCGCCGGCCGGGTTGCTCGAGCGTGCTACGTGGCTCGGCGTTCGTGGAAGCTGTCTTGCTCTGGCTCATGTGGGGTGGCTCCTCTCGGGTGGCCGGGTCGCGAGCTCGGCTCCGCGTCTGCCCGGTGTAGAGCAGCCTGCGTCCAGCGTAGCGCGAGATCGAGGCATCGTTTCGAGCCGTGATTGCATGGCGCAGCTTCACGATCGCCGGCCCACCGAGCAGGTGGGGCCTCAGCTCGATCGGCGCCTCGAGCCTCCCGCGAGCGCTCCGACCAGGAGCCCCGCGACGACGAGCGCGCCGACCTTGCCCACCGTCTTCACGTGCTCGCTCTCCGAGCGCGCGATGAGCTCACTCTGCTGCGCGCGCCAGCAGGCGTCGCAGGTGGGGCCGTTCGGGCCGACGTTCGCGCGCTGCGCCTCGATGTGCGCCGAGCACTCCACGCAGGGCACGTCGCCCGCGACGACCTGGGCGCGCGCGCGCTCCGGGGAGGGCTCGCCGAGCAGCTTGCGCAGCACCGTCTGCAGCTCGTAGCTGTCGAACCAGGTGCCGTGCTGATCGCAGAGGTCGAGCTCGACGCCGTGCGCTCTGCGTTTGTCGAGCACCGCCGGGCAGCACGGGCAGGTGGGCGTCGAGCTCCTGGGCTTGCCGTTCTTCGCCGCGTGGGCGCTCGCGCGCTCGGCGAGCTCGATGACCACGCGCTGAGGTGAAGCGACGAGCGAGCGCGCGCTCGCGTTGTCGACCCAGATGCCACCGCAGCGCCCGCAGCCCGAGAGCGCGAGCTCGCCGACCTTCACGGTGACGAGCAGCTTCTTGCAGTGGGGGCAGCGCAGCTCTGCGCTCCCCGCCTGCGCGCGCGGTTCGACGTGCAGCACGTTGTGCACGACTTGCACCGGCACCGGCACGTGGACCTCGCGCGGCGGCTCGGCGTTCACCGCGTCGCAGAAGCGACACTCGACCGGGTAGCTCGCCGCGAGCGGCAGCGGCGCACCGCAATGGTGACAGAGGGTCGCGGCGCTCATGCGCCGATCCTACTCAATCGTCGCCGCCGCGCACCGGGCGACGACTGAGCTTCTTGGCCCCGGTGAGGAGCTTGCCTTCGACCCTGCGGCGCTGCGAGCCGCGCGTCGGTTTGGTGGGGCGGCGCAGCTTGGGCACCTCGAGCGCGCGCACCACGAGCAGGCGCAGCTTCTCGCGCGCGTCGGCGAGGTTCTTCGCCTGGTCGCGCGTCTTCTGGCTCGTCAAGAGGACCCAGCCGTCGGCGTCGAGCAGGTTGCGTGCGATGGCGCGCAGGCGCGCGCGCACCGGCTCGGCGAGCGCCTCGCAGCCCTCGAGGTCGAAGCGCAGCTCGACCTTCGACGAGACCTTGTTCACGTTCTGCCCGCCCGGACCCGAGGCGCGCACGGCCGTCCACACGAGCGAGCTCGCGGGCAGCGTGACGCGGTCATCGACGACGAGCGGCGTGCTCATGGCGGCCGAGCTTGTGACAGCTCGAGAGCGAGCCCGCAAGCGCTGGCGATCCTAGGCCACGTTGACCGACGAGCCTCCGGACCCCACCTGCATGACTCGGCGGCCCTCCGTCCCACACGCCATGCATCACACCGCGCTCCTGCTCCAGCTCGCCTCCACCCTCTTCATGGTGGGGCTCATCTGGTTCGTGCAGGTCGTCCACTATCCGCTCTTCGAGCTCGTCGGCCCTGGCTTCGCCGCCTACGAGCAGACACACGCGAACCGCACGGGCTGGGTCGTCACGCTACCGATGTGTCTCGAGCTCGCCACCGCCGTGTGGATCGTGTTCCTGCCTTCGACGACGCTGCCGGCCTGGAGCCGCTGGCTCGGCCTCGGCCTCGTCGCGATCGTGTGGGCGAGCACGGCGCTCTTGCAGGTGCCCGCGCACGGTCGCCTCGCGGAGGGCTTCGACGCCGCCGTGCACGCGCGCCTCGTGGCGACGAACTGGCTGCGGACCTTCGCGTGGACGGCGCGCGGCGCGCTGGTGCTCTGGTGGCTGTCGCTCTCGTGGAAGAGCTGAGCGGATGGCCGCGGCGCGGGCCTCAGCGCTCGGCGAGCACGGCCTCAGCGCTCGGCGAGCACCGTGACCGGATCGACGCTGGATGCGCGCCGCGCGGGCGAGATCGCGCCGAGCAGCGCGAAGAGAGAGGCGAAGCCCATCGCGCCGAGGAAGAGCCACGCCGGGAAGTCGAAGAAGGTCTCCGGCTTGAAGGGAAAGTCGGGCAGCTCGGTCGCGGCGAGGCGGTCGGCGCCGTAAGCGGCGAGGCGAGCGACCACGAGCCCGACGACGCCCCCACCGATGCCGACGACGACGGCGAGCGAGAGCATCCAGGTGCGCACGTCGGAGGCCGAGGCACCGACGGCTCGGTAGAGCGCGATCTCGGCGCGGCGCTCGTCGACGAGCGTGCGGAAGGTGTGGGCGATGTTCGAGGCGGAGACGACGAAGATCACACCCGCCACGAGCGAGAGCAGCGCCATGATGCCGGAGAGCAGGAGGCTCACGTCGCGCGCGTGGGTGTCCTTGGGCTCGAGCCCGATCGACTGCGCGTGCGCGACGATGCGCGCGGTGTGCGCCGCGCTCTTCGCCTCGACGACGACGCTCGTGAGCTTCTCGGCGGCGTCGTCGCCCGCGTACTCGCGGTTGTAGCGGCGCACCACGTCGATCGGGATCGTGACGCCGAGGTCGACGGCGCGCCTCGAGATGCCGATGAGCCTGCCCTTCACGACGCGCGGTGAGCCCGTCTTCGCCTTGCCGATGAGCGAGTCGCCGAGACGCACGTCGAACACCACGCGGTTCGCGCGGCTCACGATCGTCTCGCCGATCGGAGGCAGCTTGTGCGCCGGCGCCATCGTCTTGTCGAAGAGCTCGACGAGGTAGCGCGAGACGAGCACGGGCACCGGATCGCAGCAGAGGCCCTCTTCCTTGCCGGGCACCGACTCGCAGTACTGGTCGCTGCCGCAGTCGGCGTTCGCGCTGCAGGCCTTCGTCGCGCGCAGCAGCGGATCCTCGAAGGGCGGCGAGCCCTCGGGCAGCTCGGCCGCGACCAGCGAGGGCTCGATGCCGTCGCCGGGCAGCTCGCTCGTGCCGACGTCGCGCCCGAGCACACCCTTGCCGCCGCGCGCGCTGGCCGGGAACGCGAAGCGCAGCTTGGGGTAGACGTGCTTCGCGTCTTCGAGGCGCTCGAGCGACTCGACCTGCTCCTTCGAGATCCCGGGCCAGGCTTGGGGCAGGAGCAGTCCGACGAGCCCGGGGTCGGCGGCTTTCGGGGGCTCGAGCTCCACGCGGTCGGCGGGGAAGACGTCGCCGAGCAAGACGGCGCGCACGCCGAGGCCGAGCGAGAGGAAGAAGGCGAGCGACGCCGTCGCCGCGGCGATGCCGAAGCCGCTCGTGGCGAGCGCGCCGCGCGTGCGCACGAGATCGCGCCCCACGAGCACCAGGAGCGACGCGAACCTCACGCCGCCGCCTCGTCGTCGAGGCTGGCCGCGACGAGCTTGCCGCCCTCGAGCTTGAGCGCGCGCTGCGCCGCGCGCAGCACCTGCCGGGTGTGCGTGACCGCGAGCACGGCCGCGCCTTCGTCGCGGGCTTGGCGCGCGAGCAGCGAGGTGACGACCTCGGCGGTCTCGCTGTCGAGGTTGCCGGTGGGCTCGTCGCAGAGCAGCAAAGCCGGCCTGAGCAGCAGCGCACGCGCGAGCGCGACGCGCTGACGTTGCCCGCCCGAGAGCTGCGCGGGCCGGCTCTGCATGCGGTCGGCGAGGCCGAGCTCCTCGAGCAGGTTGCGCGCGCGGCGGCTGAGATCGAGGCTCGACGGCCGGAAGAGCGTGGGCACGAGCACGTTGTCGAGCACCGTGAGGTGAGCGAACAAGTGGTAGGACTGGAAGACGAAGCCGATGCGCTCACCGCGCAGGCGTGAGACCGCGCCGTCGTCGAGCGCACGCGCGTCGCGGCCGAAGAGCTCGAGCTTGCCGTCGAAGCGGCGATCGAGCGTGCCGAGGATGCCGAGCAGGGTGCTCTTGCCCGAGCCGCTCCTGCCGACGATGCCGACGAACTCCCCCTCGTCGACGCGTAGATCGGCGCCGGCGAGCGGCTCGATCACCGCTCCCTGCTCGCCCTCGTACCTCTTGGCGAGCGCCTCGGCTCGGATCACCTGCGACGGCATCGTGGACCGGCGCGCACTCTAGTCCATCGCCCTCGGCCCGCGCGAAGATCGGCCGGCGCACCGCTCGCGCGCTCAGCCGCAGGGGCCCGTGAGGTCGACGCCGCCGAAGAACTCCTCGGCGAGCAGGCGCCAGGCCTCGGCGTTCGGCGCCGGCCCACACTTGTAGCGACCCGGCGCCGCGCCGGGCAGCGGCGGTGGCGCGTCGTGACCCTCGAGCGCGTGGCGCTGCTCGAGGAAGTAGCGCGTGGCGAGCTCCGCCGCGTATTCGTGTGCAGAGTCGCCGTTGTCCGGCTGGAAGGCGTAGTAGGTGCCGCCGCGCACGAGCGTCTTCATCGGCGCGTGCGGCCTGAGGCAGTCGATGCGTGTACCGCAGCGCGCGACGATTGCGTCCGAGAGCGGGCCGAGCACCCGGCGCGACCACGAGCGGTGCGCCTGGTCGTTGAGGTGGAAGACCTCGTGCACGATCGTCTCGAGCACGGCCTCGGGGGAGGAGTGCAGCGAGCCCGAGACGTTGAAGCCGACCTCCCAGCCACCCGCGTAGGCCGAGGGCGTGGTGCGGCCCACGCTGCGGAAGAAGCGCCAGCCGAGCGCGCGCTGCCGGTAGGGCAGGGCCGATCCGGCGCGGCGCTCGAGCTCGGCGTAGACGCGCGCGGACGCGCGCTGCGCTTCGGCGATGGCCTGGAGGTGCTTGCGGTGCGGACCGATCGGCAGCTCCGGCACGATGCGGATCGAGCCGCGGAAGCCGCCGTCCATCGCGTGTGCGCGCTCGAGCCCGACCACGTCGCCGAGCTCGGCGTACATCTCGAGCGCGAGCTCGCGCGCCTTGGGGTCGGCCTCGTAGCGCAGGGCGATCCAGCAGCGCAGCTCGTCGGGCGCGCAGCTCGCGCCCGCGGGTAGCCCTTCGGGGAAGAGCAGCTCGCGCGCACGCTCTGCGGAGATGCGAGGCGCAGGCGGCTCGGCGATCGGCGGCGGCGCCCCAGCCGACGCAGCTGCCGACGGAGCCGCCGATGGAGCAGCCGATGGAGCAACCGCGCTCGAAGGGCTGGTGAGCGGCGCCGCTGCCGAGGCGGCGACGCTCGCGCCGGGCGCCCGCGCGAGCGACTCCTCGCCGCCTCCCGAGGAGCAGGCGACGAGGCACGCGAGCGCGCACGCGACGGCGGCGCGCGCTGCACTCGGAGCTCGCGCGCGCATGGCCTCAGTCGACGAGCGTGACGTCGGAGTAGACGATCTCGGAGAGGTAGCTGTTGCTCTTGCCGCACACGCCGAAGCCGACGTAGCCGTTCGTGGGCAGCGCGACCTCGTAGGGGAAGTTGAAGACCGAGAAGTTCACGCCGTCGTCGGAGCGGTACACCGTGAACAGGTCGCCCGCGCGCGTGAGGCGGACCCACACCGGCTGACCGACCACGGGGTTGATCTGGTCCTCGTTGAGCTGCACGTGGTTCGCGCCCTTGGCCGCGCGGTAATAGAAGATGTCGTTGCCGCTGTAGTTGATCGACTGGTTGAACATCACCGAGTCGTCGTCGAGGTCGACGCGGAACATCGTCATCGCCTTCGTCCACATGTGCAGGTAGCCGTAGTAGCCGTCGACCTTCACCGTGAAGCTGAAGTCGCCCGCCACGGGGTGGTAGACGAAGTGGAAGCTGTCCAGGGAGTTGAAGACGTCGGTCCCGGTGCCGCGCACCACGAAGCTGCCGCCGTTCACGCTGGGGTCGTAGCTCGCCGAGCCGGGCAGGGTGGCGCTCACCGGCCCGATGTCTTTGCTCATCCAACCATTCGGTAGCGCCGAGCCGGCGTAGGCGAGCGTGTTCAGCGAGCGGAGCTGGTCGACCAGCTGGTTGGCCGAGCCGTCCCACACGGTGATCCGGTAGTCGTGCATCTGGCCGGACATCATGCGGTCGACGAGCACCGAGTGGCTCGTCGTGGGCGAGGAGACGTCGACGATCTTCGTCCACTGGTTCAGATCGAAGTCGAGGTGCGCCGTGGTCGGCACGTTGGTGTCGAAGCTGAGCTGGGCGCTGTGTTTGCCGACGTTGGTGACCTGCACGTTGCTGATCGAGATGGCCCCGCCGCCTCCCGAGCCGGTCGAGGAGGAGCTCGAGGTCGAGCTGCTCGAGGTCGAGGGATCGCCGCCGGTGCCCGCACCACCCGAGCCGATGGCGCCACCCTCGCCGCCCGCTCCGCCGCTCCCGGTCGAGGTGCCTGCGATGAGCGAGACCTTCGCGAAGCGGACCTCCGCGAGGCGCTCGTAGTCGGCGCTCGTGGCGGCGATGCCGACGAAGCCGCTCGGACCGACGTCGAGCACCTGCTCACCACCGTGCTGCACCCAGGCCGAGTCGGCCTCGTCGCGGTGGTAGGTCGTGAAGACGTTGCCGACGCGGCGGATGCGCAGCCGGGTGTGCTTCGCCCAGTCGTTGAGCTCGCTGCTCGTGAGGCCCGTGATGTCGGCGCCGCTCGCTTCGCGGCGGAACCAGTAGTCGTCGACGTGCAGGTTCAGCGTCTGGAAGACGCCGGCGCCCTTGCCGGTCGGCGCGCTCTCGCCCGCGCCGCGCGCCTTGAAGACGAGCCCGGCCTGCCAGCCCGGCGACTCCGCGGCGGCGCCGAAGGACTCGATGTCGACCGTGAGCTCGAAATCGCCTTCGATCTCGCGGTAGACGAGCTGCGCGTCGTCTTCGTCGCCGGAGAAGTCGCCGCCTCCGCCGATGACCGTGAAGGCGTCGCCCGCGCGCGTGGCGCTGCCGCCGAGCTCGGCCGAGCGACCGAGGCCGACGCTCCTCCAGCCGTCGCCGAGATCCACGACGCCCTGCTGCGTATGGCCTCCGGCGCCCGAAGCACCGCTGCCAGAAGCACCGCTGCCCGCTTCGCCGTCCCCGCCGCCGCCTCCCGTGGAGCTCGAGCAGCTCGCGGCGAGACCGAGGACCAGAGACAACCCGAGAGCGAAGCCGAAGCGCATAGGAGGACCATGAGCCTAACTGCCACGAGGCAATTCGTCTCATGATCCTTCGTGCAGCTGTGGGGCGGGACCGTGCTCCTCGGCTCGGGTCGAGGTGGAGCGCGAGCGCACCCCGCGCTCCCGGGGTCGGAGAGCCGGTGGAGAAGCGCATCGAGAGTGTGGCAGCGCCGCGAAGCGACGACCCGGACACATCGCTCGCGCGCCCGGAGCCAAGCTGAGGCTCGCGATGCGCGGCGCCGCGCCTCCGGGTGGGAGGCGCGGCGGGCGAGGCGGTCAGGGTGGCGGCGGTCCATCGGGGCAGGGTTCGTCTTTGGTCTGGACGCCGGGCAGGGTCTTGCACTTGTCCGAGGCCCAAGCGTCGAAGCAGAAGGCGATCTCCTCCGCGACCTCGGGGCAAGCGCCGCCGCAGCGCCCGCTGCTGACGGCATACCGGAGGTTGCAGGCGAGGTACTGCTCCATGAACTCGACGCTGCAGCCGTACTCCTCGAACCAGGTCT
>CALKVW010000103.1 GCA_938004785.1 uncultured Polyangiaceae bacterium
ACCGCCGCAGCTCCCCCGCAGCGTGCGCGCCCCCGACGCCGTTGCGACGCCAAGCATAGGGGGGCGGAGTTGCAAGCGCAAGCAGTGAGTCGCGCTCGCTGATTGCGCTGCCAACGATCGAAGCCGCGTTCGCTCACCAGGGAATGCGCCGCGCGTCGCGGTAGAAACGCCCGGTGGCGAGCTCGCTCGCGGTCGCGGCCCACACGATGCCGCGCGCGCCTTCGGCGACGCTGCGGCTCGCGCCCGCGCCGCCCATGTCGGTGCGCACCCAGCCCGGGCACACGGCGGCGACGCGCACGCCGCGAGGCTCCAGCTCGCGCGCGTAGAGGCGCGTGAGCGCGTTGAGCGCGATCTTGGAGACGCGGTACGCGGAGCTCGGCCAGCCCGAGGCGGCGTGGCGGCGCTCGGCGACCTCGCGCACGAAGCCGTCGACGAGCGCGACGAGCCGGGTCTCGTCGAGATCCGCGTCGAGGAAGCGCTCTCGGAGCTGGGGCGCCAGGCCCTCGAGCTCGCCGAGGCCGCTGGAGACCATGACGATGCGCCCACCGTCGGCGATGCGATCGACGAGCGCGCGCGTGAGCCTGCGCACGCCGTGGAAGTTCGTCGCGAGCGTCTTGTAGGCGACGACCTCGTCGAAGCCTTCCATCGCGATGCCGGCGTTGTTCACGAGCACGTCGACTCTGCGTCCGACGCGCTCGAGCTCGCGCGCGAGCGCGTCGATGCTCGGTGGGCTGTTCACGTCGAGCTGTCGGTGCTCCACGCGCAGCCCGCGCGCGGCGAGCGCCTCGGCCTGGGCGCGGCCGCTTTCGGCGCGGCTCGTGAGCCAGACCTCGAAGCCGAGCTCCGCGAGCTCGCTCGCCGTCTCCAGACCCAATCCTCTGCTCGCGCCGGTGACCAGCGCCCGCTTCGCAGCCGCTCCCATCGAACCCCCTGTCGAAGCCCGAGACTAGTTGGCGCTGCGCCGTCTTGGAAGCCGCTTCGCGCGACACTTTGGCAAAGGCACGCCGCCTCGGAAGAGGCGCTCGGCCCGCGGGTTTCTCGTCGCACCATGAGGAGGACCCATGAAGAACACGAGGACTGCGATGTGTGTGGGCGGCTTCGCGGCGCTGCTGCTCGCTGGCTGCGCGCAGAGCTCCGCGGCCGCGCCTGCTGCGCCGAAGGAGGCCGTCGCCGCGCCGAGGCGCGTGGCCCACGACGAGACGGTGCACGTGGCCGTCACGCTCTACGATCTCGCCACCAAGGCTACGCTCGCCTCGACCGAGCTCGCCGTCGAGCCGCTCCGGCCGGTGGCCTTCCAGACCTCGCAGCGTGGTAGCGACGCGGTCTCCAAGCTCGGTCTGCGTGTCGAGCCCCACGGCGAGCTGGCCTACGCCGTCGCGGTCGACTGGGACGAGGTCACCCCGGAGGGCCGCCACGTGCGCTGGGCGCCGACGCTCGCGATCGCGCCCGGAGCGAAGGGCGAAGCCGAGGTGGTCTGGGCGGAGGGGCAGGGGCGGCGCATCGAGCTGAGGCTCCAGAACGAGCCGCGCTGAGCGCTTGGAGAGAGGCGAGCGAGGCTCGCCACAGGGTCACGCGTTTGCCACTTCGCGTGCCTGGGGCCGCTGCTAGCCTCACGGCCCCATGTCTCGAATCCCCGCTTGGGCTGAGGCGCTGCGCGACGATCCCACGACTCTAGGCGAGCTCGGCCTGCGCGTGCTCGACGAGGAGCAACGCGAGGCGATACGCGCGCTGTGGAGCTCGACCTGGAACAAGATCGACTACGACGAAGGCTTCCACGCGCGCGCCGCGGCGCGCCTCGAGCGCTGCGTGCCGCTCTTCGTGGGGCCGAGCAGGCGCCGCAGGCTCAGCAAGACGGAGTCCGAGCTCGTCGTCGTGCACGATCCACAAGACGGCGAGGTGCTGCGACTGAGCCTGTCGTACGCGATCTGCTCGCTCGCCTGGGCCGACGCAGGCTCGAGCGTCGAGGCGCTGCGCGCCGCGCTCGCGCGCTACACCGTGAGCGAGGAGCTCGGCAAGCTCGCCTTCCCGAAGACCGAGCGGGTCGTGAAGCAGCTCGAGCTCCGCGACATCGGGCCCATCGAGCGCACGATCGACGCCCAAGAGCTCTGGATCGACGACGCGCGCTGGGGCAGCGCCTACCTCGACGACCCCTGGAGCGGCGTCTCGCCAGACCTGGGCATGCTGCAGCTCAGCACGCTCGTGGAGCGCGTGAAGGACCAGCACCCAGGGCGCAGGCACTCGCTCTCCTTCCGCACCTTGTGGTCGCGCAGCATGCTCACGATCGAGCAGAACCCGCTCGGCTTCTGGGCCTTCGAGCTCAGCTACGTGCCCGCGGGCGACGCGCGCGCGATCCGCGAGCTCTGCGGCGCCGACGCGGTCGCGAGCCTGCCGAGCGATCTGCCCGTCGACCTCGCCGCTTCGCTCATGCGAGGGGGGAGCGCCACGCGCGAGACCGTGCGCGCGAACGACGAGCGCGGGCGCGACCCCTACAACCTGGCGATCCGTTGCGCGATGGATCCAGGAGAAGCGACGACGATCGCGGCGATGCGCGCCTCGGTGCGCGCCTGGGCCGACGACCCCGATCGAGGTGACGCCTTCGTCGAGATCGCCGACGAGTTCGGTCACGAGGCGGCGCTCTTCGAGCTCGCGGCCATCACGAGCGACGCCGAGTACGCGGAGGGTATCAAGGAGCTGCTGCGGCCCGTGCCCGACCGGCCTGGCGGCGACGACGCAGACGACGAAGACGACGGCGACGACGAGGAGATGGAATCGTGAAGCTGCTCTTTCCGAACGATCCGATCGAGCGCGAGCGCCTCTCCGCGGGCCTCTCCGAGCGAGGCTTCGTGCTCTCCTCCGACGGGCCCGTCACGAACAACCGGCGCAGCAGCGCCTGGGATCGCGGCGACGACGTGGTCGGATACACCGTGCGCCGCGACTTCGGCACCTGGGTGCTCTACGTCGTCGGGCCGGGCGAGGAGGCGCTCGCAGCCGAGCTCGCCGCCTGGCTGCCCTCTCGCTCCGGCAGCGAGGTGCTCGCGGACGAGCTCTCCGATCGGCCGCTCACGCGCATCCGTCAGGTCTTCGAGATCCTCACCGCCGCTTCGATCCTCGGCGACGCTTCACCCGAGGCGCACTCGCGCTCCCTCGCCTTGCTCGAGCACGACGACGAGCTCGTGCGCTGGGCCGCGCTGCGCACGCTCCCGTTGACGCGCGAGGGCCTCGCCGTGGTCGCGCGCTCCGCCGAGCGGCACCCCGAGATGCAGCACGCCTACGATCGGCTGCTGCCTTTCGTGGAGCGCGCCGAGGAGGGCACGCTGAACGATCACGACACGCGCGATCGCTGGGAGCTCTTGCGCCGCGCGCGCGAGGGCGCCGAGGCGGGTCAGTGGAGGCGCGTCGCCAAGGCGATGGACGTGCTGCTCGAGGACAGCCCCTGGGACGACGAGGCGCTGCACCTGCGCGCGCTCGCGCACGAGGGCATGGGTGAGCTCTTCGATGCGCTCGCGCTGCTGGGCGCGGCCGAGAAGAAGGTCGACGCCTTCGGCGACGCCGAGGCCTCGGACGACGAGCTCGACGAAGACGACGAGCAGCTCGACGAAGACGACGACCTCGACGAAGACGAGCACGACGACGAGCACGAAGACGCAGACGAGCGCTCCGTCGACCCCGAGAAGCACGCGCGCCTGCTCGCGATCCGGGCGAAGCTCGAAGAGCTGCGCCCACGCGCCGCCGAGCTCGGCGCCGAGGACCGCGCGACGGTGCGCGAGCGGCTCGTCGAACGCATGCACGCCTGGCAGGCCGGCTACGAGGCGGAGTCGCTACACGGCGCGGCGCGCGCGCTGCGCGGCGTGTTCCCCGAGCTCGAGGGTGTGCTGGCCTTCTTCGCCGGATCCTACGACCGCAACGAGGCCGTGCTCGAGGAGGCGCTCACGCTGCACCCCGACTCACCGAGCGTCGCGCGCGAGCTCGCCTACGCGGTGCTGAAGCGCGACGAGGCCGAGGGCCTGCGCAGGCTCGAGGCGCTGCGCGACAGGCTCCGCGATCCCGCGCCGCTCTCGGAGGGCAGCGCGCTGCTCGAGCGCCTCGTCGCCGCCGGCGGCGAGCGCAACGTGCCGACCGAAGCGAGCATCCTCGAGACGCTCGCGAAGTCGGCCTACGACGCGAAAGACTACGCGCGCGCGGCGGCGCTCGGCGACGAGCTCGTCGCCCTGGACCCCGACACCGGCCTCGGCTGGCAGCTGCGCGCCAACGCGCGCATCTTCGCGCTGCGCCACGAGGAGGCCGTGGTCGCCTACCGCGAGGCGATCGAGGCGCTCGAGCGCATCTACGCAAAGAGCGAGGCCGAGGGCTCGATCATGTTCGGCGGCGATCCGCGGCCCGGCATGTGGTTCAACCTCTCCTGCGCGCTCGCGAAGCTCGAGCGGCGCGACGAGGCGATCGCCGCGCTGCGCACCGCCGTGCGCGGCGACGAGAAGTACGCGGCCGAGGCCAAGAGCGACGACTACATGGAGTTCCTCTTCGGCGACGAGGAGTTCGAGGCGATCTGCGCGCTCGATCCTGTCGCCCTGCGCTCGGCCCAGGAGCGCGACCCTGCCTGGGTGAAGGCGCTCGTCGCGAGGGCGCGCGACGAGCAACAGGGCGGCGACGTGCGTCGCGCGCTCACGACCGCGATCCGCGCGGCCGAGCTCGCCGAGGCGCTGGGCGACGCGTCGCTGAGCTGCGAGGCGCTCGCGGTGCTCGGGCGCATGCAGGTCTTCACGGGCGATCTCGACGCAGGGCTCGCGAGCTCGGAGCGCGCGCTCGGGCTCGCGGCGAAGGAGAGCGTGCCGCCGGAGGTACGCGCCGTGGCCTACGCGCAGCGCGGCATCTGCTTGCAGGCCGCGGGCCGGCTCGACGAAGCCGAGGCGGCCTACGAGAGCGCCTTCGAGGCGCGCCGCGCGGCCTTCGGCGAGAAGCACCCCTCGCTCGTGAAGTCGCTCGTGTCGATCGTCGGCGTCGCGCTCGCGCGCGAGCGCCCCGCGGCCGAGGTGGAGGGGCTCATCACGCGCGGCGTGGACATCGCGCAGGACTACCTCGCCTCCGAGGCTCCCAAGGATCACCTCTGGGCGGAGACCATCGACGATCTGGTGTCGCTGCTCTTCCGCCGCTCGCTGCTGCGCGCCGACGACGCCTCCGCCGACGCGGTCGCTCCGCTCGCGCTCGCGCTCGATCAGCTCGAGGAGCAGCGCGCCGTGGGCTACGTGCCCATGGCGGCGGTCGTCGAGCAGCTCGCGCAGCACGCGGCCTCGCTCGCGAACGACGCCAGCTCGCAGTCGGTCGCGCAGGCCGCGCAGGCGGTCGCGCGCCGCGCCGAAGGGCTGCTCGTGGGCGGGCCGCCGGAGGAGCGGCCGACGCGGCTCTACTTCCGCAGGCTGCGCGCGTGGATCGAGGAGCTGCGCCGGAGCGGCGTCGAGGACGCGCGCATCGCCTCGGTGCTCGCCGACGCCGTGCGCGGCTCGCTCGAGGAGGGGCTGCGCGACGTGCCGCTGCTCGTGGAGCTGCGCAACCTGCTCGCGGTCGCGGCGGCGCGTGAGTCGACGGTGCTCGTGACCTCGGTGATGGCGCTCTCGATGGCGGAGCTGCCGGGCCAGCTCGACGAGTCGCTCCGGCAGCTCGAGGAGCTCGTCGCGCCGATCGTGGCGGAGAGCGCCGGCTGAGCGCCGGGCCCGAGCAGCTGCGGTCGGCGAGAGGGCGGTGGCCGAGCGCTTCGCGGTGCTCGGGTTCAACCCGCCACGACGCGGTTGCGCCCCGACTGCTTCGCTTCGTAGAGCCTCGCGTCAGCGAGCGCGACGAGCGCCTCCCCGCTTGGTTCGGCGAGCGCCAGGAGCGTCGACACACCGACGCTCACGGTGCAGGCGATCGTCGTCGATCCGACATCGATCGCGCTCGCGGCGATCGCGGCGCGGACGCGTTCGCCCAGCGCGTGGCCGTGCGCCGCCGGGATGCCCCGCGCGATCACCGCGAACTCCTCGCCGCCGTAGCGGCACAGCACGTCTTCGCGGCGCAGCGCCTGGGCGGTGCGCTGCGCGACGGCGCGCAGCACCGCATCGCCCGCCGGGTGCCCGTGAGTGTCGTTCACCTTCTTGAAGTGGTCGAGATCGAAGAGCACGAGCGCGAGATCCGTCGCGTGCCGCCTGGCGTAGGAGAGCTCGGCGCCGAGCCGCATGTCGAAGTAGCGCCGGCTGAAGGTGCCCGTGAGGCCGTCTTGTACGCTCGAGGCGTAGAGCTGCTCGAGCGAGGCCTGCTCGGCGCGATCGACCATCTGGAAGCGCATCGAGACGGTGCGCCCGAGCCGGATCCGATCGCCGTCTTGGAGGTACCTCCGCTCGATGCGCTGCTCGTTCACCCAGGTGCCGTTGCTCGAGCCGAGGTCCTCGATGACGAAGGCGCCGTCGATGCGCCCGATGCGCGCGTGCGTGCGCGACATGCTCCCGTCGTCGAAGCGATGCGTGCACTCGGGGCTGCGCCCGAGCGTCGTCCAGCTCTCTTCGAAACCGCACACGCGACCGCTCTCGACGCCACGCAGCTGCGTGAGCACGCCGCGGTCACGGCGCAGCGAAGGCGCCGAGGGCAGCGCGGGGTCGCCCTCCAGGAGGGTCGGCAAGGGCAGGCGCGGAGGGAGCGATGCCGTGCTCATGTCGCGACGATACGCGAGGTCGACGGCGCGAGGCAGGGTGGACCGATCCGAGAGGCGAACCGCGCTCGACGCCGACTAGAGCGTGCACAAGTGCAGCGTCGACCCGTAGAGCCCCGCGCCGCCGTCGACCATCACGCGGTAGACGCGGTCGTTCGTGCCGGCGGGGCAGGAGCAGGCGCCGGTGCGTGGGTTCACGACGCGGCAGCGAGGGTCGAGATCGTCGTATTGGTAGGCGCCGCCGAAGGAGACGATCGGCGCGTCGTTCTTGTTGCAGAGCACGATGCGCGTGCCCGTCTCGCCACCGTTGCAGGGCAAACGGATGATCGAGCGCGTCTCGATGCCTTGGTAGCCCGCAGGGCAGGCGCAGGCCCCGCCGGCGAGCGGGTTGCCCACGCGGCAGCTCGCCGTGGCGCCGCACTGGCCGGCGATGTCGTCGATCTGGTAGGCGCCGCCGAACTCGCTCGCGTCGCCGAGCCCCGAGGTGTGGCAGAGCGCGAGCGTGGTCGCGGCGCGCATCGGCACACCCGGGCAGTCGCTCTGCACCGCGAGCGCGAGGGAGCTCGTGCCACCCGGGCAGGAGCAGGCGCTGGTGACGCCGTTCGGGGTCGCGCAGCCCGCACACTCCGAGGGGTAGATCTCGTGCGCGCCGACGAAGTTCGTGCAGGCCTCGCCGACCGGCGCGAAGCCAGCCGCGCAGTCGCTCGTGCACTCGCCGTTCACGCAGCCTGCCTCTCCGCCGTCGCCTGCGGCGCAGGGCTGATCGCAGCCGCCGCAGTGCTGCGGGTTGCTGAGCACGTCGACGCAGGCGCCCCCGCAGAGCGCCTCGGTGTCGAAGCAGCCGTGCTCACCCGGCGCGCCGCCGACCGAGGCCGTGCTCGACGTGGTGCCCTGGCCCGCGCCACCGGCGCCGCCTTGGCCCGCGGCGTCGACGAGCTCTCCGCCCACCGCACAAGCCGAGAGCAGCGCCCCGGAGACGACAGCGAGCGCGGCGCGTGACAACATCGTCCCGGAGTCTACCAGAGGCTCGGCGCGCCGAAGCAGGCCCGCGAGCCGAAGCGGCGCGGCGCGCCAGGGCACACGATATCCCTCCGGCATCGGGCACTTGGAGGAATTCTTCGAGCGCCCTCGTAGGGAGCCCGCCCCGGGCTCCGTCTGAGCATCAGGTCCGACGCCAGGGTGAGCGGGCCCGGAGGAACGCGATCATGAAGCAGTCTCGAACGAGCTCGGTGTGGACGTCGCTCTTGTCGGTCGGTGCCTTGGTCGGGCTCGTGGCCTGCACGCCGGAGGCGAGCGCGCCGAGCGGCGCCGACGCGCAGGAGGCCGCCGAGGCCAGCGAAGCCGCGCTCGAAGCAGGCCCCGAGGCTGAAGCCCCGCGCGCCGAGCGTCGAGGCCACGGCATGAAGCACGGCGGGCACCACGAGAAGGGCCCGCTCGCGCTCTTCCGGCACGCGCTCGAGGAGCTCGAGCTCGACGAGGCCCAGAAGCAGACGATCGACGCCGAGCTCGCCGCGCTCGAGGCCGCGCGCCCCGACATGAAACCGGGCTTCGCGAAGCACCAGGCGGCGCTCGCCGCGGCGGTGCGCTCGGGCTCGGTCGATCGTGACGCGCTCGTCGCCGAGCTCGGTGAGAGCCAGCACGCCGAGATGCGCGCGCGCATGAACGCCGCGCTCGGCAAGCTGCACGCGACGCTGCGCCCCAAGCAGCGCAAGGCGCTGTCCGATGCGGTGATCGCGAAGATGGACGCACACGCCGAGCGCAGGGCCGAGCGCGGCGACGGCGAACGACGTGGCGGCAAACGCTTCGGCAAGGGCCCCGGCTCCGGGGGCATGGGCGAGCGTGGGCCGATGGGGCACCTCGTCGGCGAGCTCGAGCTCAGCGACGAGCAGCGCGCGAAGATCGACGCGGCCCTCGAGGCCCTGCGCGACGCGAAGGGCGCGCGCGGCGAACGCTTCGAGGAGCACCACGCGGCCATGCGCAAGGCCGCGGAGGCCTTCGCCGGCGAGCGCTTCGACGCCTCCGCCCTCGGTCCACCCGACGCCGAGCTGCGCGGCCCGGGCGCCATGATGATCGACGCCGTCGCGGCGATCGTGCCGGTGCTCGACGAGGCGCAGCGCGAGGCGCTCGCGAAGCGCATCGAGGCCGGCCCACCCGAGCACGGCGCGCGCGGCAAGCGGGGCCCGCGCCGAGGGCCGGGTGCCCCCGGCGACACCTCGCTCTGAGGTGGTGCGCGCCGAGCGGAGCCGGGCATGGCGGGAGGCGATCGGGATGGAGCGGCGCAGGATCGAGCGGTCGACCTGCGCCTGCTCGCCGCGCGGGTCGAGCGCGGCGATCTCGCGGCCTTCCGGTCCATCGTCGAGCACACCAAGGCGCCGCTCTTCAGGCTCGCGGCGCGCCTCGTCGGCGATCTGGCCGAGGCGGAGGACGCGCTGCAAGACGCCTACGTGCAGGCCTACCGCGCGCTCGGTGAGGGCCGCTACGACGGTCGCGCCAAGCTGGAGACCTGGCTCTATCGCGTCGTCACCAACACCAGCATCGACACCTTGCGGCGCAGGCGCGAGCGCATCGGCGAGGCCACGCGCGAGGCGCGTCACGACGGGCTCGTCAGCGCCGAGGCGCGCGTCGCGCTCGGCGAGCTCGACGCGCTCTTGCGTGCGCTGCCACCGGGCGAGCGCGCTGCGCTGGTCTTGGTCGCCGTCGAGGGGCTCTCGGCCAAGGAGGCGGCCGAGGCGCTCGGTTGCTCCGAGGGCGCGATCGAACAACGCTTGGTGCGTGCGCGTGCCGCGCTGCGCACCCGCAGCGAGGAACGGCAGGTGAGCGATGACGAAGCGGGCTGATCCCAGCGATCTCGATCGACGCCTCGCGCGCCTCGCCGAGGCGACCGCAGAGCTCGCGCCCTCGGGCGACGACGACGCGCTCTACGCGCGCCTCGCCGCGCAGCCCTCGCCGCCGGCCGCCGATCTCGAGCTGCGCCTCGCCGAGCTCGGGGGCGCGACGCGAGCGCTCGCGCCGAGCGCGTCGCTCGCCGACGCCGTCGTCGGGAAGCTCGAGCGCAGCCGGCCCGCCGCGCCGAGCACGATCGACGGCGTGTCGCGGCGCGGGCCGTGGGCGCTCGCTTTCGCCGCGGCCATCGCCGCCGCGAGCCTCGGGCTCTGGCTCCAGACGGAAGAAGATCTGGGCGACGCGCTCGTCGCCGGCGTCGACTCGATGGAGGTGGGCGAGTGAGCGCCGACGAAGCCGAGCCGGAGCGCAGCGCGCCCCCGGCGCCCGTGTCGCGAGGCAAGCTGCGCCCCGTGCTCGTGCTCGTGGGTGTGTTCTTGCTCGGCGGCCTCTCCGGCCTCGCGGTCGGGCGCGCGACCGCGAACCGCGAGCTCGCGCACTCGCTCAGGCGCCCGCCGGAGGAGCTGCGCGCGCAGATGCGCCTCGAGGGCATGCGTCGCCACCTCGACCTGCGCGACGAGCAGGTCGCCGCGCTCGAGACCCTCCTGCGCGAGGCCGAGCTCGAGCGCGCTCGCCTCGTCGAGCCCTGCCAGCCCGAGCTCGAGGCGCTGCGCGAGCGCACCGACGCGGGCGTACGCGCGCTGCTCGACGAGGAGCAGCGTCGTCGCTTCGACGAGCACCTCCAGCGTAGGCCGCGCGGTCAGCACCCGCACGGCCCGCCGCCGCCCGGCTCCTGGCCTCCGCCCGGGCGCCCGCCGCCGCCGCTCTGAAGCCGCGCGCCGCGCTGCGTCGTCGCCTCGGTGGCGTGCTCGCCTCCGTTGCGACAGCGCCGATCGTCGGCGCGGGTGTCGCTTGCGTGTCACGCAGGCGGACGACCGGGGTAGGCTGCGCCGCCGGCCCAGCCGGCCCCCGCGTGCACAGCTCTGCTCCTCGAGCCCCGACCGGAGTCCCGCCATGCCCCGCAACGTCTTCGACGACATCCTCGGCACCATCGGCCACACGCCCCTCGTCCGCCTCAACCGCATCACCAAGGGCATCGCCGCCACGGTCTACGCGAAGGTCGAGACCTTCAACCCCGGGCACAGCATCAAGGATCGCATGGCCCTGCGCATGATCGAGGAGGCCGAGCGCTCCGGGCAGCTCAAGCCCGGCGCGACGATCATCGAAGGCACGAGCGGCAACACCGGCATGGGCCTCGCGATCGCGGCCATCGTGAAGGGCTACAAGTGCATCTTCACGACGACCGACAAGCAGTCGAACGAGAAGGTCGAGGCGCTGCGCGCCTTCGGCGCCGAGGTCATCGTCTGCCCCACCGACGTCGCCCCCGAAGACCCTCGCTCCTACTACTCGGTCTCCTCGCGCCTCGAGCGCGAGACGCCGAACGCTTGGAAGGCCAACCAGTACGACAACCTCTCCAACTCGCAGGCCCACTACGAGAGCACCGGCCCGGAGATCTGGGAGCAGACCGAGGGCAAGATCGACCACCTCGTCGTGGGCGTCGGCACCGGCGGCACGATCAGCGGCACCGGGCGCTACCTCAAGGAGAAGAACCCGAACATCAAGGTGTGGGGCGTCGACACCTACGGCTCGATCTTCAAGAAGTACAAGGAGACGGGGATCTTCGACAAACACGAGATCTACCCGTACGTCACCGAGGGCATCGGCGAGGACTTCCTCCCGAAGAACGTCGACTTCTCCGTGATCGACCACTTCGAGAAGGTCACCGACCGCGACGCCGCGCTCTACGCGCGCGACATCGTGCGCGAGGAAGGCATCTGGGTCGGCTACTCGGCGGGCTCGGCCATCGCCGCGATGCACCAGCTCAAGGATCGTTTCCGCGAGGGTGAGCGAGCCGTCGTCATCTTCCACGACCACGGCACGCGCTACGTCGGCAAGATGTGGAACCCGGCGTGGATGAGCGCGATGGGCTACGAGCGCATCGAGGGCGCGACCGCGCGCGAGCTCGTGAAGAACAAGACCGTGACCGACGTGCTCGGCGTCGAGGACAGCGAGACGGTGGAGCACGCGGTGGCGCGCATGCGCGAGAACGACTTCTCGCAGATCCCCGTGCTGCGCTCGGGCCGCATCGTCGGCTCGCTCAGCGAGTCGCACGTCTACGCACGCATCGTCGAGAAACCGAGCCTGCGCAGCGAGCCGGTCGCGTCGATCATGCAGAAGCCCTTCCGCTACGTCGACATCGAGACGCCCGTGAAGCTGCTCGGCCCGATGATCTCCGCCGAGAGCCCCGCGGTGCTCGTGCGCGACTTCCCCGCCGACAAGACCTACATCCTCACCGGCTACGACGTGCTCGCCGCGCTCTGAGCCACGCCCGAGCCACGCCACGATCGGCCGCGAGCTCTGCCGATGGCCCCGCCATCGGTTAGGATCGCGGCCGATGTCGTCCATGCGCTCGTTCCGCCTCGCGTCCCTCGTCGCGCTCTCCTTCGCCGCCGCCTCGTGCTCTCCCGAGCCGCTCAAGCGCGAGCCGCCGCCGCTCGAGATCCCCGACGAACCCGACTGCGATCCGCTCGTGCCCGAGAAGTGCGGCATGCCCTTCCCCTCGAGCAAGTGGCTCGAGGCCGACCCGACGCGCGAGACGGGCTACACGCTGCGCTTCGGCGCGACGACCCTGCCCGCGAACACCTCGGGTGTGCACGTCGACCCGGAGCCCTACGCCAGGCTCGACGGTTTTGGCGTCGGCGCACCCGCGCTCGCGTACTTCCCGGGCCTCGACGGCGCCGATCTGCCCGACGAGACGCGCATCGAGGAGAGCCTGGGCGAGGACGCGCGGGTGATCATGCTCGAGGTCGTCGGCGAGGAGGCCAGGCGCATCCCCTGCTTCGCCGAGCTCGACCGCGCCGCGCAGCGCGACGAGGAGCGCTCGCTCATCGTGCGCCCCGCGGTGCTCCTGCGCGAGAACGCGCGCTACGTCGTGGCGCTGCGAGGCCTGAAGACGCTCGACGGCGCGCTCGCGCAGCCGAGCAACGCCTTCGTCGCGCTGCGCGACCGCCGCGCCGAGGGCACCCCCGTCGAGGACCGCATCCCGCGCTTCGAGGAGATCTTCGCGCTGCTCGAGGCCGAGGGCGTCGAACGCGAGGGGCTCCTGCTCGCCTGGGACTGGGTCACGGCCTCGAGCGACGCCCTGCACGGGCCGCTGCTCCACATGCGCGACGAGGCCTTCGCCACGCTCGGCGACGACGACGTCGCCTTCACGGTGACGAGCGTCGAGACCTACACCGAAGAAGAGAACGCACACATCGCCTACGAGCTGCTCGGGACCTTCACCGTGCCCGACTACATGGTGCCGCACGCCTTCGCCGACACCTCGGGCTTCCTCCTGAACTTCGGCCCCGACGGCCTACCGCGCCAGAGCGGCAGCTACGAGGCCGAGTTCCGCGCGCGCATACCGCGCACGGCGCTCTCGGGCGAGCCGCACGGCGTGATGGTGCACGGTCACGGTCTCAATGGCACCCACGGCCAGATCCGCGCCTCGCATTTCGACGAAGACGCCACGCGCGAGAAGGTGATCATCGTCGGCGCCAACATGATCGGCATGTCGAGCGAAGACGTGCCGGCCATCATCCAGATGGTCGGCGATCTCTCGGAGTTTCCCGTGCTGTCGGATCGATTGCACCAGGGCGTGCTCAACCATGCATTCCTCGTCCGTGGAATGAAGCGAGGCTTCGGCGACGTGCCCGAGGTCGCGGCGACCGGCCTCGTGCTCGATACCAGCCAGGTCTATTACAACGGCATCTCGCAGGGTGGCATCTACGGAGCGACCCACATGGCGATGAGCCTCGATCTGGAGCGAGGGCACCTCGGCGTGCCGGGCAACAACTACTCCACGCTCCTGCAGCGCTCGGTCGACTTCGCGGGTTTCTTCATCATCATGGCGCTCTCCTACCCCGACGCTCGCGACCAGCAGCTCTTGCTCGCCACGATCCAGAACCTCTGGGACGCCACCGACCCGGTCAGCCATTACCGCCACATCTCGGCCGAGCCCTACCCCGGCACACCCAAGCACTCGGTGCTGCTCGCGTCCGCCACCGCGGATTGGCAGGTCGCCCTGCTCACCAACGAGATCGTCACGCGCAGCGACGTCGGTGTCGCGCTCTTGCCTGGTTATGGCAAGGAGGTCGCGCTCGTCACGCCCACGCCTTATCCGCACGTGGGCTCGGGCCTCGTGAACTACAGCTTCGGCAACCCCTGGCCTCCGCCCGGCAACCTGCCTCCGAGCGACGAGCTCGGCGATCCGCACGGCAAGCCGCGCAAGGTCGAGGCGCACAACCAGCAGATGTTCCACTTCTACCGCACGGGCGAGATCATCGACACCTGCGGTGGCGACGGCTGCAACCCGGATTGAGCGCGCCTGGAGCCGCGCCGCGCGGCTCAGCTCGACTGCGCGCGCTGGCGGATGAGGCCCTCCTGCGCGGTCGACGCGACGAGCTCTCCCGCTTGGGTGTAGATCCGCCCGCGCACGAGGCCACGCGCGCCGCTCGCCGCGGGGCTGTCCATCACGTGCAGGAGCCACTCGTCGACGCGGAAGGGGCGGTGGAACCACATCACGTGGTCGAGGCTCGCGACCTGCATGCCGGGCGAGAGCCAGGTCACGCCGTGGGGGCGCAGCGCGGTCGTGAGAAAGGCGTGGTCGGAGGCGTAGGCGAGCAGGTAGCGGTGCAATGCGGGGTCGTCGGGCAGCGTGCGCACGGTGCGCAGCCACACCGCGTGCGAAGGCGGCATGGGCGAGGGAGAGAAGGGGTCGTCGGGCATCGTGGCCGGGCGCATCTCGAAGGGGCGCTCGGCCGTGGCGCGCTCGCGCAGGATGCGCGGCAGGCGCGCGACGGCCGCCTGCAGGTGCTCCTGCTCGGTGCGCAGCGCTTCGGGCGCGGGCACCACGGGCATCGGCTCCTGGTGCGTGAAGCCCTCCTCGCCGACCTGGAACGAGGCGGCGAGGTTGAAGATCGCCTTGCCGCTCTGGATGGCCACCACGCGCCTCGTATTGAAGCTCGAGCCATCGCGGATGCGGTCGACGTCGTAGACGATGGGCTTCGACACGTCGCCCGGCCGCAAGAAGTACGCGTGCAGCGAGTGCACCTGGCGCTCCTTCGGCACCGTCTGCACGGCGGCGGAGAGCGCCTGGCCGAGCACCTGTCCGCCGAAGACGGTGCCCCAGCCGAGGTCTTGGCTCTGGCCGCGGAACAGGTTCTCTTCGAGCCGCTCGAGGGCGAGCAGCTCGATCAAGGCGTCGAGCACGGTGGACATGGCGCGCGAGCTTAGTCGAGAACCGAGCGGGTGCAGGTCCGGGCGCGGGCCCGCGACGGAGCTCGATGCCTCCGCCCGCTCAGGGCTCGAGCGTCACGCGGAACTTCCTGCCCTTGATGCGGCCCTCGATGAGGCTCTTCAGCGCCTCGGCGCTGACCGCACGCGATACGGCGACGTAGGAGAAGTTGTCGTGGATCTCGATCTTGCCGACGTCGCTGCCCTGCAGGCCACCCGCCTCGCCGGTCAGCGCGCCGAGCAAGTCGCCAGGGCGCACCTTCTGCTTGCGACCGCCGAAGATCTTGAGCGTGTCCATGCGCGCCTCGCGTTCGGGCGCGGGTCGCGCTGCCGGCTGGCGATCTCTGCCTCGCTCGGGGATGAGGCTCGAGGCCCGCTCGAGCGGCGAGCCGAGCAGCGCTTCGATGCCAGCGAGCTTGCCCTGCTCACGGCTCGTGAGGAGCGAGATCGCTATGCCGGTCTTGCCCGCGCGGCCCGTGCGACCGACGCGATGCACGTAGGTGGCGGGCTGCTTGGGCAGTTCGTAGTTGATGACCAGGTCGAGCCCTTGCACGTCGATGCCACGCGCCGCCACGTCCGTGGCGACCAGGATGCGTGTGCTGCCATTGCGGAACTTCGCCATCACACGATCGCGCTCGTGCTGTTCGAGGTCTCCGTGCAGAGCACCGACGCTGAGCCCGGCGCTCGAGAGCGCCTGCTGCAGAGAGGCGACGCTCGCCTTGAAGTTCGCGAAGACCAGCGCGGACTCGTGTGGGTGCGCCTCGAGCGCCCCGAGCAGCGCGGAGAGCCGCTGCTCGCCTTCGACGATCGCGACGAGGTGGCGGATCTCGCTGCGCTCGGCCTCCTGGGTCTCGACCGTGACGCGCTCCGGTGAGGCCTGGTACCTGGCGCTCATCGCCTCGATCGAGCTGGGGAAGGTGGCCGAGAAGAAGGCGAGCTGGCGCGGCGTCGGCACCGCGGAGAGGATCGCCTGCATGTCGGCCTCGAAGCCCATCTCGAGCATGCGGTCGGCCTCGTCGAGCACGACCGTTCTGAGGGCGCTCAGATCGAGCGAGCCGCGCTCGAGGTGGTCGCGCACCCGCCCGGGCGTGCCGACCAAGACGTGCGCTCCCTGACGGAGCGAGCGCTCCTGCAAGTAGCGAGACTCCCCGCCGCCGAGCACCAGCACACGCAGCCCCTCGTGCTTGCGGCCGAGCTTGCGGATCTCGCGTGCGACCTGGGCCCCGAGCTCGCGCGTCGGGCACAGCACCAGCGCCTTCGGTACACGGGGCGAAAGCTCGAGCGCCTGCAGGATCGGCAGGGCGAAGGCCGCGGTCTTTCCGCTCCCGGTGCGCGACTGCGCGACGAGATCCTTGCCGGCGAGCAGCACCGGAATGCTGCGCGCCTGGATGTCGGTCATCGTCAGGTACCCGAGCTCGGCGGTGACCTCGACCAGGGTCCGGGAGAGCTCGAGGGAGCGAAAGTCGGTCGTCATCGGGGCGCAGCTTAGCTGGCGCACGCCGCCGCCGCCCGCAGCTCACGCGTCTCGAGCTCGCGCGCCCCGTGCTCGCGTGCCCCGAGCTCAGCCGCCTTCGGGCCAGCTGCCGGCTTGGCGGAGCGTGTCGAAGTTGCCTCCGCTGTGCACGGTGTTCGGCTGGATGCAGGAACGCACACCGTTCGCCGAGGTCATGAGCACGCCCTGGAAGGCTCCGCTCACGCAGGGCACGCCCTTGTTCGTATCCACCTCGGTGCCCGTCCTGCCGAAGCCGAGCTTCGACGCGGCGTCGTTGCGGAACACCTGGATGTTCGTGCGCCCGCCGACGTTGATGACGCCCCTGGGCTCGCAGCGGTCGACCGCGCCGCTCGACTGGAAGGTGAGCACGCCGGGGCCGTTGTCGGACTTGCAGAAGATCGGGCCCGTCGGCCAGCTGACGAGCGTGCCGCCCGCCGCGGGGCCGCCCGACACGAGCGAGATCCAGCCGTAGCGAGGCGCGCCGCTCGAGCCGAAGAGCAGGATCATCGAGTCGTCGACCGTGCGCGCGGGCGTCGTCAGCGTGGGCGCGAGGCGGCAGCGACCGTCGGGCAGGAGCGTGCCGGCCTTCACCTGGAGCTTGCCGTCGACGGTCTCGGAGGCCTGGCAGGCGTAGACGGGCACGCGCTCGGTGCCGACGTATTCGACCGGCGCGACCAGGCGCGGGATCGCCTGCCCCTTCTTCATCGGCACCCACACCGCCTTGGGCAGCTGCGTCGCCGTCGGCTTGACGATCGGCTGCGGGCTCGCCGAGGGGCCGCCTTCGACCCAGCACAGCGTGCGGAAGCCGTCTGCGCTGCGTTTGGCGTAAGCGTGGCCGATCTTGCCACCGCTCACGCAGATCGGGACCGACACCGACTGGTAGGCGCCGCTGGCGTTCTTGAGGTGCTGGGTGACGCCGAGCGCGCCCTGCAGGCGGAAGCCGCGCAGGTCGCTCGCCCCATCGAGCACAGAGGCGGCGGGCAGCGGCGAGGCGGGCGTCTCCTGCGCGTAGATGCCGGGCGCGGCGCTCGCCGAGCTCGCGGCGCTGAAGAGGAAGGCGGCGGGCGCGACGGCGGCCCAGGCACGGACGGAGAGGGATCGAAGGGCCATGCTGAAAGGCCTAGCGCAGGCGCGAGCCACGCCGCGATGGGACCTTTGCTTGCACGCGCGACGAGCTGCGCGGGCTCAGCGCACGTCGCGCAGCTTGGCGGCGAGCTCGCCGCGCGAACCGACGCCGAGCTTCTTGAAGATCGACGTGAGCTGGTGCGCCACGGTGCGCTCGCTCGTGCCGCGCGCGGCGGCGATCTCGGCGTTCGTCTTGCCGTCGCCAGCGAGGCGCGCCACGGCGCGTTCGGCTTCGCCGAGCGCGAGCAAGGCCTCCGTCGCGCCTGAGCGCCCGGAGAAGATGAGCAGCTCACGGCCGTCGGGGCCCGCGGCGCGCTCGAGCTCGCTCGGGCGGTCCAAAGCCGCGACGAGCGCGGCGCGGCTCGAGACGCCGAGCTTGCGCCCGACGCGCGAGATGATGCCGGCCACGGTGCCTGCGCTGAGGCCGAGCTCGTAGGCGATCTGCTTCTGCGCGTGGCCGCGGCGCGCCCACTCGGCGACCGTGGCCTCGAGCCGCGTGAGGCCGCGTGGATCGAGCACACCGGGTGGGTTCTCGCACGCGACGACGTAGCGTTTGCCGTCGGCCTCGACGCGCTCCACCAAGGCGTAGCGACCGCCGACGAGCGCCTTCCACGCTGCGAGCGTCTGCTCTGGATCGGCGCCCGCCTCTGCGCGGCGACGCGACACGTCGCGCCACCTCGCTTCGATGGCCGCGGCGGCTTCGGTGTGCCCGGCCTCGACGTGCTCCACGCGCCCCGCGCGCCCCAATACGACGCACGGCGCCGCACGCCGAGCGGCGACGAGCCTGCGCGCGGAGCCGAGGTGCGCGGCGACCATCGACAGCACGCGGCGGCTCCCGGCGGAGAGGCGGTGCGCGCCGGGCAGGTTGATCGCGATGAGCACGCCGCGGCCGTCGGGGTCGACCGCGTTGAGGTACACAGCGTCGCTTGCGCCTGCGCGCTTCGCTTCGCGCGCGCCGACCCGGTGTTGCTCGGTGAGCAGCCTGCCGGTCGCTTCGCTGAAGCTCCCGACCGGGCCGAGCGAAGGGAAGAGCGCCGCGCGAAACGCAGGGGGCGCGTGCTCGAAGCTGAGCTTCACGCGCGCGGCGAGCTCCGGCGCGCCGCCCCGCGCCACGGGCTCCGAGATCTGCCACCCGGCCGGGTCGCCGTACATCGCGTAGGTGTAGCCGACGACACCCACGTGACCCGGCCACGCCTCGCCCACGGCGTCGACGACTCCAGCGAGCCAATGGTCGGGCGCGCGATCGTGGAGCCCTCGGTAGATCCCGTCGACGACGGGGATCGCGTCCTGCTGGCGCATCGGCGCGAGTGTAGCGCGGGGGCTCGCGGAGGCGGCGCGGCGCGAGCGGCTGCGGCGAGGGTCTCGCGAGGGAAGCCTGGCTCGCGCTGACACGCGGCGTGCGAAGGCGTACAAGGCGGCCATGAACCACGTGAAGCTCGGTCTTGTGTGTCTGGTGGGTGCCTGCGCCGTCGTGGCTTGCGGTGACAAGGCCGTCGAAGGCTCGGCAAGCGGCACGGCGGCGAGCTCCGCCGCGCCCGCCAAGAGCGGGGCAGCTGCCTCCGCGTCGGCGTCTGCGACCGCGGAGGCGATCGCCAGCGCCAGCGCTGCACCGAGCGCGAGCGCGAGCGCGGCGGCGAACGACGATCCACTCGCGGCCCTCGTCGACACCGACCTCAGCTCCTTCCACAAGCTGTGGAAGGGCTTCTCGGTGAAGGCGCCCCAAGGCGCGACGATCAAGCAGGGCTCCTACGGGCCGCGCATCGAGAAGGACGAGTTCAAGATCGAGCTCAGCTACACGCACACCTCGCTCGACAACACCGCCTCCAATACGCGGGATTGCGCCAGCTACGACCAGATCTGTGCGGTCGTCGAGCGAACGAAGGATCTCGTCGTCACGAGCGCCAGCGACAAGGACGGCAAGAACAAGACCTACGGCTTCCACATGCTCGTCCGGCCCGGCGGCACGCTGCTCGGCTGCACCGGCGGTGGCCCCGATCTCGAGAAGCTGAAGCTGCTCCAGCAAGCCTGCGCCTCCGTCACGAAGAACTGATCGCCGCGAAGCGGAACCTGGGAGGAGTCGAGCTCCCCCGATAGCTCGCAGGAGCGCAGCACGTGCACTACTTCATCGTTCGCTGCGTCGAGAATTCCGGGTCGGTCATCAAGCTCGAGGCGATGCTCGTGCATCCCGACGTCGAGACCTTCGGGACCGAGCGATACTTCGCCTGGAAGCTGCTCTCGGACTTCGTGTCGCCCGCGGACGACGCCGATGAGCTCACGCTGGCCCGCAAGCTCATCGAGCGCGTCGAGCTGGGGCCGCTCACCCATGGCACCGAGACGGAGCGCGCGCCGGGGTGGTTCAAGGTGGCGCGCGTGTCGGACGACGAGGACGCCGAGCTCCCGAGCGTCGTCTACACGCTCTGGGTGAGCGATCCCTCGCTGATCGAACCGGTCCAGGTGGGCGACAGCGAGGAGAGCGTCGCGTACGTCGAGACGGACAAGCTGATCCTCGACGCGCAGGGCGGCGGCGCGGTCGCGCCCACGCCGAGCCCGAAGCGTGGGCGCAAGCCTGCGTCGGCCAAGGAGCCCGCGGGACCGCTCGCGGTGAAGTCCTACGACGATCTGCGCGACGCGATCTTGGCCCTCGTGCGCGCCGAGGCGCGCGACCGACCCGACGAGCTCATCGCGTGTCTCGTGCGCTGGGCCGAAGCGGAAGACCACGAGCGCCTGAGCGCTTGGCTCGCGCAGCTCCACACGAAGGAGCAAGGCTGGTTCAGCGAGGCGGCGGGGCGCGTCGCCGTGCAGCGCCTGCTCGCGGGCGACGCGTCGTCGGCGCGGCGGCTGCTCGCTGAGGGCGAAGCCGCGATGCCGACCGAGGAGCAGAGCGAGCGCGCCCGCGCGACCGTCGGTTTGATGGCGGCGTGGTGGAGGCTCGGCGAATCGGCGAGAGCCGAGGCCGCGTGGGAGGCGCTCCCGGCCGACCGCGCCAACTACTGTTCCGAGAAGGACATGGCCTGGGCCGCGGCGCTCGGTGGTCAGGTCGACCATTTCGTGACCACGGGCGAGATCGGCGGCATGTTCGACTTCGCGACCGTCGAGGGGCTGCTCGCGCTCCACGCCGATGGAGTCGAGGTTCTCGCCGACGCGATCGAGCGCTGCGACGACAAGGGCAGCAGCGTCGAGCTCGCCGAAGCTCTGCTCCGCCGCTGCATTGCGCTGGGTCGACCGGGCGAGCTGATCGAGCTCGCGCTGCGCTTTCCAGAGGTCTTGGCGAGCGAAGGCGAGCCCTGCGTCGTCGTGGCGCTCGAGGCGCTCTCCAAGACGGATCCTGCCGCCGCGGTCGAGCTCGCGCTGCGCGTGCTGGCCGACGAGGACACCTTCTCGTTCGGCTATGTCGCGCACCCCCACGTGTTCGCGCTGCTCGCGCGTCTCGCCCCCGAGCGAGCCGAGCGCTGGGCCGAGGCTTGCGAGGAGATGCGCAATCCGAGGCGGGCCTCGCGCTTCGCCTACCTCGCGGCCCTGGGCCGGACCGCCGAGGTGCGCGCCGCGCTCGGCGCGCTCGGCGATCTCGGGGCGTTGCTCACGATCGCCGCAGCCACACCCGATCGCGCGCTCGCCACCGAGGCCCTGCGCGCCTACGTCGATGCGCGCCGGGCCAAGCTCACCGAGATCCCCGTGTGGGCGCTGGCGCGCCTCTGCGATCTCGGTGAGCGTGACCTCGTCGACGCCTTGCTCGACGGCGAGCTCGCGAGGCTCGAGGCCCTGCCGCCGAAGGACCGCGACTCGGGCTGTCGCGCGCTGTGCCTCCGTGCGGCTTCGCTGGGCCGCTTCGAGCTGGCGCGCGCGGCCCACCGGCTGCCGACGAAGGGCGTGCGCTTCTGCAGCGTGCAGGAGATCGTGCGCGGCGCGGCGAGCGTCGGCGATTACGCGGGCGTGCTCGCCGGCCTCGAGCTCTTCGACGAACGCCGCTACGTGCTCGACGCGGCCTACATGAGCCTCCGGGTCATCGAGGCGTCCTTCGTCCACGGGCCGCGCTCGATGCCCTTCCGCGCCTTGGCCCACTCCTGAACCGCGGGGGCGCGCGCGGCCCCCCTCCTCAGGCCTCGACGTCGAAGCGCAAACGCTCGGTGCCGCGGGTGTCGAAGACGCGCATGCTCTGTCGACCGATCAGCGCCACGCGGTCGTGACCCACGAATACGAGACCCACCTCGCCGCGCGTCTTCGGCGCCGCCCAGGCGGTGTGCCTCCGTCCGCCGAGCGTGGTGATCTCCACGGTGGCGTCGGCGTGGAGCAGCGCGAGCTCGTCGGCGCCCGGCGACCAGACGAGGCTGCTCGCGTCGGGGAAGTCGTGGGGCGGCTTCGCGAGCTGCGCGTCGAAGCCGTCGAGCTTGCGCTCGCCGTCGAACACCGTGCAATGGGAGGGGCCATTCCACGCGGTGCGCGAGACGACGACGAAGCGCCGGTCGTCGGGGGCGAAGCGCAGCGCGACGACCTCGCCCGGGACCTCGATCTGGGCGAGCGCTCGAGGGCTCGCAGGCCGGAAGAGCACGAGCTCGGTGCGTCCGCCGGCGTCGCGCCCGAGACTGCGGTCGTAGCGTCGCTCGATCGCTGGAGGTGCGAAGACACCGAAGGCGCCGTTGGGCGACCAGCCCGCGATCGAGCGCCCGTCGTGGAACGCGCCGGGCAGCGGCGTGCGCGAGCGCAGCCGCTGGGCTACCGGGTCGATCGCCCACACGGCGTGGTCATCGTGGCCGACGACGGCGCGCGCATCGCGGGCGCGCGTCGGTTGGCGGAGCACCAGCGGCGCAGCCTGTCGCTCGAGCCATTTCGTCGTCGCGTGAGGGAGGGAGAGCAGCGCACCGCCGCCCAGGCCGTCGTCGCCCTCGTCGCTCCACGCGGCGGCGTACAAGGTCTGCTCGTCCCACCAGCAGAACTCCACGGTGTGATCGCGCGTCTCGTCGGGCGCGAACAGGAGCGGCGCGCCGCCCGGCGCGATCACCGCGATCTCGTTCGTGCCGGCAGCGACAGCGAAGCGCCGACCGTCCGGGCTCCACTGCAGCATGCGCGGGCCCGGCTCGAAGCCGAAGCCGTGCTCGTAGGTGCTCAGGCCGACGGCCTCGCAGGATTCGAGGTCCCAGACCACCGCTTGCCCCGTCCAGTCGCTGGAATCTTCTCGCATGCTGCCGGTCGCGAGCCAGGGCCGGCTCGGGTGGACCGCGGCGCAGGTGAAGGGCGCGTCGCGGCGCAGCGCGGCTACGCTCGCGTGCAGGGGCGGCGGCGCCGCGGGCTCCTCCGCCGGCGCGGGCGCCGCCCGGCGTGCGGGTGCCGATGCGCTGCGCGCGACGCCGCAGGCAGAGAGCGAGAGCGCGCCGGCGAGCAGCGAGCGACGCGACAGCGTGGGGGGAGGAGCTCGGTGGATCAGCGCGGGCGAGCCTAGCACCCGGAGCGATCGTCTCAGAGCTCCGGCGCGATCGCCGCCTCGCTCTCGCGCGCCCAGTCGAGCGCCCCTGCGGCCGGCGTCAGCTCGTCGGCCTCGGTGTCCCACAGCACGCCGTCGGTGAGCGCGCACAGCACGCCGGCCGAGAGCACCGACGTCATCAGCCCGCGCATGTCGGAGTGCGTCACGAAGCTCACGACCGTGTCGCGATCCCCGATGGCCGCGCGCACGTGCTCGTCGAGCTCCTCGGGCGGGCCGAGCTCATCGAAGGCGTATTCGAAGCCCGCCTCGACGCCTCGGTACTTGCACGGCAAGAAGCCGCTGAAGCTCGCCACGTCGAAGTCCTCGTCGAGCTCCACCGCGAAGCCGTGCTCGACCAAGGCCCGCGCCCATTGCGAGGGGCTGAGCATCTTCCGGCCATCGACGAAGACCTGCATCACGATCGACATCTGCGCTCCCTGAGCGCCGCCCGGGTGGCGCTCACCGGCAAGCTAGCGGCGCCCATCGGCGGGTGCCAGGCCGCGAGCTGCGCAGGCCGCGAGCTGCGCGGGCCGCGAGGTGCGCAGGCCGCGAGGTGCGCAGCGGCGCCTTGGTGGCCGCGCCCCGCGACGAAACCCGCCCAGCTCGTCGCGAGCTCCCCCAGCTTCGTCGCGCCTGCGCCGCCCGACGCGCCGGGCGAACCCCGCGGCCGCGCCAAGCCCGCGGAAGCTCATCGGTGGTGCGCACCTCAGCGCGCGTGCGCATCACGCCCCGCGACGAAACCCGCCCAGCTCGTCGCGAGCTCCCCCAGTTTCGTCGCGCCTGCCGCCGGGCACAGCCCTCACCGCCGGGCACAGCCCTCACCGCGGGGCACGGCCCTCACCGCGACTCCCAGCTCACCCCGCGACGCGCTCCTCGGCGAGCTCTTCCAGCTCCGGCTCCAGCAGCTCGGGCACGACCCCGGCCTCGCGCGCCTACTGGTCGACGGTGAACAGCACGAAACGCCCGCGATCAGCCGCTTTGCGGTAGAGCTCGCGCACCGACTCGAACCAATCCCAGGTGTACTCGCGGTCGTCGTCTCCGTACTCGGGCGCGTAGTCGCTCGGCACGACCGTTCGGTATCGGCGGTCGAAGTCGGCCTTGTCGATCGCCTCGAGCGCCTCCGCGACACGCTTCACCTGGGCGGGCTCCACGAGGCTCACGATGTAGTCGTCGCCCTCGTGCAGCTGGTTCGGGCCCAGCACGCAGTGCCGCAGCGGATCGGCAGCCTCCGAGGCCTCGCTGAACTCGAGCCGCCCGTCGGTCAGCAGCCGATGCATCGCATCCCAAGCCTTGTCGCACTCGGCGAGGTTGTCGGCGTCCCACGCCTCTTCGATCTCGCCGACGACATCCATGAGCTCCTCGTCGTGCTCGGCCGCCTCGAGCTCGGCTGCCTGTTCTTGGGTGATCGCGAAGAAGACGCCTCGGGCTGCCATGTCGTGGACTCCGGGAGAAGGGGAAGGTTCGAGCGGGTCGAGCGGTGTTGCTCGCCGAGCACTTCGTAGGGTCGCCGATGAGAGCCCAGGCGCGAGTGATCCGCCATACCACCGGCCGAGCTTCTGCCGTGTGAATCGAGTCGGGACCAAAGCCAGCGACGCCGAGCCCGTGAGCAGGAGCCACCCGCGAGCTCTCGTCGAGGCCTCGGGCGTCAGCCCTCGCTCTCCAAGGGGTTCACCCGCGAGCTCTGCTGCCCGAGCTCTTGGGCGAGCCCGATGAGGATGCCCTCGGGGCCGCGCATGTAACACAGCCGGTAGATGCCGCCGTAGTCGACCACCTCGTCGACCAGCGTCGCGCCGAGCTTGCCGAGTCGAGCCACGGTGTCAGCGAGGTCTTCGACCGTGAACATGACGCGCATGTACCCGAGCGAGTTCACGGGGGCTGCGCGGTGATCCGAGGCGATGGCGGGGGCGTCGAAGCGCGAGAGCTCCAGCCGGCCGTGGCCGTCGGGCGTTCGCGTCATCGCGATCTCCACGCGCTGGCCGCGCACTCCCGTGACACGGCCGGCCCAGTCACCTTCGATCGGCATGCGGCCTTCGAGGTGGAGCCCGAGCTCGGTGAAGAACCCAATGGCGGCGTCGAGGTCTTCCACGACGATGCCGACGTTGTCCATTCGCTTCAGCGTCATACGGTGCCGAGAGCCCAAACACGGCCACCACGCGCTTCGCAAGTCTCGGCGTAGGCGCCAGGGTGCGCGTCGCGTGCTCAGCCGAGCCTTGACCGATACGTCGCAGCTGACTTCGTCGCCTCCTCGTGCCGCACCCTCGAGCCGCTCGCCGAGCCGAGGCCGAGCGCGAGTGCTCACCGCTCTCTGCCGACGTCGCCACGAGGAGGAACGGCTGATGGGCAAGCAGAAGAAGCAGCGGCTCTCGCGCGCTGGGTGGCGCGTCGGCTCCACGGAGGAGCTCCTCGGGCTCAGCGCCGATGAGTCGGCCTTCATCGTCCTCGAGCTCTCGGCGAGCGACGATCTGAGTGCGCGGCGAGTCGCGCGCGGCGTCACCCAGGTCGAGCTCGCCGAGCGCCTCGGCTCGAGCCAGTCGCGCGTCGCCAAGATAGAAGCCAAAGGCCCCTCCCTGACGCTCGACCTGCTCTTCCGAGCCTACCTCGCGCTCGGCGCCACCCCTCGCGATCTCGCGAAGGTCATCACCCAGCGCCGCGGCGCGGCTTGAGCGCCGTTTCAGGGTGTGGGTCCGGTTCCCCGGCGGATCGCCCGCAGCTCCCGCCCCTCCCTCACCCGCCGCACGCCTCCGCCACGCGCCGCTGCACGCGGCGCAGGCCGTTGTGGTAGCGCGTGCGCGCCTGGTCGGCGCCGAGCCCGTGGTCGCGGCCTAGGTCCTCGAAGCTCGCGCCGTCGGTCGCACGCAGGCGCACGATCCGCTGGGTCACCAGGTCTTCCTTGCAGAGTGCGGCCTCGACGAGGCGCGCTTCCTGCTCGGCGCGTACGAGGTCGTCGGGGCTCCGCGAACAGGCGGGAAGCTGCTCGTCCACCGGACACACCGGGAAGCGGCGGCGACGCATGGCGCCGCGCATCGCCTCGCGTCGCGCTGCGGTGAGGTAGACGGCGCCGAGGTTCTGGTAGGAGCGCTCGGCGTGCGCGACGCAGACCCGCAGCATCGCGTCGCGTGCGATGTCCTGCGCGTCGTGCCACGCGAGGCGGTAGTCGCGCGTGATGGATCGCTCCACCTGGGCTAGCTCACGCTGCTGGAGCGTCTCGAGGCAGGCATGGAGGGCCGCCTCGCTCCGCGTCGGGTCCGACTGGCGAGCCGTGGGAGGCGGCCCGGCGCTCGGTGCGTGGCTGGCGCTGCCGGTCGGGGCGACGTCGGCGCGCTCGTCGGGTGTCGAGAGCCCGAGCGCAGCCTTCGCGGTGACCCCAGCGATCGCCAGCCCGATCGCGACCTCCCTCCTCATGGCGTCCTCCTCGGTCGGTGAAGTACGCCGGCGCGCGCGAGCCTATTCCGGCGATGCTGCCCCACCGGGCAGGACCGAGAGACGTCGCCGCTGTACGACGTCGACATGTCCGCCGCGGGCGACGAAACGCTCCCGGTCGTAGCCACCCACCTGGGCGAACGCGCGCTCGAGGCCAACGTCGAGGATGGGCGCGCTGAAGAGCTTGCCGCCGGTGGCGGTCGAGAAGAGCCGCCCCGACGGGTCGACCATGACGTACGTGGAGCGCACGGTGTCGTCCTCCTCGGGGGCCACCCAGATCGACGCCGGCAGCTGTTCGCGGTGCCGCGCGACGAAGGCATCGAACTCTGCACGCGTGATGGACAGCGCCTCGGCTCGGTGCTCGTTCTCGCCGACCACCACGGTGAACTGGAGCGGCTTCCACTTGGAGGGCTCGAGCTCGCGCAGCGCAGCGACGAGGTCCACGTGCAGGTTGAGCCGCGACACGACCGTGTTCAGCTTCAAGATCGGCCTCCCGACGCGGTGGATCATCGCGACGCAGCGTCGGAGCCCGGCGTAGTAGTCCGGCCAGGTGGGCGTCGACCTGCCGAGCGCTCGGAGGGTCGGCTCGTCGGTGGCGTCGAGCGTCATGCCCACGAGGTCCAGCTTCTCGACGAGGCGCTCGGTGAGCTTGGCGCCGTTGGTGATGATCGACGTCTGCAGACCCAGGCTCTGCACTTTGTCGAGCAGCTCGCCGACATGAGGGTTCAGGGTGGGCTCACCTCCGCAGAAGGTGATGCGCCGCGTGTACGGAGCGACTGCCTCGAGGATGGCGAGCCACTCCTCGCGCGAGGCTTGGCGGGGCCGCTCCGGGAAGTCTCCGTAGCAGTAGGCGCAGCGCAGGTTGCACTTCGACCAGAGGTTGACGTTGATGGTCTCGATGAGGGGCGTGCTCGACATGGGGGCCTCATGGGGTGGGGCGCGTGGCGCGCGTTCCTCCCCACGACCCGCGAGGCGGGCGTTCCTGTAAGCCGCCTGTCGAATTCTTCCGAAAGGAGGTTCGACCGCCCGAAGCGGCCCCGCACGACGAAACGGCCTTCTGTCCGGCGCTGTCCCTGGTGCGCGGAATCGGGCGACCCAACTTCCGCGTTGCGACCCGGGGGCGATCGCCCGGGACTCGCAGAAACGGAGAACGAGATCATGTCCAAGGGAAGCAGCAGCGGCGGCAAGGGCGGTTCGGGCGGCGGCACGAAGGGCGGCGGCCAGAGCGGCGGCACGAAGGGAGGTCAGAGCACCGGCGGCAACTGGCCCAGCACCACGGGCAACCCCTCCGGAGGCGGTCGCGGGAACGCGCCGTCGGGAGGCAAGTGAAGCTCGAAGTGGCGGCACGTTGACGAGGTCGCCCCGGTGGCCGCCTCGCGCGGTCGCCGGGGCGATCCTTTGGGAGGAGGGACGATGTCGAAGCTGTCGACGTTGAGTGGTGAGCAGATCGTGGGGCTCTTGTCGAAGGCGCTCCGGCTGAACGAGTTGCTTCCGGGCCACGGCGATGCTTGGGCGAAGCGGCGACAGCGCCACTTCAACCAAGGTCAGCGGGTGAAACGCCCATGCGAACTGGTCGCCGAGCAGGTGTGCGTCGTGACCGGTGCACCGGCGTGCGCCTGCCGGCGCGTGCCCAGGTTCACGCCAGCGCTCTTCGCAGCGCCCAGAAGCGCCGGCGAGGGTCGCCTCTTCACGCTCGACGTGCACACGCACGCGCGCTCGTGGAACCGGGTCGTGGCGCGGCACCGCGACGATCTGCCGACGATCACCCGCGCGTTCATGCGCTTCGCAGCGCTCGAACTCGCCTACAAGGCTTCGTACCTCCGTGTTCGGGAGGGGCAGGTCACGTCCGCGGAGCACCCAGCCTCATGGGCCGACCAGAACGGTGTCGCCCGACCGATCCGCGAGCTCATCGACGAGCTCGCGCGCGTCAAGGGTTGCTCGATGGAGAGGCTCGACGCCGGGGTCTCGATCGAAACGCTCAAGAGCTGGAGGGGCGGCGAGCGTCAACCGACCCACGCGAACCTCGCGAAGCTGACGAAGCTAGTGCCAGACGCCTCGGAGCGATCGCGTGTACATGCCTCGATCGTGCGGCACTACGCGCTCGCGCGGATCACCGCGGGGATTCGCTCCGCCTGGGGGGATGCCTTCGCCGACGACCTCGCGCGGGTATACGCATCGGCGGTCGCGTGCGGGGCGCGTCGACGCGAGCGGCCCCAACCGCTCCCCGATCACGTGGCGCAGGTGCTCGACGTGTACGTGCTCGCCTTCTCGTCCTGGGTCGTGCCGAGCGACACCTATGTATCCATGTCAGAGCACCACGCACCCGAGTGGCGGAGCGACATCGAGCTCGCGACCCGGGTCTGGTCCGGCGAGCTCGGAGACGACTTCATCCAACGCGCCGAGAGGCTCGGAGCGTGGCTGGGCGAGCTGCATGGGTGAGCCGCCACCGTGAGGGGGTCCGCCGGTCTCGCCGTCCCAGCGAGCCTCGCGCGCACCGCCCCGGCCCTCCCTTCGTCGGCCGTGCCGGTCCGTAACTTTCGTGTTACGCTGCCCCCATGGTGCGTCGTGAAGGGGCAGATCATCCGTCGGGCGTGCCCGACGAGCGA
>CALKVW010000104.1 GCA_938004785.1 uncultured Polyangiaceae bacterium
CGGGGGTTTTGCTCACAGCCACTTCGGTGGCGGAAAGTAGAATCTACCAATGGCCAGCACCAAGACCGGGTTCGACAAGTGGGTGACGAAGAAGCTCGAGAGCCCAAGCTTCGCCAAGGCCCACCACGAAGCCCGCAAGCACGTCGAAGCCGTGGACGCCATCGTGAGGTCTCTGGACGCCGTCCGTGAGCAGTCGGGCATCACGAAGGCCGAGCTGGCCCGCAGCATCGATGCGAAGCCTGAGATCGTGCGACGGCTCTTCACCAAGGCCGGCGCAAACCCCACGCTCGAGACCGTCGTCCAGATCGCAGCGGCCCTCGGTCTCGAGCTGAAGCTCGTTCCGGTCGCCCCGAATCGGGTGACGGCCAAGTCCAAGCCCCGCAGGTCCAAGGAAGCGGCTCAGGCCGTCGCCTGATCAGACCAACACGCTTCGAGGAACTCGGGCCCCATACTCGTCGCCAAGCTTCTTCACGGCGGCGTAGTCGGCCTTCGAGAGCGTGGTCTTGAACGGCTTGGACGCGCCGTCGATGGCCACGATGCTGGGCCCACCCAGCCCGAGTTTCTCACCGTCACGTTCGAGGACGCAGAACAATCTGAAGTGCTTGCGCTTCGGGCCGTCCACCCGGACCTCGTAGAAGCCCGCCATCTCGTCGTGCATCGCCTCCCACTTGCCACCCCCTGAGAATGAAGGTGGTGGTGCAGCGGCCACGGCCTGCAACACGGCCACCATCATGGCCGATACCTTGTCGGGGCACGAGTCGAGGAAGGCCAGGGCGGGCACGGACTGATCAGGGTCGTCGGCTCGATGCCGCTGGAAAAAGTGGATCCGCCACGGCTCCGGCTTCGCAACGAAGTCGGTGCTCTGCTTCGGCTTGGCGGGCACCCGAGGAATCTAGCCCAGCCCGAACGGGGATGCGTGCCCGTCAACCTTCAGACACCTTCACCGGCTTGCTCAGCACAGCGCGAGCGCCCGAGCCCGGCGCCGTTCGACGCGCGCCCACGCTCAAGCCGACTCCTCGTCGAAGTAGTCGCTGTCGAGCTTCGGCACGCGCACGGCGCGCAGGCTCACGCCGACCTCGTGGTCGAGCATCAGCGAAGTGAGGCGCGCGCCGTCGACCCGCACGACGCGCTCGACCGAGCGCGCAAACTCCGTGGCCTGCGCGGTGTAGCTCGAGGTCGTGATGAACACGCCCTTGTTGGCGCGCTGGCTGTCGGCGAGTGCTCAGCGGCGAGCTCACCCGGCTGCTCGCCCACGGCGCCGCGCCCGCGCTCAGCGTCGCGCGCGTCAGCCCGCCGCCCGCGCTGGTGCAGCGCCGCGTGCTGGCGCGCCTCGAGTGCGCGTGGTCGGAGGGCTACCTCGCGTTTGAGGCGCCCGGATTGCCTCCAACCCTGGTTCCGTGCGATCAACTGGCGTGAGCGACTCCTTCGACGGCAAGCAAGCCGCGCATCGCCACCACGAGGCGGCGAAGACCCTCGACCAGCAGGCCGCTCCGCAGCGCGCCGCCGCGGCCTACCTCTTCGGCCTGGCTGCGGAGTGCGCGGTCAAGGCGATGCTCGAGGCGAGCGGGCTCCGCCCGAGCGACGGTTCCGGTCGGAGCGACCCCTACTGGGCGCACTTCCCCGAGCTGAAGCGCCTGCTGGCCGATCGGCTCGAAGGCCGCAACGCAGCCCAGCTTGCTCGCTTCACGAACGACGCCTTCCTCTCGGAGTGGGCCATCGGGATCCGGTACGCGCCCAACGCCGAGGTGCTCGAAGGCCAGGCTCGCGAGAAGCGCTACGAGCGATGGAAGCGCGACGCCGACACGGCCATCCAGGCGATGCAGGAGGTCGCGTGACGACGAGCTACGAAGGCGCGCTCGACGAGCTCGTGCGCATCGCGCTGAAGCACGTGCCCGACCTGGGCGAGCAAGACGCGGTGCTGCGCGATCTCTACGGTAGGCTCAGCCTCTTCTTGGCGGGCTCGGCTAGCCGCGTGAACGATAGGGTCGCGCTCGAAGCTGCGCTGTCGAAGCTGGCGCCACACGTACGGGCCGACCGAATGGTCGTCACGTCGGACGAGGCCGGAGCCGATGTCGTACTCGCTGAGACCCAGGTCCAGTGGTTGCGGCTTCCGGGGCGCGACGACCATTACCGACTCGTCGACCGGCGCGTGGTCGGCGTCGACTGGTTGCGCACACCCGCGGTCGAGCAGACCGAACCCCGGCGGATCGTCTTCGCCAGCGTCAAGGGAGGCGTCGGCCGCAGCACCGCGCTCTGCGTAGCTGCGAGAGAGCTCGCCGACGAGGGGCAGCGCGTCTTGGTCGTAGACCTCGACCTCGAGGCGCCTGGCGCGGGGCGCATGCTCGCGCCCGAGCTCCCGAGCTTCGGGGTCATCGACGCGCTCGCTGCCGCAGCGCTCGACCAGACGATCGCACCCGCCGAGCTCATCACCGAGCTGCACGACGGCAACGCGTGGATCGACGTCGTTCCGGCGCACGGGCGCTCGAGCGTCGAAGCGCCCGAGCACTACCTCGGGAAGCTCGCGCGCGCGATGTCGGAGGTCGCGCTCCCCGAGCCCAAGCCGGTTGCGCAGCGGGTCGCGGAGCTCGTCGATCGCCTCTGCCAGCGCCGGCCATACGACGTGGTGCTCATCGACGCCCGCGCTGGACTCGCCGAGATCACGGCGGGCCCCGTGCTCGCGCTCGGCGCGACCGTCTTGCTCTTCTCCACCGCGCAGCAGCAGAGCTTCGACGACTACCGCTTCCTCTTCGCGCACTTGCGCTCGCTCGGCCTCTGGCATGCAGGCCGCACGTGGAACAACCTCGTCCCCGTGCTCGCCAAAGCTGGTACCGACGCACAGCAGCTCGAAGCGGCACAGAGGAGCATGTTCGAGCTCTACGAGGAGTACCTCTACGAGCAGGCGCCGGCGGGCCAGCTCGATGCGTTCAACTTCGACGAGACAGATCCTGACGGGGCTCACCGTTTCGTGCCCATCGCCTTCGACACGCGGTTCGCCAGCTTCGACCCTCAGCGCCACGAGAGCCATTTGACCAGGCCGTTCTACGAGCAGGCCTTCACGCCATTCCTCGCGCGAATCCGTTCGCTGGTGCGCCCCGGAGCGCGCGCGTGAGCGTCGAGCTCCTGCGCGACGCGCTCGCTCGACTGCCACGGGCCGACCACGTCCGCCCCGATCAAGAGATCACGCGAGACGAGATCTACGTCGTGCCCGCACACCGCGCGGTGCTCGACCTCGAGCGCCCACTCGTCGTCGCCAACCGCGGCATGGGCAAGAGCTTCTGGGCGCACGCGCTGCGCGACCCCGAGCTACGCAAGTCCATCGGCGCCGAGCTCCGGCTCTCGGAGCTCGCGAGCGTCGACGCGCGGCTCGTCTTCAACGGAGGTGAGAAGACGCACGAGGGCGCGGTCACCCGCGACATCCTCGCCCAGGCTGCGAGCTGGGGCTTCTCCCCGCGTGAGATCTTCCGTGCAGTGGTGCTGCGCTTTCTCGCGGAGCGCGTCGGCGAGGGCATCGGCTCCACGCTGGTCGAGCAACTCACATGGCAGCGAGAGAACCCGGAGCGCGCGGCGAGCGTGTGGACGCGCGCAGACGCGCAGGGCCCCAAGCTCTTGCTCGTCTTCGACGGGCTCGATCGCCTCGGTGAGAGCTGGCCGGCGAGTCAGGATCTGCTGCAGGGTCTGCTGCAGGTCGCGCTCGAGGCGCAGTCTCTCGAGAAGCTTCGCCTGAAGCTCTTCCTCAGGCTCGACCAGTTCGACGACCTCGCGCTCTTCCGCTTCGCCGACAGCTCCAAGCTCCGGAGTCGGAGCGTCACCCTCTCGTGGACGGCCGACGACCTCTACCGGCTCCTGTTCTTCCGACTCGAGCGCGTCGATCCTCGCGTCGCCGATTCGCTCGTCGGCACCCTCCACGACAAGGTCTGCGCGCTCGCCGGGGAGTTCATGGGCTCGGACCGCCGACGCGGTCGTGTCTCGACCTGGGTGCCCACCCACCTGGCCGACATGCGGGGCGACATCGCGCCTCGCACCTTCCTCACGGCGTGGAGCGAGGCGGCCAAAGAGGTCCTCGCTCGCAATCAGAAGCCCGAGCTCCCCGTCGACCCGAAGGCGATCCATCGCGGTGTGCAGCTCGCGGCCGAGGACCGCGTCAGCGAGCTCGATGAGGACTATCCCTGGGTGCGTCCAGCGCTGGAGGCGCTCAAAGACAAGCTCGTGCCGATCGAGTGGCAGGATCTCGAGGAACTCTGGACCGAGCGGCGCACCCTGTTCGAGGCGATCAAGCGGGCCAAGGAGCAGATGATCTGGGTCCCACCCTCACTCGTCGAGCGTTCCGGTGAAGCAGAGCTTCGCGACGCCCTCGGCAGCATCGGCGTGCTTCGGCTGCACGACAACGGCAAGGTCAACGTGCCTGACATCTTCCGCGTCGCCTTCGGCATCGGACGCCGCGGAGGTGTTCCGCCGCGCCGCGCGGTGGGGTGAAGGCGGTTTCGCCCACGCTCCTCGCTCTCGCCGCCCCCGCGATCGCCGCCCTCACCGCGACACCCCGCTCACCCGGCGACGTCCTCGTCGGCGAGCTCCTCCAGCTCCGGCTCCAGCAGCTCGGGCACGACCCCGGCCTCGCGCGCCGAGAGGCTCTTGCGGTACTCCTCGGCCTCGGCGGTGAGCGTCATCGACACCAGGCCGTGGTGCTTGGTGAGCTCCTCGCGGATCTCGTCGAGCGTCACGCGGAAGTATTCCTTGCGCATGTTCACGAGGTTCACGCGCCGCTCCGCGAAGGCCCTGTGGAGCTTGTTCTCCAGGCCGGGGGCGTCCTCCGCGAAGATCACCGCGTGCACGTCGAAGGGGAAGGGCACCGAGGCGTCGCCCAGCTCGTCGACGCGCTCGTAAGGGTCGAGCCTGCGCGTGAGGCCGATCTTGTAGACGCCCTCGCCGAAGGACCCGACGTTCGACAGCACGTACACGTGCCCCGACTTGGTGAGCTGCGCGCGCGCGATGGCCTTGGCCTTGCGATCGAGCGCCTCGCTGAGCTCGTTCTCCAGCCGGCTCACCAGCGCCTCGAGCTTCTCGTGCTGCTTGCTCGTCGCCTCGTGGTCGGCGGCCAGCTCGGCGCGCGCCTTCTCGAGCGCCGCGGCCGTCGTGGCCTCTTCCCTCTCGGCCTCGGCTTTGGCCTTCTCGATCTCCGCTCGGGCCTTCTGCTCTTCGCGCATCTGCTCCTTGATGCGCCGCTGCTCCTGCTTCTCCTCCTCGAGCTTCTCGCGGTGCTCGAACACGAGGTGGAGCTCCGCGAGCCGCAAGTCCACGTAGCGCCGCGAGATGAACACCCGCTGGACCTCCCCCAGCTTGTTGATGTCGCCGTAGGCCTTCAAGATGCGCTTCTCCATCGTGACGACGTTGTCGTAACGGACCTTCGCGATCGCCGCGTCGCACTCGCCGTTGAAGGCCCGCAGCATCAGCTTCGCCTGCTGCTTGACCATCTTCTTGCCCTCGGCCGCGCTGCCGCCCACCGTCCATTTCGTGTCGCAAGGCGCGGCCTGGTCGGCTTTGATGAGCCGCTGCTGCTCGTCACGAATCCCCTTCAGGCGCGCCACGTACTGCGCCGAGGACTCGAAGCCGTACCTCGGCGTGTAGAACCCGAAGGACTGGATCTCCAGCGCCTCCTCCACGGCGCCGAGCTCCTTCTTCGCCTGCTCGAGCTGCGAGCGCGTCGTCGTGAGCTCCGCCTGGATGCGCGCCAGCTCCGCAGCGGGCAGCGGGGCCGGCGCCGCCGCAATCGCCGGGCCGGCCTGCGACACCCGCGCTCCCTGCGAGACCGGCGGCACGTGCACCGCCCCAGGGAGCGGAGGCAGCCACACGGCGAGCCCGAGCACGCCGTGGTTGTGGTGGTTCGGCAGGTCGAGCGTCGCCTGACAGGCCACCTGCAGCCGATGGCGCTCGCCCAAGCCGACGAGCGCCCGGTGCCACGCCGCTGCGAGCGCCCCCGGCAAGTAGCCGACCTTCTGGCCCTGGCACCAGACCACCACGCCGCCCGGCTCCGGCGTCAGCCACGCCGCGATCGGCACGTCGGGCCGCCCGTGCACCGAGGCCGCGACGCGCTGCATGTGCGCCTGGTTGTGCTCCTCACCGAGGATGTCGTGCCGCACACAGCCCGGGCCCGCGATCCACACGGCGTGCTGCGAGTCGACCTGCTGAATGGTGTGGGGGATGTCGTTCATCGGTGGCGCTGCCTCGGTCTGGCGTCCGGAGTTTCGGCGATAGGCGACTGCTGGGTTCTCGTCCCGCGCGCGGGCAAACCTGGCGCTCGCAGAGCACCACGGATCACGAGCGCGCCATCTCTCGCGCCTCCACGATACGACCGTCGTCTGGGTCGATACGAGCGATCGGCGTCACTGCGGTCAGGCTGTGCAGCTTCGAGTCACCGACACCTTTGAGCCCCTTGAAGCAGGCCTTCGGGTCAACCTGGGCGAGGTTGAACGCTCCGAACGCTTCCTTGTTGGCCTTCACGGAGACGATGTACGAGGTCTGCGTCCGTCCGGTCGCCGGGTCCACCGAGCGCACCACGCCGTTGAACACGACCGTTCGGAGCGCGCCGACAGCGTCGGCCTCGAACAGCTCGTGCAGCGTGCGAAGCGCAACCTGGTACACCATCGAGTCGTAGAGCTTGTTCAGCTTGGCCTCGGTCAGAGGCTTCTCCTCGAACGCGTCGCGCGCTTGGACGTACTTGATCTCCGCCACACGAGGCATCCCATCCGGCGCCGGAAGCACGTAGTCCACGAGTAGCGTGGCCGACTCAGCATCGACCGCGAGCTCCCACTGCTTCGGCACCCATCCGGGATACTCCGAGTTCGACAGCACCATGTCGCAGTAGTCTCGAACGGCGTCGGGCTCGCGAGCGCCGTAGGCAGCACGGCTCCGCTGAAGGGCAGCATTCGACTCGGCCTGGGCATGCGCGAACGCGTCGCGCCGCTGCTCCCAAACCTGGGCCGCTCGGACGAAGCGCGCCTCGCGCTGCTGCGCGTCGTGCGAAAGACGCGCCACCTCAGACTGCCAAGCGGCATGCGCGCCCGCGTAGCTCTGCTCCGCAGCCTCGAGCTTCCTCGCCCGACGAGACGCGAACCACTTGTCGAGGAAACCCAGGACGGGCTCGAATTGGGCGCGGCTCGGCTCCGCTGGAGCTGGGACAGGGGGCTCTCGTACCGGCGCCGGCTCCGCGAACCCGCTTCGGTCCAGCAGGAGGTCCCAGTCGATCCGGTCGTCGACGCCGAGTGTGTGGGCGAGCAAGCTCTCGACGCCCTCGAGCTCTCTCCCGGCCTCCTCGGTCCGCTGCGCGGCCCAATCTTTCTGCGCCTGAACGTGCTCCTTCTTTCGGCTGGCCTCCTGTCGAGCTGCATCCCGAGCTTGGTCCGCCCGCCACCGTTCGTTCCACTCCCAGGCCTGCAAGTAGGCCTTACGCTGAACGATCGATGCGTCGTTGCCCGTGATCACTCGGTGACTCCTCAGCCCCGAGTGCTCGACCGTGATGCGGTACGTCACCTTTCCTCGGCTGGAAGTCGTCGTGCTCATGGCGCTGGCGCGCGTCTCCATGCTTCATCCTCCCCGTGCTCGAGATTCGTCGCACACAACCCGGCCCTGGCGTGAGCACGCGGTAGGCGCCCGCAGCGCCATCACCTTCTGCGGGTCCTGTGTGCCCACGCTCAAGCCGACTCCTCGTCGAAGTAGTCGCTGTCGAGCTTCGGTACGCGCACGGCGCGCAGGCTCACGCCGACCTCGTGGTCGAGCATCAGCGAGGTGAGGCGCGCGCCGTCGACCAGCACCACGCGCTCGACCGAGCGCGCGAACTCCGTGGCCTGCGCGGTGTAGCTCGAGGTCGTGATGAACACGCCCTTGTTGGCGCGCTGCCCCGCGAGCGCGCCGTAGAAGGCCTGCACCTCGGGGCGGCCCACGGTCTGCTGCCAGCGCTTCGCCTGCACGTAGACCTTCTCCAGCCCGAGCTTGTCGAGGGAGATGATGCCGTCGATGCCGCCGTCGCCAGAGCCGCCCACGCGCTGCAGGTCGCTGCGGCTCGCCCCGTAGCCCATGCGGTGCAGCAGATCGAGCACGATGCGTTCGAAGAAGGCGGGCGACACCTGCTTGAGCTGCTCGAGCAGCTCCGCGGCCACGCTGTCACGCAGCTCCGCGAGCGCCTCCTCGAGGCGATCGTCGGGGCTCGCGCGCGTCGCGCCCGCGGCGGGCGGAGGGAACGAATCACCTGCCTCGTCGTCGACCGCGCCGTTTGCCACTCCGCGCAGTCGCAAGCCGACGTTGCGCGTCGCAATGTCGTCGACCTGCTCGGGGCTCAGCCTCGCGTGCTTCGCCGCGTACGCCAGCCCCTCCGGCGTCAGCTGCCAGAACCCTCGCCGCGTGCTGCGCGACAGCCCCGCGCGCTTCAGCCGATCGTGCGCCCAGCCTGCGCGGTTCTTGTAGGTGAGCTGCAGCCCGCTCGGCAGCGCCTCCAGCCGATCCGCCGCCGAGATGCCGAGCGCGTCGGCTGCGTAGTCGTGCGCTTCGCGGGCAGGGGCGCCCTCGGGATGCGCGGCGAGGAAGCGCAGCACGGGCTCGATGAAGTGGTCGTAGGTGGGGATGGGCATGGGGGAGGGAATCAGAGCGCTGCACGAGCTGAGGAGTCGACGATGGCGCGACCCAGGTGCTCAGCTGGCTGGCGGAGAGGCCTGCACAGCAGACCATCGGACCGCGAACCCCGAATCCAAGGCATCCATCAGATGATCGGGGTGCACGAAGGCCGTCTTCCAGTTCAGGTCGATCGACATCCCCGCCTGCGTCAGGAGGGCCTTGTCGATCGTGACCAAGGCGCTCGCGCGAACCGCCAGCGCCGCCGTGACGATCTCGAAGTCCTCGCTTGGGACAATGCGCCGCTCGGCGAGGTCCTGCTCCAGCTGAAACACCTCGTCGAGGTGTTCTCCTTGAAACCCATAGACATCGTGCGGAGTGAGGACCGTGAACTCCGACTGCAACGCAGCCCAGATTCGCTCGCAGAATGCCGATAGCGAGAACTTCCAGCTGGCGAACTCCCGACGCGCACTGCACTCCTGGACAACTTTTCGGCGAACGGACGGGGCTGCGAGACGAGTCAGCTCCGCTTCATGCTCGCGCCAGTCGAGGCCGCGCCACTCCTCGGCCATGCTGAACCACCAATACAGGTTCTCTGCGGAGAGACCAGCCTTGCTGAGAATTCGACGCCCAACGTCAAGCCCGCCAGGGTAGCCGTACTCGGCCGAGCACCAGCGGAGCTTCTTCGTTCCGTGTTTCGCGTGTTGGCAGATTTCGTAGTAGGACTTGATGAAGATGGCGGGGGAATACCCCGCGGCGGGGTCTCGAAGTCGCGCAAGATCGCGACAGTCCTGTCCCCGAAGCAGGGGCTCGAGGTAGCGCGCTTCCACCACATTCGTGTCGAACACAACGAGCCTGCGGTCGTAGTCCTCAAGAGAGCGTCGCATGGTCATTGGGGCTCGGATGGCCAACACCGATTCTGCCCGGCCTCCACAGCGATAACCGATGACCGCCAGCAGGCCCGGTGCGGCGCGTCAGCCGCCCCAAGGCTAACCACAGTCTTCTCGCGCCGCGCAACCCTTCGTGGTGCCCAGCTAGGACAGCCGGCGTCCGACCTTCGCCACCGCGCTACATCTCTGCCGGGCCCCCGCCGTGTCCTCTACAGGAGACACGCCTCCACCGCGCGCGCACCTTCCACGCTGTCAGCTCCCCGTCAGCCTCGTCGCCATCTCCGCGTAATCGCCCCGGTTCCGCACCGCCGCCCGCCCCGCGCCCGAGCAAGGGTTATCCCGGTTCCTTCCATGTCGCATCGCCTGCGCCTTTGCCGCAGGCTCTCGCCCCGATCTTCGCCGCGCCAACATTTTCTCGTTGCGACATCACCCACCGCTCGCGTTGTATCCGCGGCCGGGGGGGTCGATGCATCACGGTGCGTTGAGCAAGGGGATCGCGAAGGGGCTGCGGGTGC
>CALKVW010000105.1 GCA_938004785.1 uncultured Polyangiaceae bacterium
TTCGAGCCTCGCGCCGAACAGCTCTCGCACGAGCGCCGCGACCTCGGCGTGCGAGGCGAGCACGCCGCCGCGCTCGGCGAGCGTGCCGAGCGCCGTGCCGAAGGCCCGCGCCGTGGTGAAGCGCTCGTCGCGCGAGCGCGCGAGCACCGAGCCGAGCAGGGCGTCGAAGTCCGCGCCGAGCTCGGGCAGGATCGACGACAGCGGCGGCACCTCGGCCTTCGCGACCCGCTGCAGCACCTCGACCTCGCTCTGCCCGCCGAAGAGCTTGCGCCCTGCGAGGGCCTCCCAGAGCACGATCCCGAGCGCGAAGACGTCGGCGCGTGCGTCGAGCTCGCCGCTCTCGACGTACTCGGGCGCCATGTACGAGAGCTTTCCTTTGAGCGATCCGGTCGTCGAGTCGCTGCCTCGGCGCGTGACCTTGGCGATGCCGAAGTCGGCGACGCGCGCGCGCCCGTCGACGCCCACGAGGATGTTGTGCGGTGAGACGTCGCGGTGCACGAGCCCGAGCGGCTGGCCCTGCTCGTCGCTGAGCTCGTGCGCGACCTGCAGGCCCTCGCAGGCGTCGAGCACCAGCCTCACGGCGACCCCGGGCGGCAGGCGCTCTCCTCGGGCCTCGACCGCGCCGAGCAGCTCCGACATCGAGGCGCCCTCGACGTACTCCATCACGAGGCTCAGGTCCGGCGAGTCGCCGCCTTCGCGCTCCACGTCGAGCACCGCGACCACGTTGGGGTGGTGCAGCTGCGAAGCGAGGCGCGCCTCGTCGACCAGCATGCGCACGAAGGCTTCGTCTTCGAGCAGGTGCGGGTGCGCGCGTTTGATGGCGACGACCCTCGAGAAGCCGAGCGGGCCACGCTTGCGCCCGACGTACACCGTGGCCATGCCGCCCGACGCGAGCTTGAACAGGACCTCGTAGCGCGACGCCGGGCGGCCCATGGGGCCTAGAAGCTTAGCCCGAGCGGGGCTCTGCGAGCGGCGTCTCGGGCGGGTGGCTCGGCGCCACCCCAGTCGGTGAGGATCGCGAGCAGGCCGGTGCCCACAGCGGAGAGCAGCGCGCCGCCGAGCAGGAGGTTGGTGCGGAGCTGTGCGTCCTGTCCACCCGCGCGCGCTCCGAGATCGCCCGCGAGGAAGGCGTCGTGGCGGTCGAGCGTGTCGACGCCCGACCACGCCGTGAGGCCCGCGAGCGCGACCGTGACGACCCCTCCGGCGACGACCCAAGCGGGCGAGAGGCCGCCGCGGGGCTCGACGCTCGGCGCGGGCGGCGGCGGAGCGAGCTCGCTCGAGCTCGCGGCGGTCGGCGCGAGCGGCGCGGGCGGCGCGCTCGGTGCGGGCGGCGCGGGCGGGCGGTAGTCGAGCGTCTCCCCCGCGGAGAGGCTGAGGCGATGTCGCTCGCGCACACCGGAGACCTCGACCTCGAGCGCGTGCTCACCCGCGAGCGCCCAACGCCGCTCCTGAGGTGCCAGCGCCGCGCCGTCGAGCACGAGCGCGCAGGCGCGCTCGTCCGGGCAGGACACTCGCAGGCGCCCGACCCGCGGCGCGGCGCGCTCACGCGCGGTCTGGGTGAGCGTCTCGTCGAGCGCCGAGGGCCCCCGCTGCTCGGCGCGCTCGAGCAGGGTCATCGCCAGCGCTGGATCGTCGGCGAGCAGCGAGGCCTTGAGCGCGGACTCGAGCGCGACGCGGTTGGGCGCGAGCGCGTCGGCTCGAGCGAAGAGGCGCGCAGCCTCGGCGTAGCGCTTCTCCTCGAAGGCCCGCGAGGCCGCGTCGTAGGCGGTGCGCGCGTCGCTCGCGTCGTCGGCGGCCGCCGGCCTCGCAAGCGAGCCGCCGAGGGCGAGCAGCGCGAGCGCGAGCGCCGTCGTGCGTAGGCCGGAGGCGCTCACGAGCAGCCTCCGCCCTCACAGCTGCACGAAGCGCTCGACGAGGCCACGGTGCAGGTCTGCGCGTTCTCGCACTGGAGCGTGCCGGCGGCGATGCCGTCGCAGCCGAGCTCGACCTCGTCGGCGTTCGCTCCGTGCACGGTGCAGTTGCCGCCGGCGCAGCCGAGCTTGCAGATCGCCGCGGTGCCGCAGTCGACCTCGCAGTTGCTCCCGGCGCAGGCGACGTAGCACTCGCTCGCGTCGCCGCACTGCACCGCGCAGGAGCCCCCCTGACAGGTCACCTGGCAACAGGCGGCGTCGCACACATAGGGGCTGCAATCATCGAGCACGCCGCAGAGCACGGAGCTGGGGCAGCTGCCGCCGCTCGAGCTCGAGCTGGTCGTGGAGCTCGGGCTCGAGCTGGTCTCGCCGCCGCCGCCAGCGCCCTCCGGCACGGTCCAGTCGAGCACGCAGGCTGGGAGCAGCGTGAGCGTCGCGAAGGCGAGGAGCGGCCGGGCGAAGCGAGGCGCGCGTCGGGCCGAGGTGCTGAAGGGCGGCGTCGAGAACGTGGTCATGGGGCGAGCCCCGGCAAACTCGGGACCGTGCGTCGAGAGACGCCAGGGAACGCTAGCCGCACCGGGGTCGTGAGAACAAGCCGCGCGCGCCGAGGGTCGCGGGGGCCACGCGCGGGGGTGGGCTGCGGCACCGATGCAGCAGGCTGCGGCGTCGATGCAGCAGGCTCGGGCGCGGTGGCTCGCCCCGGGCCGCGCAAGGCGCCTTCGCTGCGCTCTCGGGCACCTGGCGCGCTTCGTGAAGTGGAGCTCCTTCGTCAGGAGGACACCATGAAGATTGGCTTCGGTATCTTGGTCTGGGCTTGTGCGGTGGGCGTCGCGTCGATGGGCTGCACGGTCGTCGAGGGCGACGGCGAGGGCGAAGGCGACGGCGGGAGCAGCAGCGGCAGCGAGAGCTCCGGCTCGACGGGCACCACCGGCTCGAGCACGAGCGGCACGAGCGGCACCGGCGGGGGGAGCGGCACGAGCACGAGCACCGGCACAGGTGGCGCGGACGGCTGCGAGCTGCAGGCCGACGGGAGCTGCCTCTGCACGACGAGCTGCGACGCGAGCTGCGTCGAGGGCGGCTGCGACATGCGCTGCACCGATGGCGCCACCTGCGCCCAGAGCTGCGAGGGCGCGGGCTGCAACCTGTGGTGCGAGTCGGGCGCCGAGTGCGACCAGGACTGCAGCGGCGGCGGCTGCAACGTCACCTGCCAAGGCGGCTCGACCTGCGAGGCCTCGTGCTCGGGAGGCGGCTGCGTCTTCTCGTGCATGCCCGGTGCGAGCTGCGACTTCAGCTGCACGGGCGGCGGCTGCGTCGGGCTCTGAGCGCGCCGTGCTCGGAGGGCGCGCCGGCCACGCTGCCGCGCGCGCCCGCCCCGCACCTCGCGCGCTGCTCCACGCTGGGCGGTCTGGCCTACGCCGCGCCGCGCTCAGCGATCCTGCTCGTCGCTTCGGCCGGCCTTGGCGACCAGCCGGCCGAAGTGGGTGCGGTCGAGCCCCGCGAGGCGCGCCGCGGCGCTCTGGTTGCCCGAGGTGCGCTCGAGCAGGGCGCGCACGTAGAGGCGCGTGAAGGCGTCGACGAGCTCGTCCTTCAGCTCGGCGTAGGGGCGTGAGACGTCGACGTGGCGCGTGAGCGCGTGCTCGAGCACGCCGCGCGAGCTCGCCTGCGTGACGTCGAGGCTGCCCATCGCGAGGTAGGCCTGCACGACGTTGCGCAGCTCGCGCACGTTGCCCCGGTAGCTGCGCGACTTGAGCGCCTCGAGCACCTCCGCGGGCAGCGCGGCGTCGCCTCGCTCGGCGAAGTGCGCCGCGAGCAGCGCGATGTCTTCCATGCGCTCCCGGAGCGGTGGCACGCGCAAGCGCACCACGGCGAGGCGGTAGTAGAGATCCTCTCGGAAGCGCCCGTGGCTCACGTCGTCGAGCAGATCGCGGTGGGTCGCGGCGATGACACGCGCCTTCACGAGATGCGCGCGTTCGGCGCCCAGCGGTCGGATCTCCCCCGTCTCGAGCGCGCGCAGGAGCGCCGGCTGCAGCGCGAGCGGCAGCTCCCCGATCTCGTCGAGGAAGAGCGTGCCTCCGTCGGCTTCGTCGAAGGCGCCGCGCCTGTGCTCGGCGGCGCCGGTGAAGGCGCCGCGGCGGTGACCGAAGAGCTCGCTGGCGACGAGGTTCTCGTGGATCGCGCCGCAGTTGACGGTCACGAGCGGGCCGGTGGCGAGCTTCGACGCGCGGTGCAGCGCCTGCGCCACGAGCTCCTTGCCGGTGCCCGACTCTCCCTCGAGCAGCACCGAGACGAGCGAGCCCTCGAGGCGCTGGAGCGCAGCGTAGAGCCTGCGCATCGGCAGCGAGCGCCCGAGCAGGCCATGGTAGGCGCCCTGCTCGAGCGGCTCGAGGCCGTCGAGCGAGCCGCGGTCCGGCTCGATGCAGAGGCGCACGCCACCGATCTCGAGCGCGGCGCCAGGCTGGAGCACGGCGCTCTCGACGCGCTGGCCGAGGTAGTAGGTGCCGTTGCTGCTGCCGACGTCGCGCACACGCACGCCCTCGGCGACGAGGTGGAGCTCGAGGTGCACGCGCGAGACGGTCGCGTCGTGCACGACCATATCGCAGCTCGAGGCGCTGCCGACCGAGCAGCGCTCCGCGCCGAGGCGGAGCACCGCGGGCGTCGAGCTCGCACCCTCGACGCGCAGCAAGAGCTCGATCGGGCGAGCAGCCGTGCCCTTGCGCGAGAGGCGCGAGGTGAGCGCGTCGGCCTTCGGCGCATCCTGCGGTGCGTCCTCGGGGGCGGACTTCGACACCATGCACGTGCGCGTAGCAGATCTCGCGCCGCGCCGCGCCGCCGCACCGGCGCAGGCCCCTCCCCCACCTTGCGAGCCCCCCGGGCGAGCACTAGCTTCGCAGCCTCATGAAGATCGAGCTCTCCGTCCAGGGCATGCACTGCGATGGCTGCGTGAAGCGCGTCGCGAACCTGCTCGCCAAGGTCGAGGGGGTCGAGGCCCCCGAGGTGAGCCTCGGCCACGCGAGCTTCGAGGCCGACGACGAGGCCAGCGCCGAGGCCGCGCGCGCCGCGCTGGAGAAGGCCGGCTACGGCGTGGCGCCGGGTGGGCCGAGCGGTGGCGCAGGCTGAGGCCGCGCAAGCCGAGGCGGCGCGGCCTCCTGCGGTGCAGGCGCGGGTCACGCTGCCGGTCGACGGCATGACCTGCGCCGCGTGCACCTCGGCGGTGACACGCGCGCTCGAGGGCACACCGGGCGTGCACCGGGCCTCGGTGAACCTGCTCACGCGCAGCGCCACGGTCGACTACGACGCCGAGCTCTCGAGCGTCGCGGCGCTCGTCGCCGCCGTGAACGACGCGGGCTACGAGGCCCGTCCGCCGGCGATCGACGAAGGCGCGATCGCGGCGCAGGAGGCGCTCGAGGCGCAGCAGGAGCACGAGCGGCGCGATCTACGCCTGCGCGCCGGGCTGAGCCTCGCGCTCGCGGCGCTGGCCATGATCGTCTCGATGCCGCTCATGAGCGCGGGGCACGTGCACGCCGAGGCCGGCCACACGAGCGCGCCCGTCGATCCGCTCATGGCCTGGTCGATGCGCTGGCTCGATCCGCCGCTGCGCGCCGCCCTGCCCTGGCTCTACGAGCTGCCCACGCGCGCGCTCGAGCTCACGCTCTTCGCGATGACCGCGATCGTGCTCGGCTGGGCGGGCAGGCGCTTCTTCGTGCGCGCCGTCGCCGCCGCGCGTCACCGCTCGGCCGACATGAGCACGCTCGTCGCGCTCGGCGCGGGCTCCGCCGCGCTCTACTCCGCGGTCGCCACGATCGCGCCCGAGCTCTTCCTCCGCGCGGGCCTGCGCCCGGACGCCTACTACGAGGCGGCGATCTTCATCGTCGCGCTCGTGCTCTTCGGCCAGTCGCTCGAGGCGCGCGCGCGCACGCGCACCTCCGCCGCGCTTCGCAAGCTCGCCGGCCTGCAGCCGAAGTCGGCGCGCATCGAGCGCGAGGGCGCCGAGGTCGAGGTCCCGCTCGCCGAGGTGCACGTGGGCGACGTGGTGCTCGTGCGCCCGGGCGAGCGCATCCCGGTCGACGCCGTGGTGCTCGAGGGCGAGAGCCGGGTCGACGAAGCGATGCTCACGGGCGAGCCCGCCCCGGTCGAGAAGCTCGCGGGCGCCAAGCTCTGGGGCGGCACGATGAACGGCCGTGGCGCCCTGCGCGCGCGTGCCAGCGCCGTCGGCGACGCGAGCGCGCTCGCCGGGATCGTGCGCCTCATGCGCGCGGCGCAGAGCTCACGCGCGCCGATCCAGGCAGAGGCCGATCGCCTCGCGGGCGTCTTCGTGCCGATCGTGCTCCTGCTCGCGCTCGCCACCTTCGCGGGCTGGCAGCTCTTCGCGCCCGGCATGCTCGGCCACGCCATCAGCGCCTCGCTCAGCGTGCTCGTGATCGCCTGCCCCTGCGCGCTCGGCCTCGCCACGCCCACCGCGGTGCTCGTCGCCACCGGGCGCGGCGCCTCGCTGGGCGTGCTCTACAAGGGCGGCGAGGCGCTCGAGCGCGCGAGCCGCGTGAGCACCGTGGTCTTCGACAAGACGGGCACGCTCACCGAAGGCAAACCCGTGCTGCGCGACGTGGAGCCCTTCGGCGACTTCGATCGGCGCGAGCTCTTGCGCCTCGCCGCGAGCCTCGAGCAGAAGAGCGAGCACCCGCTCGCGGAGGCGGTCGTCGCCGCAGCCAAAGCCGAGGGGCTCAGGCTCGCGCGCGCCACGAAGGTCGAGGCGCGCGCCGGGCTCGGCGTCGTGGGCCAGGTCGAGGGGAGGCGCGTCTTGGTGGGCCGCGCCCAGCTGCTCGAGGAAGAGGGCGTCGACGTGGAGGCTGCGCGCGCCGCCATCGATCGCCTCGCCGGCGAGGCGCGCACGCCCGCGCTCGTCGCCGTCGACGCCGAGCTCGTGGGTCTCTTCGGCGTCGCCGATCGCCCACGCGCCGAGGCCCGCGCCACGGTCGCGCGCCTGCGCGAGGCGGGCCTCGGCGTCGTGCTGCTCTCGGGCGACGCCAAGCGCACGAGCGAGGCCATCGCGCGCGAGCTCGGGGTCGAGCGTGTGGTCGCCGAGGTGCTGCCCGCCGGCAAGGTCGCGGAGATCGAGCGACTGCGCAACTCGGGCGAGGTCGTGGCGATGGTGGGCGACGGCCTGAACGACGCGCCCGCGCTCGCGACCGCCGACGTCGGCGTCGCGATGGGCAGCGGGGTCGACGTCACGGTCGAAGCCAGCGACATCACGCTCGTGCGCAGCGATCTCGGCGCCGCGGCCGACGCGCTCGCGCTCGCGCGCCACACGCTCTCGGTGATGCGCCAGAACCTCGCGCTCGCCTTCCTCTACAACGTGGTCGCGATCCCGCTCGCCGCGGGCCTCTTCTACGCGCCCTTCGGCATCCTGCTCTCGCCGGTCGTCGCCAGCGCCGCGATGGCGCTGAGCTCGGTCAGCGTCGTGAGCAACTCGCTGCGCATCGCGCGCTACGCGCCGCGCCGCGCCTGAGCGCGACCCACCGGGCCCGAGCGCGAGCGCGCCCAGCCCGGCGCGAGCGCCCTCACTCCGCCGCCGTCGGCGACACGCCCGCGGGCTTCGGCGTGCTTCGGCCGAGCTTGCCCTTCGCCCAGCCGAAGACGCCGCGCACGTCTTCGATCGCATGGTACATCGTCGGCACCACGACGAGCGTGAGCACGGTCGCGAAGGCGAGGCCGAAGATCACCGCGACGGCCATCGGCCCCCACCAGTCGGCGCTCTGGCTGCCCCAGACCATCTTGCCGGCGATGAAGTCGTAGCTGATGCCGGTGGCCATGGGCACGAGGCCGAGCACCGTGGTGACGGCCGTGAGCAGCACGGGGCGGAGGCGCGTGAGCCCGGCCTCCACGAGCGCCTCGAACACGCCGAAGCCTCGCTCGCGCAGCTGGCCCACGTAGTCGAGCAAGACGATGGCGTTGTTCACGACCACGCCCGCGAGCGAGATCACGCCGATGCCCGTCATGACCACGCCGAAGGGCGTGCCCGTCAGGATGAGGCCCCAGAGCACGCCGACCAGGCTGAGGATGACCGAGGCGAGGATGATGAGCGGCGTGGTGAAGCTGTTGAACTGCGCCACGAGGATGAGCGCGATGAGCGCCACGGCGACCATGAAGGCCCAGCCGAGGAACTCCTGCGTCTTCTGCTGCTCGTCTTGCGCGCCGCCGAGGCGCGCGACGTAGCCAGGCGGCGCCTCGTAGGTCTTCAGCATCGCGCCGACCGCGGCGCGCACGTCGTTCTCGTTGACGCCGGGCTCGACGTCGCCGCCGATCGTGACGACGCGCTTCTGGTCGATGTGACGGATCGAGCCGCTGCCGCCCGCGAGCGAGTAGCTGGCGACCGTGGACAGCGGCACCGCGAAGGTGTTCGGGCTCGTGTCTTCGCGGCCCGGGATGCGCATCGACAGCACGGTGGAGAGGTCTTCGCGGTGCTTGGGCGCGAGGCGCACGACGATGTCGTACTCGTCTTCGCCGTCGCGCACGGCGCTCGCCTTGGTTCCGGCGACCGCGGTGCGGATCGTGCCGGCGACGGCGTTGGTGCTCGCGCCGACGCGCTTCGCCTTGGCGCGATCGATGCGCAGGCGCATCTCGGGGCGGCCGACGCGGTAGTCGTCGGTCAGATCCGCGACGCCCTCGACGGCGCGCAGATCGCGGCGCAGCTTCGCGGCGAGCTCTCCGACGACGTGGAAGTCGTCGCCGCTCACCTCGACCGCGATCGGTTTGCCGACGGGCGGGCCCATGCGCAGCTTCTCGACCGTGATCTCGGCGCCCGGGATCTCGGCGACCTTGTCGCGCAGCCGGTCGATGACCTTGTCGGCGTTCTCGGAGCGCGGCTTCTCGCCGTCGGCGGCCTTCGTCGGGTGGGGGAGGAAGTCGATCGAGATGCGCGCCTGGTTGCTCGCCGCCTGGGCGCCGGCCATCGGGTTGCCGCCGCCCGAGACGCCCGTCTCCGCGACGAAGACCTCGACGTCGGGCTCGGTGGCGATGATCGCCTCGATCTCGCGCACGATGCGGTCGGTGGCCTCGAGGTCGGCGCCGTCGGGCAGGCGCACGGCCACGGTCGCCTGATCGGGCTCGGTCGAGGGGAAGAACTCGGTGCCGTGGTTGAGCTTGCCGTAGGCAGCGAAGGTGCCGAAGAGCGAGGCCGTGACGAGGAAGAGCGCGACGTAGCGGTGGCGGATCGATGCCACGAGCAGGGCCTTGTAGGCCCGCATGAAGGCGCCGGGCTTGTGGTCGGGCGCCTTGACCTTCACCTTGAGGAAGCGCGCGAGGAAGACCGGCAGGATCCACACCGCGGCGGCCAAGGAGGCCGTCAGCACGATGATGACCATCTTGGGCAGGTAGCCCATGAACTGGCCCATGATGCCCGTCCAGAGGAGCATCGGCGCGAAGGCGGCGACCGTCGTGGCCGTGGAGGCGGCGACCGGGATCGCGATCTCGCTCGTGCCCTGGGTGGCTGCTTCGTCGGGCGGTGAGCCGTTCTCGGCGAAGCGGTACACGTTCTCGACGAGCACGATGCCGTTGTCGACGAGCATGCCGAGCGCGAGGATGAGCGAGAAGAGCACCACCATGTTGAGCGTGATGCCGAAGGCCGAGAGCGCGATGAAGCTGATGAGCATCGACAGCGGGATCGTGACGCCCACGAAGATCGCGTTGCGCCAGCCCATGAAGATGATGATCACGCCGACGACGAGCACGAGCGCGCTCGCGATGTTGTTCTCGAGCTCGCTCACCATGTCGCGCACGTTGCTCGACTGATCGCTGAGCACGTTGATCTTGAGCTCCGCGGGCAGCTTCTCGCGCTTCTGGGCCACGAGCGCGCGGACCTGATCGGCGATGTCGAGGATGTTCGCGCCGGCGCGTTTGGTGACGGCGATCGACACGGCCGGCTCGCCGTTCATGCGGCTGTAAGTCTGCCGATCGGCGAAGCCGTCGACGACCTGAGCGACGTCCTTCACGAAGACGGGCCGGTCGCCGACGCGTTTGACGGCGACGGCCTCGATCTCGGGAGCGGTGCGCAGCTCGCCCGGGATGCGCAGGAGGTAGCTCGCGTCGCGCGCCTTCACCTCGCCGCCGGGCACGTTCACGTTCTCATTCGAGATCGCGCCGATGACGTCGTCGAGGCTGAGGCCGTAGTGCTGGAGCCGGTTCGGATCGATCTCGACCGAGAACTCGCGATCGCGACCGCCGGAGAGCTTCGCGTCGAGCACGCCGGAGATGCGCTTGAGCTCGTCTTCGAAGCCCTCGCCGATGCGTTTGAGCGTCACCTCGTCGAGCGGGCCGGCGAGCGTGACGATGAGGATCGGCATGTCGCTGAAGCTCACCTCGCGGATGTCCGAGTCCTCGGCGTCGGCGGGCAGGTCCTTCACCCGGTTGACGCGATCGCGCACGCGCTGCACCGCGTCTTCGATCACGACCTCCGGCTCGAACTCCATCGTGATGATGCTCACGCCCTCGGCCGAGGTGCTCGACATCTTCTTCAGGTCCTTGAGACCCGAGAGCTCGTTCTCGAGGGGGACCGTGATGAGCGACTCGATGTCCTCGGGCGAGACGCCGATGTAGGGCGTGCTGATGAGCACGACCGGGATCTTCACGTCGGGGTTCGACTCGCGGGGCAGCCCCTTGTAGGAGCTCAAACCGAAGATGAAGATGCAGAAGGTGACGAGGAAGACCGGCGCGCGGTTCTTGACGAGCCAGGCGATCATCGGTCCTTGCCCTCTGACTTCGGCGCCTCGCTCTCCGCGCCCGGCTTCGGCTTGGCCGAGGCTGCGTAGTCGACGCGGCCGTCGGTGCAGCAGCGGCCCTCGCGCGCGACGATGAGCGCGTCGCCGTCTGCGAGCTCGCGGTGACCGGTGACGACGAGGCGGTCGCCGACCGCGAGGCCCTGCTCGACGACCACGCTGCGCCCGAGCACGGGGCCGAGCGCGAGCTTGCGGAAGCGCGCGACGCCGCCCTCTTCGACGAAGGCGCCCACGCCGTCGAGCTTCGTCACGAGCCAGTCCTGCGAGATGGCGAGGCGGTCGTCGCCTGCGGCGAGCGGCACACGGACCTGGGCGATCATGCCGGGCAGGAGCGCGCCTTCGCCCTTGGGCACGTCGACCTCGGCGATGAAGGTGCGCGTGCGCAGGTCGGCCGCCTGGCGGATGCGCTTCACCGTGCCTGTGAAGGGATCGGGCCGGCCCTCGGTGGTCACGAGCACCTCCTGCCCTGCCTTCACCGCGAGCACGTCGCGGTCCGAGAGGCTCACCGTGACGCGCGCCGGGTCGAGCTGCACGAGCCTCACGAGCGGCGCGCCTGGCGCGGCGACCTCGCCGACCTCGGCGTCGACCTGCACCACCGTGCCGTCGAAGCTCGCCGACACGATCGCACGTGCCACGGCGACTTGGGCGCTCTGGATGTTCGCCTTCGCGGCGGCGAGGCGCGTCTCGGCGGCGTCGAGCTGCGCCTTCGGCAGGGCGCTGCCGAGCTCCTTCGCGCGGCGGAGCTCGCGCTCGGCGGCGCTGAGCTCGACCTTGGCGATGTTGAGCCGCGCGGTGTGGCTCGCGCTGTCGACCGCGACGAGCGGCTGCCCCGCGCGCACCTTGTCGCCCACCTTCACCCTCACCTGCTCGATGAAGCCGCCGAGCGCGGCGGCGAGCAGCGCGTCGCGCGAGCCCTCGACCTCACCGGGCAGCCGCAGCTCCCCACCCTGGTGCGAGGCGCTCAAGACGGCGACCTCGACGCGCGTGGCGCGCGCCGGCGCCATGGGCGGTCGTGTCGCGCTCCCCGCGTTCGCCGTGGGCTCCGGCTCGGCCTTGCCGCCGTTCGGCTTGCAGCCGGCGGCGCCGAGCGCGCCCACGGCGAGCAGCGCCGTCGCGAGCAGCGCCGAGGCGAAGCGGGGCGTGGCGAAGACGGAAGGAGACGTTCCGGCGGTGACTGCCGTGGCTCTCGGGCACATGGCCAGCAAGTAGCCCCGAACAGGGCCCTGGGAAAGGGCGAGATCCCTCGGAATCGACCGGAGCCGAGTTGTCGAGTGGACTCAGCTAACTCGCGAGGTTCGTGAGGGCACTCACGATCCCCACGCGAGGCTGGTTCCGCGTCCGTGCCCGGCCTCGTCCGTGCCCAGCCTCGTCAGTGCCCAGCCGCCCCGGCGGCCATGCCAGTCGAAGCGGCGTCGGGCGCGGCGCGAGCGGCCGAGGCCGGCAGGCGACCCCGCGCGAGCTGCTCGAGCTCGGCGCGGACCTGCCAGTACTCACGCAGGGCCTCGACGTAGGCGCGCGCGACCTCGATCTGATCGCGCTTGGCGGCGAGCAGCTGGAAGACCCCGATGCTCATCGCGTTGTACTGGAGCTGCGTCTCCTCGAGGATGCGCGCGCGCAGCGGCAGGAGCGTCGCTTGGTAGAAGGCGGCGCGCTCCTTCGCCACACGCAGGCGCGTCGTGAGCTGGCGCGCGGTCGCGCGCACGCGCGTCGCCACGGCATCGTTCATGCGCTTCTGCACGAGCATCTCGGCGTCGGCCGCGCCGATCTCTCCCTGCCCTTGGTAGAACAGCGGCACGCCGACGCCGAGCTCGGGCCCCACGCCCCAGCCCTCGGAGGCGGAGTGCTCCGCGGAGATGCCCGCCTCGACGTGCGGGACCCAGGCGGTCGCACGCGCGGCGTCGCCGCGCCTGGCCGCCGCCGCGTACCGAGTGCGCACGAGCTGCAGATCGAGGCTGCGCTCGAGCGCGCGCCGCTCGAGCTCCTCGCTGGAGGGCTCGCTCGCGGGTGGGTCCTCGAGGCGCAGCTCGATCGTCCAGGCCACCGCGTCCGTGCCGTGGAGGCCGAGCGCCGCGTTGAGCCGCTCGCGCGCGACGAGCTCCTCGGCCTCGGCGCGCGCCACGGCGACGCGCGACTCCTCGTAGAGCGCGCGCTCGTTGAGCGCGTCGAGCTCGATGGTGTTGCCCGCGTCGCGCAGCGTCTGCGCGAGCGCCCAGCTCTGCGAGGTGGCGTAGGCGACCGTGCGGCGCAGCTCGAGGATCTGGCGCGCGGCCTGCACCTCGTAAAAGGCCATGCGCGCCTCGAAGGCGACGTCGAGCGCCTTGCCTGCGGCCTCGAGCGCCACGGCGTCGAGCTCGAGGCTCGCTGCCGCCTGCGTGAGCGGCAGGAGGAAGAAGCGCGTGAGGTCGATCATCACGGCGAGGTCGTAGCTCGCGCGGCCGTCGTGCGATTTGGCCTCGAGCTCGACCTCGGGGTTGGGGAGGCGCAGCGCGGACACGAGCGAGCCGCGCGCCACACCGAGGCGATCGAGCGAGGCCTGCACCTCGGGGTGGCTCAGCACAGCGAGGCGCGCCGCGGCGTCGGCGGTGAGCGGCGCCCCGAGCACCTCGCGGCGCAGCTCGGCGACGTCGAGGTCGTCGTCGTGGCTCTGCCAGCGCAGCTCGCCCTCGCCGCGCGCCCGCACGTTGCCGCTGGCGACGTCGAGGCCTGCGGTCTGCGAGACGCAGCCCACCCCGGCGAGTGAAGCGACGACCCCGGCGAGCGCCACCAGCCGCACTCGAGTGCCCCTTCGAGAGAGCGAGCGCCTCATCGGTGCCCCTCGTGCGGATCGCGAGCCTCGCCCGCGCCCTCGGTCGGCTCCTCGACGAAGCGCAGCGGCATGCCGCACTTGGGGCAGTCGCCGGGCGCGTCGCTCTTCACCTCGGGGTGATGCGGGCAGGTGTAATGGCCAGGGCCATGCTGGTGCGGCTCGGCGGCGCCTTCGGGCTCCGGCGCGAGCGTGAGCGGGTCGAAGCCCGGGCGCAGCACGCCGGACCCGGGCGAGACGGGCGGCGCGCCGCGCGCCGGGTCGGCGGCGGAGCCCGTGACGTCGATCGCGGCCGAGGAGCACGCGGAGAGCGCGAGCACGAAGGCCGAGGCCGCGGCGGAGCGCGCGCACGATTCGATGGGGGCCTTCATCTCAGCCTGCCTTCACGACGATGCCATCGCGCGCCAGCTCCTCGGGCGTCGCGTTCGTGGCGAGCGTGCCCGGCGGAGGGAGGTAATGGCCAGGGTCGACGTCGTAGCTCGCGAGCTGCTCGCGCACCTTGAGGATCGTGAACATGCCGCCCATCGTGATCCCGCCGAAGGGCCCGACGCCGCCGAGCATGGGGATGCTGTTGTCGGGCATCTTCATCTGCATCTCGGTCATGTCCATGCCTTCGTGGCCCATGGTCATGTAATCGGGCAAGAGCTTGCGCACGCGCTGGTCGGCCTCGCCGGGCTTCATGCCGATCATCACGGGGATGCCGTGGCCCATCTGGTTCATCACGTGGTGGGTCATGTGGCAGTGCATCGCCCAGTCGCCCGGCGCGTCGGCGACGAGCTCGATGTCGCGCGTCGATCCGGTGGGCACGAGCACCGTCGTCTCCGGCCACTGCGCCGAGAGCGGGATGGCGCCGCCATCGGTGGCCACCACCTTGAAGTAATGGCCATGCAGGTGGATGGGGTGGTGATCCATCGCGCTCAGGTTGCCGAAGCGGATGCGCACCCGATCGCCCTTCTTCACGACGAGCGGCGGCGTGCCGGGGAAGGCCTTGGCGTTCATCGTGAGCACGTTGAAGTCGGCCATCGCGTTCGGGTCGGGCCTCGCCGCGCCCGGGCGGATCGACCACTCGCTGAGCATGAGCACGAAGTCGCGATCGACGCGGTAGTCGGCGCTCGGCTTGCGCGGGTGCACCACGAACATGCCCATGAGGCCCATGGCCATCTGGGTCATCTCGTCGTGGTGCGAGTGGTACATGAAGGTGCCGTGCTGGCGCAGCGTGAGCTCGTAGCGGAAGGTCTCCCCCGGGCGGATGACCTTCTGCGTGAGCCCACCGACGCCGTCCATGCCGCAGGGCAGGAAGATGCCGTGCATGTGCACGGTCGTCGGAGCGACGAGGCGGTTGGTCACGTAGATGCGGATGCGATCGCCCTCCACCGCCTCGATGGTCGGCCCGTGCACGCGACCGTTGTAACCCCAACATTTTGCCCGCAGGCCGGGCGCGAACTCGTGATCGACCTCCTCGGCGACGAGGTGGAAGACCTTCACGCCGTCGACCACCTTGAAGGGCAAGGTCGCGCCGCCCGGCACGACCACCGGGCGGTAGTCGCGGCCGGGCTCGCCGGGTGGGAGCGGCGTGGTGGGCTCGGGCGTGCCGCTGTAGCTCGCCTCCCAGGCTTTGGTGAAGCTCGGGCGCGCCTCGGCAGCCTCGGCCTTCTTGGCGTCGACCAGGGCTGCGCCGGTCGCAGCGAGCGCGCCCATCCAGAGCGACTCTCGTCGGGTGATCATGCTGGCGCTCAGTTAGCACGGCGGAGGCGCCGTGGCTCTTCGACAAACCGCCCGCGTGGCGCACCATTCCCGCCGTCGACCTGGGGCGTGGCGCGGCGTTCTGCCGCAGGACACCACGCTACTTCGGCGGCACGAGCGGCGCGCAGGTCGAGACGCCAGCGCCCACGATCAGCAGGCCGGCGTCCTCGACCATCACGTCGATGGAGCCATCGCTGGGCCTGAAGCGCGTGATCTTCGAGGTCGTGATCTCGGGCGCGGTGAAGAGCCAGAAGTCGCCGCCCCAGTGGGCGAAGGCCCAGGCCTGGCCGATCGACACGCCCGGCAGCTGGTTCGACCAGAGGATGTCGGCGTCGTTCTTGTCGATCTCGGCGATGCGCGGCGGGTTCGAGAAGAAGAAGCCGTAGAGGTGGCCATCGCCGGTGCCGGTGAGCTCGGCCGGCCCGTCGAAGGCGTCGTAGAAGCCGCGCCGACGGATGGCGAGGTCTCCCAGATCGAGCGTGCCGATGCCGTTGCCGGGGCTGTACGAAGCGACGAAGAGCGTCTCGTCCGAAGTGTTCGGCCCGTCGGTGACGAAGCCCATGCCGAAGAGCTCGAAGGCCGGCAGCTGGTTGGGGATGAACGCGGTCGAGCTGCACTGCGCCGTGGTGACGTCGACCTTGTGGACGCTGCCGTCGCTGTAGAGCACCCAGGCGATGCCGGTGCGATCGACGGACATCGAGAAGGGCGTCGGGATGCCCACCGCCGGACCACCGACGACCGAGCAGGCGATCGTGCCGACCACGTCGAGCGAGAGCGTCTCGGGGTCGAAGCGCACGAGCTCGCGCTGCTTGTCGAGCAGGTATACGAAGCGCGCCGACTCGGCGCAGCCGTCGGTGTTGCCCGAGCTCGTGGTGTCGAAGCCCGTCGAGCTCGTCGAGGTGGGCAGCTGGGTCTCGCCGCCGCCGGCGCC
>CALKVW010000106.1 GCA_938004785.1 uncultured Polyangiaceae bacterium
CAGGGCACAGAGCCGCTTCGCACGCGCGAGCGTGGGCGGCTCTCCGCGCACGAGACCGCGTTTGGCGGTGCGCTCGGCGTGATCGGCGAGGCCGAGGCGCGCTCGCTCGGGCACCTCCTCCGCGTGCATGACCAGCACGCCGTGCACGAGCGGCGAGGGGTCGCCGCGCACGGTCCAGAGCGAGACGTCGGCGAGCAAGGCGCGCGCGAGGGCCTTCTCGATCGAGCTGCGTGGCGCGGCGGCCTCGCAGGGCAGGCTCGGAGACTCGGGGCCCACGTCGCCAGGTTCGAGCTTCTTCGCAGAGACGCGGTCGAAGAAGGCCGCAGCGTCGCCGAGCTCGGCGCGCAGCGAGGCGTCGAGCGGCGAGCCCGCGTCGAGGGCCCTCGCGAGCGCCTCACAGCGCTTGGCGCTCGCCTCGAGCGCGGCCTGCTCGGCGGCGACGCGCTCCCTGCGCGAGGCCTCGGCCCTGGCGTCACGCTCGGCCCGAGCGCGCGCCTCGGCGCACTCGCCGCGTCGCTGCTCGATGAGCTCCGTCTGCGCGCGTGAGGCGTAGCGCGCGAGCGCGGGAGGCGGCGCTGCGGCCGCGCAGACCTCGCTCGAGGCGAGCAGCTGGTCGAGCGCGCTCCTGCGCACGCGCACGACCACGATGAGCGCCGTGAGCACGACGATCAGCGCCGTCGGCACGGCGGCGGCGAGCACGGTGCGCAGCTTCTTGCGCCGGAGCGCGGAGGCGACCCAGTCGCCGCTCGCGAGGCGCTCGGCCGAGGCGGTGACGAGATCCGTGTAGCGGCCGAGCTCGACGGAGAGCTCCGCGAGCGGCGCGGACAGCGCGCGATCGCGCTGTACCTTCTTCGATACGCGCTCGAGCTGGATCGCGACGTCGGGCACCGTGCTGTCGACCGTCAGCTCGGTGACGAGGTCGAAGAAGCCGAGCTCACCGGCGTGGGCCCGCCAGGACTCGGCCGCGCGTGGTACGAGCTCGGCCAGTCGGCCGAGCGAGGCGGAGACCTCCGCCATCGGGAGCAGGCGCTCGACGTCCGAAGCGGACACCCCGGCGAGCGCGGCGACGGCGCGCGCTCCACCGCGGTAGGCCTCGCCGAGCTTCGTCGGCCACAGCGCGTCGAGGGCGGGCACGATCCGGTTGTCCGCGATCGACGCCGCGGCCTGCTCGAGCGGGCGCGCGGCGACGCCGAGGAAGCTCTCGGAAACGCGTCTCTGGGCGCTGGACATGCTCTGACGCATCCGTGTCGGCCGGTCTCTCCGGATGCGTCGCGGCCGACCGGCGGAGTGAGGCCCTGGCTCCGTTGATACCACGCGTCGCTCGGGCTGGGAGCGGCTCGGTTCGGGGCTCGTGGTAGCCTCGGCCTCCGATGCGGGGAGCGCTGAGGCCGTGAGCCACCGGGAGCCGGACGTCACCGCGACCGGCGCGACCGTGCTGGGCCCGCCGGCGCCTGGGGCGCTCGGGTCGAGCTCGCTGCCCGCGAGCCAAGGTCCACGTTCGGTCGACGCGCTCTCGCCAGCGCAGACGCTCGACGGTCGCTACCGGCTGGTCGCGCGCATCGGGCGAGGCGGCTTCGGTGACGTCTGGCACGCGGTCGAGCTGCTCTACGACGGCACGCCCTTGCGCGACGTCGCGCTCAAGCTGCTCGCGCCCGAGATCGCCGACCCGAGCTGGGCCGAGGAGGCGAAGCTGCTCGCCTCGCTCTCACACCCGTCGCTCGTGTCGATCCACGCGGCGGGCATCCTCGCGGGGCCGGGGCTGCCCTTCGTCGCGATGGAGCTGCTGCGCGGGGAGACGCTCGGCGAGCTCCTGGCGCGCAGGGGCAAGCTGCCATGGAGGCACGCGCTGCGCATCTGCCGTGACGTCGCCGCGGCGCTCGACGTGATCCACGCGAGGGGCGTCGTCCATCTCGACCTGAAGCCTGCGAACCTGTTCATCACGCGCGACGCTGCGGTGAAGATGCTCGACTTCGGCATCTCGGAGCGGGCGGGGGCGCGCTCGGGCCCTGTCTCTTATACACATCTCCGAGCGCACGCCGCTCGAGTCGGGGCGCTCCTTGCTCGACTCCCGGCTCGATCTGGGCTCGAGCGATCCCTTCGCGGCGACGGTGAACGCGGGCCCGAGCGCGCCGAGCTCCGAGGGCGCGCGTGCCGTCGTGGGCACGCCGGGCTTCGTCGCGCCCGAGGTGCTCTCCTACGCCGAGCCGACCTGGGCGGCCGACGCCTACGCCCTGGGCGTCACGCTCGCGCTGCTCGCGACCGGAGAGCTCCCTCAAGCGCTGACCGTGCCCGAGCCCGACGAGCGCGATCCCTCCTCGGCCGTGCGCTGGTGGAACGAGCTGCGCGAGGCCACGCTGCACGCGAAGCTGCGCGATCTCGAGCAGCTCGGTCTGCCGGGCGGCGTCGCGCAGCTGGTGAGGCGCCTGCTCGAGGTGGAGCCCGCGGCGCGCGGCGCTGGGGCGGGGCAGCTGCGCAAGGCCTTCGACGAGGCCTGGCAGAGGCCGTACGGCGCGCCGGAGCACCCGTATCCGGGCGCCGAGGCCTACGGCGCCACACACGAGGGTTTCCTCGGCGGGCGCTCGGACGAGATCGCGCGCATGGCGCGGCACCTCGAGTTCGAGTCGACGCTCGTCGTCGCCGCGCCCGCGGGTGCGGGCAAGACCTCGATGCTGAGGGCGGGCCTGGTTCCCGAGCTCGAGCGCTCCGGCATCGACGGCCGACTCGAGGTGCGTGTCGTGTGGCTCGACCTCGGCGAAGGCGACGTCGACGGCGCGCTGCTCGAGCTCCTGGGTCCTGCCTCCGTGACGCGCGTGGCCACTCTCCGGCAGGGTGATGGGGCGAGCGGCGAGCGAGACGACGGAGGCGAAGCCGAGGCGCCGAGCTCGCTCGCGCTCGCGAGGGGCGCCGAGCTCGCCGCGCTGAGCAGCCGGCTCGGCACGAGCGAAGAGGCGCTGCTCGTGGTCTTCGACCGGCTGGAGCTGCTCCCGGGCGCCGGGTCGGCCGAGCGAACACGCGCGCTGCTCGCCGAGAGCCTGCGCAGCGCACCGGTCGACGGTCTGCGCCTGGTGGGGCTCGTCGACGTCGACGGCCTCGAGGCCCTCGTCGGCTGCGCGGGCATCGGAGAGGCGCTGGCGCCCGCGCTGCGTCAGCTCGCGGTGCCGTCGGCTGCGCACGCGGAGGAGATCGCGCTCGAGCCGGCGCGTCGCGCGGGCTACGTCGTTCGAGGCGCCGAGTCGCTCGTCGCCGCCGTGTCGAGCGAGCTCGCGTCACCCGGCTCGAGCCTCGCCGCGGTGGCGCTCGCGCTGCGCGACTGGTTCGAGGCGGAGCGGCTGCGGTGCGGCGCGCGCGGTGTGCTCGACGGGCAGGCCCTCATGCGCGACGGCGGGGTCGCCGCCAGGGTGCACGCGGCGGCCGATCGGGCCTACCACGGGCTCGAGCCTTCCCTGCGCGCCACGGCCGACGAGCTCTTCGTGCTGCTCAGCACGACCGAGGGCCTGCCGGTGGCCGTCCGGCTCGAGGAGCTCTCCCAGGAGCTCGGCGACGAGGCGCGGCTCTCGCTCGCGCTCGAGCAGCTCGTCGAGCTCGGTCTGCTCCGCCGCCGAGGCGAGCTCGTCGAGCTCGCGCACGGCTCGCTCGCGGCGTGGTCGGTGCTCGCCCAGCTCCGCCTCTCCGCCATGGATCGGTTGAGCACCAAGGAGCGACTGCGTGAGGCGGCCGGCGCTTGGGAGAGGTCCGGGCAACACGAGGAGTACCTGGATCGAGGCGAGCTGCTGCGCGCGCTGGAGCGCTTCCACGGCGCGGCGCGGCGTCTGAGCGGGGTCGAGGTCGAGTTCCTCGAGGCGAGCCGGCGCAAGCTCCGGGCGCGCCGCGCGCGCTACGTCGCCCTGGCCGGCGTCGTGCTCGTCGCGATGCTCTCCGTGTGGCTCGGCAAGCGCTCGCTCGATGCGCGCAGGCTCGAGGCGGAGGCCGAGCAGGCGATCGCCGAGCGGCGGGCCCGCATCGCTCAGCTCGTCGCGCGTGCGCGGCAGTCGTCCGACCCCTACGAGCGCGTCGCTCTGCTCGTCGAGGCGCTGCGCGACGGCGCCGACGATCCGGCGCTGGGCCTCGAGCTCGCAGGAGCCTCGCGCGATCTCGCGCCGGCGCGCTTCCTCTACCACGGCCCGATCGACGGCGTGGACATGCCCTGGGACGAGCGCTGGGTCATCGGCGTCGCCGCGGGAGGCGGCTTCGTCGCGGTCGATCTCCGGCCGGAGGCCGGAGAGCTCGAGCTCGACGAGGCCGACGAGCTCGACGCGAGCCCGGAGCGCTTCGCCGAGCTCCGACGCAAGCCGCGCGTCCACGAGCTCACGCTCGACGCGCCGATCGTCGAGCTCAGCCCTCTCGACTGGGATCACGCGGTGTGGCTGCGCACGACGCGTGGACTCACGAGCCTCGTGCGGCTCCGCGAGTCGGGTGAGCTCGGGCTCGCCGACGTGGGGCCCTTCGCTTGCCGTGGCTCGGTGGTCGTCGCCGAGCGCGCCGCGGTCGCCGCTTGCCCGACCGAGCGTGGCTTCGGCGTCTGGGACTTCGGGCGCGGCGAGCGCGCAGAGCACGAGCTCCCCGTCGCCTCCCTCGCGCTCTCCGCCGATGGTGAGAGCGTCGCGGGCTGGTCGGGCCGTTCGCTCGTCGTCGCGCCGAGCTTCAGGCCCTCGGCGAGCCGCGTCGTGCGACGGAGCCTCGACGTGGAGCAGGCGAGCTTCTCGCCGCGTGATCGGGTGCTCGCCATCGCTTCGCGCGGACAGGTCCAGCTGCTCGATGCCACGGATCCCGAGCGGGTCCTGCTCGAGCTCGAGGGGAGCGCGGAACCTGGCGCGCTGCGCTGGGACCAGTCCGGGCTCGAGCTCGCCGTCTGCAGCGTCGACGGGAGCGGCGCCTGGCACCACCTCGGCCTGGGCGCGCGTCCCGAGGGTCGCGAGCCTCCCCGCGGTGGCTGCGTGCCCCGCTCGGCCGGCGCACCCGAGCTCGTGCAGTCGCGGCGCAGCCTCGGCGGGCTCGGCCGGCGTGAGCTCGGCCGCCACGCGAGCACCGGCGGCTTCCTGCTCTCCGATCAGCGCTTCGTCTCGCGCTCTCTCGTGTCGCTGCGCACGAGCGACGACTCGCTCGAGCGCGTCCTGCGCTTCGATCGACGCAGCGCCTCGGGCGAGGCCGAGCCGGTGCGCCCCGACGAGGGCGTAGCGGCGCTCGAGCGCTCCGGGGAGGTGGTCGTGCTCGAGCTCGGGCCCTCTTCGTCGGGCCTCGCCCCCGCGAGCCCGGAGCTCGTCGCGCTGCGCGCCCGGACCGGGGAGCGACTCCTGACGCGGCAGGGCAAGCTGCTCGGCGGCTGCGGCGACGGCCGCGTGCTCGGCTACCGCGTGAACGGCGACGCGTGGGAGGTGTTCGACGTGCTCTCCGGGGCCGAGCTCGCGAAGCTCGAGCGGCGACCTGCGATGGTGCTCGGTGTCGGCCCGCGCTGCGGTGCGCTCTACCTGCAGGACACCGACGCGCGCCTCTCCGTCTACGATCTCGCGACGCGGGAGCTGCACGCGGTCCAGACCCTCCCGGGCTACGTGCACGAGCTGGTCGCGTGCCGTCGCCACGACGAGAGCGCGACGTGGATGGCCTCCTCCGACGGCGCCGTCCTGCGCTTCGACGAGCGCGCGCGCGAGCTGGTCGAGGTCACGCGCGCGGTGCCTCGCGCCACGGCGCTCGCCGAGGGGCCCACGCCGGGCTCGGTCATCTACGGCGACGCGGCCGGCGTGCACCTCGCGCGCGCCAACGGCGAGGTCGAGCTCCTGCTCGGCGCGAGCGGGACGGTGCCCTGGACGAGCGCCAGGGTGACGCGTGATCTGCGCGCGCTCGTGCTGGCCTCTCCGGAGTCGCTCGCCGTGGTCGATCTACAGGCCGAGGCGCTCGTGAGCTCCCTGCCCGCGGGCGGCTACTCGCGCCTCGCCGACTGGGACGACGAGGGCTCGATGCTCGCGTATCCGGGCGACCTCGAGGGCACCCGCGCCGCGCTGGTGCTTCCCTTCGGTCGCGGCACGCAGCGCGCCATCGGCGCGCTCGCCTCGAACCTGCGCGTCGACGCGCGAGGCCGCGTCGTCTTGCCGCGCTGAGGCGGGCTGCTCGCGCGTCGCGTCTTCAGTCGACACTCGGCACGGTGGCGCGCACGAGTGAGGTCTGGCCGCGCGACGCGGGGACGCGCGCGTCGGAGGTCTTGAGCACGCGCAGCATGCAGCGCGCGGCGTCGGCATGCTCCGGTGAGCCGGCGGTCGAGGTGGCGCTGCCTCGGTCGATCTGGCCGTCCGGGCGCACGCGGAACTCGAGCGTGACGGCGTCGGGTGGCAACACCGAGCCGTCGGGCGCGCGGCAGCGCAGCACGAGCTCGGCGTAGAGCGAGGCGCGCAGCGCGCGCTCGGTCGACGCGCTCGAGAGCTTGGTCGGCGCCTCGAGCGCGACCTCGGCCGTGGCGCCGGACGCGGCCACGATGGGCAGGGGGAGGGCCGTGCCGGCGAGCCCGGTGTCCCGGCCCACGAGCGTGCCGCTCGGGCTGGTCGGCGGAAGCGCCGAGGGCAGGCGCGCGACGAGCTCGCGCAGCACCGCGGGGTCGGCGCTCGGCGGGGCGGGCGCCTGCGTGGCTCGTGGCGCGCCGCTCGTGGCGCTCGGCGTGGGGTCCGAGCCGCCGCAGCCCAGCAGCACGAGCAGGGCGCCGAGCCTCACCGGGCTCGACGCCGTCGCGCGAGCCGCTCTTCTCATGGCCGCGAGCACGCCCCGGAACCTAGTGCATGCCGCGAGCCTTGCCCATGCGCGCCCGTGCCCGCTCGCGTCGATCGGGCTCGGGCAGGGGAGCTCGAGTCCAGGCGAGCCTCGCCCGGCGAGGCGGTTTGCCCGCGCGCGTTCCGCGCTCTATACCGCCGCTCGATGCCCGCGCCCGAGAGCTTCCAGGTGCGCCTCGTGCGCGCGCGCACGCTCAGCCCGAGCGTGCGTGAGCTCGGCTTCGAGCGGCTCGACGGCGCCCCGATGCGCTTCGCGCCCGGTCAGTGGGTCAACCTCTTCGCGGAGCTCGAAGGAGGCACCACGAAGCGCTCCTACTCGATCGCCTCGCCGCCGCGCGGCGACTCCGGGTTCGAGCTCGCCGTCACGCGCGTCGAAGGCGGCGCGATGAGCGAACATCTGCATGCGCTCGAGCCCGGCCGTGAGCTGCGCGCCGTCGGGCCGCAGGGGCTCTTCACGCGCGACGCTGCCAGCGAGCGACCGGCGCTCTTCGTGGGCACTGGCACCGGGCTCGCGCCGCTGCGCAGCATGTACCTCGCCGCACTCGACCGGGGACAGGCGCCCCGCTTCGTCGTGTTGCTCGGCGTGCGCCACGAAGACGACATCCTCTACCGCGAGGAGCTCGACGCGCTCGAGCGGGCCCACCCCGGCTTCCGTGCGCTGGTCACCCTCTCCAAGCCGCCCGCTTCGTGGCAGGGGGGCCGAGGTTGGGTGCAGGAGCACCTCGCGAGCGCCTGGCAGCTGCTCGGCGAGCCGGAGGCCGAGGCCTACGTCTGCGGTCTCGACCGCATGGTCAAGGCGGTGCGTGGCCTCCTGCGCGAAGAGCTCGGCCTCGACCGCAAGCGCGTCCACCACGAGCGCTTCGACTGACACGCGCGCCTTCAGCGCCGAGCCGCGAGCCCGTGGGGCCCGTCGACGACGAGGCCCGCGACGCCGAGCTCGACGAGCGCGCCGGCGACCACGTACGCCGCGAGCCCGCTGCGTTCGCACACCGCGTCCACGTGGCTCGCGCCCGCGCGCACCGCAGCGAGCACCGCCTGCGCGTCGGCGCCGAGCGGCGTCGCGAGCGAGGCGGCGAGCTCGAGCTGCTCCGGCGCGCGCAGTCCGCGCGGGCGACGTGAGACACGTGGCAGCTCACCGCGGCCCTCGAGCACACGCAGCACGTCGCTCAGGTCGAAGATCGGCGTCGCGCCGAGCCGCAGCTCCTCGCGGGTGCCGCCGAAGGCGTCGCCCTTCGGCCAACGTGGCACAGCGCCCACCGGGCGGCCGAGCGTGCGCGCGGCCTTCGCGGCGTTGCGCGCGCCGCTCTTCTCGCGACACTCGACCACCACGAGCAGCGAAACCGAAGCGGCCAGCAGGCGGTTGCGCTCGAGGAACTGGTGCTCGCGCGCGGGTGCTTCGTCGGCGTAGCTCGAGAGCACCGCGCCTCCCTCCCTCGCGATGCGCTCGAACAGCGCCTCGTGGCTCGCCGGCGAGGGGCGCTCGAGCCCGCCGCCGAGCACCGCCACGGTCGGGCCTCGGCCGAGCGCGCCCTCGTGCGCGGCGGCGTCGATGCCGAGGGCGCCACCCGACCAGACCGCGACGCCCGAGGCGGCGAGCTCGGCGGCGAGCTCACGCGCGAAGGCGAGGCCCTGCTCGCTCGCCTTGCGCGTGCCCACGATCGCCACCCCCGGCCCACGCGGCAGCACACCACGCAGGCGCAAGCTCGGCGGCTTGGGCAGCTCACGCAGCCCCGGCGGGTAGTCGGGGTGCTCCGGTCCGAGGCTTCGTGTCTCCACGCGGGTCACATCGACACGAGCCCGCGGCGAGTTGCGTCGCCGTTTGCTCTCCGCGAACGCCCGGTCCAGAGTCGCGCGCCATGAACGACTCCCTCGAGGTCACGGTCGTCGGCGCCGGGCTCGCCGGCAGCGAGGTGGCCTTCCAGCTCGCCGAGCGAGGCATCCAGGTCGTGCTCGTCGAGATGAAGCCCCACAAGCGCACGCCCGCGCAGACGAGCGACTTCTTCGCGGAGCTCGTCTGCTCCAACTCGCTGCGCGGCGCCTCGCTCACGAACGCGGTCGGGCTGCTCAAGGAGGAGATGCGCCGCGCGGGCTCGCTGGTGATGCGCGTCGCCGATCACACGCGCGTGCCGGCCGGCGGCGCGCTCGCCGTCGACCGCGAGCGCTTCGGCGCCGAGATCACGAGCGCGCTCCGATCGCATCCGCGCATCCGCGTCGAGGAGCGCGAGGTGCTCGCCGTGCCCGAGCAGCGCCCCGTGGTGCTCGCCACCGGTCCGCTCACCGGCGAGGCGCTCGCCTCGGACCTCGAGCGCATCGTGGGCAGCGAGCGGCTCGCCTACTACGACGCCATCGCGCCGATCGTCGCGGCCGACTCGATCGACTGGGCGAAGGTCTGGAAGCAGTCGCGCTGGGGCAAGGGCGAGCTGGTCGACGCCGAGGCCCACGCCGAAGGCACGGCGCTCGAGCTCGGCGACGAGGCCTACGTGAACTGCCCCTTCGACGAGGAGGGCTACCAGGCCTTCGTGCGCGCCCTCGTCGAGGCCGAGAAGGTCGCCGCGCGCAGCTTCGAGGACCTGCGCTACTTCGAGGGCTGCCTGCCCGTCGAGGTCATGGCCGAGCGCGGCGAGCAGACGCTCGCCTTCGGCCCCATGAAGCCCGTGGGCCTCACCGATCCACGCACGGGCAGGCGCCCCCACGCGGTCGTGCAGCTCCGCCCGGAAGACGCCGCCGCCACCGCCTACAACCTCGTCGGCTTCCAGACGCGCATGAAGTACCCCGACCAGCTGCGCGTCTTTCGCATGATCCCCGGGCTCGAGGAGGCCGAGTTCTTGCGCATGGGCTCGGTGCACCGCAACACCTTCCTCCACGCGCCGACCCAGCTCGACGCCACGATGCAGCTCGCCCGGGCGCCCGGCGTCTACGTCGCGGGCCAGCTCTCGGGCGTCGAGGGCTACGTCGAGAGCGCCGCCGCCGGCCTGCTCTGCGCGCTCCTGCTCGCGGCGCGCCTACGCGGCGAGGAGCCGCTGCCGCCGCCCGTCACCACGGCGCTCGGCGGCCTGCTCACGCACCTCTCCCACGAGGGCCCGGGCGGCTATCAGCCGTCGAACATCCACTTCTCGCACGTGCCTCCGCTCGAGGGGCAGCGCAAGAAGCTCAAGAAGCGCGATCGCTACGCCGCGCTCGCCGATCGCGCGCTCTCGGACCTCGGGCCCTGGCTCGAGGCCGCCGTGCCCGCGCGCCTGCGCCCGCCGACGCCCTCGATCGAGAGCGCCGACCCTGTGTATCCTGCCGCCCCATGACCCGACCCAGGATCTCGCCGCTCCGCCTCCATGCGTGGCTCTTCGCCGCGCTCGCCCTCCTGCTCGCGCCTCGCACCGCGTCCGCCTTCGGCACGGTGAAGGTCGAAGGGGGCACGACGCTCAAGGAGGTCGACGGTCGCTGGAAGCTCAAGCTGGTCGTCGACTACGGCAGCATGCCGGACATCAACTTCGTGCCCACGCACTTCTCCTTCCAGATGCAGACGCTCTACGAGCGCTCGCTCACCGACGAAGGTGGCGAAAAGCCCGTCATCACCAAGAAGTCGCTGCAGAACCAGCAGCCGATCATCGAGAGCATGGACATCGGCTTCTCGGACGGCACCGGCAAGACCTTCAAGGTCACCAAGTTCAACTTCGTCATCCGTCGCGACCGCGGCTTCGAGGCCGGCGAGTACAGCCTGCAGCTCAAGCGCGCCGACGACGGCGCCAACATCGGCCAGAAGATCCGCGTCATCCTCGAGGGCGACAACCCCATCGTCGACCGGCGCTCGATCTCCTTCGTCGGTGGCAAGGAGCCGAAGAAGGACGAGAAGAAGGAGGCCCCGAAGGAGGCCGCGCCGAGCGACGAGGCCGGCGCTCCCTCTGGCGAGGCTGCGCCGAGCGACGCTGCGCCGAGCGACGCCGCGCCGGTCGACGCGCCGCCTCCCGTGGAGCCGAAGCAGGGCGGCTGCGGCTGCCGTGTGGCCGGCGAGCCGAGCGAGGGCGCGGGAAGCGCCGGCCTCGGCGCCGCGCTGGGGGGCGGCCTC
>CALKVW010000107.1 GCA_938004785.1 uncultured Polyangiaceae bacterium
CTGCTCGTGGAGCTCGCCGTCGACAGCCCCGACGCTCGTCTCGCCGTGCCGCTCGAGGAGCGCCGGAGGAAGGAGGAGCTGCGCGCCTTGCTCCGCGCGCACGGGGCGCTCATCGCCGAGCGACCGACGAGCCTCGACCAGCGCTCGCTCGCGAGAGGCTTGCTCGCCGGCGTGCGCGACCCCGACGGGCTCCACGTGGCCCTGCTGGACTTCGCGCGCCGGAGCGGCGCCGAGCTCGACCCGGTGCGCGCTCTCGCGCCGAAGGCGCGCGTGCCGCTCGGCGGACCTCGACCGAGCGCCTCCGCGGAGCCGCTGACGAGGCTCGCGAAGCGCGTGCGCGGCGCGCGCATCGCCAAGGGGCGAACGGGCGCCGCCTCCGGCGAAGGCGGCGCGGCCTTCGCTCACCTCGTCGAGGTCGAGTCCACGCTGCAAGCGCTGCGCTTCCGCCGCGACGCCGAGCGTGTGTGGCTCGACGAGTCCTGATCGCGCCGGCTCGTCGTGGAGCGCCGAGCGCGGGCTCTCAGAAGGCGCGCTTCGCGTCGGCGGGACAGTTCGGGTGCTTGAGCAGCGCGTTGCGCAGGTGGATCTGGCGCTTCACGAGCGGCTGCTTCAAGAGGTACGAGATGATGCTCGGGGGCGTCGCCGAGAAGCGCAGGAAGCTCTGCACGAGCATCATGCTCACGATCGGTCGCGCGCAGACGAGCGACGCGGTCTTGCTGTCGATGCTCAGCCCGCTGAGTTGCTGGAGCGCGCGCCCTTCGGTGTTCCAGAGGAGCTGAACGCGGTCCTCGGGCTCCGTCGTCGAGAACTTGTTGCGGAGCAGCCCGCGCGCGCTCTGCCGCGTGCGCTCCGAGGCCTCGCGATCGAGCGTGTGTTTGTAGATGTCGATGAGGCGCTTGGAGAGCAGGATCTTGCGCAACAGAGGCTCGCTCACCTGCGGGTTGCGGAAGAGACGGCGCTGCGTCTGCGGGTCCTTCAAGAGCTCCGCGCGCTGGCCGATGCGCTCGAGCCCCATCGCCGTCCTGTGATGGAAGGCCCAGAAACGCGCGTGCTCCACGCTGATGTGGATGTTGTCCCAGGCTGCGCGGATGACGGCGGGATCCTTGTCGTAGGCCAAGGCGTAGAGCTCGTCGCCGTCGGTCGTCTGCGCGAGCTTGGCGCGTTCGTCCGAGGGCATGAGCGAGAGCTTGAGCTCGAACAGCGCGAGCATGCTCGCCGGGTCAGCCGGCTCCTTGCTTCCCGAGCCCTCCGACGAGCCCTCCGAAGGCTCGTCCCCCTCGTCGTCTCCGAGCCCCACTGCCTCGTCGAGCTCTTCGGCGTCCGTCGAAGCCGCGGTCGAGGGCGGCGGCGTGCCCTCGACGCCGGGCGCGAGCGGCGGCTGCGCCGGACGTGACGAGGGCGCGGCTTCGACACGCTCGCTCGTCGCCGCGGGATCGCTGGCCGGTGCCTCGGCGTCGGCAGCGCGCGGCAGGCCCCCGAGCTCGAAGGCCGCGAGGCCGGATGGCATCGTTGCAGGAGCCTTGCTCTCCGGACCGTTGCCCTCGGCAGCCTTGATGCCCCCAGCCATGCCGGCCGGCGCCACCGCGGACCCACCCGCGCTCGCCGAGACGGCTGCGTCCGCCGGCTTCGCCACCTGGCTCGCCGCGGGTGTGGCCGCGACGAGCGGGCTCGGCGAAACGAGCTTGGACGCCACGGGCGAAGCGGCAGCGGGGCTCGGCGGCGACGCGGAGTTCGAGGGCGTCGTCGCCGGCTCGTTGGTGCCGTTCGCGCCCGACGCGTCGCTCGTGTCGGAGGACTCGAGCACGCCGCGCTTCTTCAGTCGGTCGACGATGAGCGATACGCGCCACTCGGTGAGCCCGGTGGACTCCGCCAGATCCTTGAGCGGCGTCGCCTCGTCGTAGCTCAGCATCACGAGCGTCTCTTCGGACGACAGCGCCACGGGCTCGTCGACGCTCGTCGGAGCCTCGTCGGCCACGAAGCTCGGCGGAGGCGCGCCCCGCGCTTCGACCGGCTTCGCGATGGGCTGCGGCTTGGCCGTCGCGGGCGCGGCGACCGCGGTGGCTTGCGGAGCCGTCGGCGGAGCAGCCGCAGGCGGGGCCGGAGCCTCGAGCGCGGCGACCTCCTCGAGCGAGCCCGACTCGGGGGCCCAAGCCGGCTTCTGGGTGACCCAGCTGAACATGTCTGCGACCGCGCTCTTCGGTCGCGAAGGGGTCGCGGGCGCGCTGCTCGGCGCCACGACCGCTGCGGCGGGGGTCTCCGCCCCGAGCGACTCGAGCGGCGGCGTCGACGGCACCGCGGGCCGCGTGGCGGGTGCAGGTGCACCACGCGGCGAGGTGGGCTCGGAGCCGGGCGCGCCTTCGCTGGAGCGCGACCAGCTCGAGGTCCCCGCCTTGCGCAGAGGCTGCGAAGGCGAGATCGAGCGTGGCGCCGGGCCCGCCTCGGCCGCGACGACGGGAGCCTGCTTTCCGACCGTGGTGGGCTGGGCAAGCGGCGAAGCCTTGGGCAGCTCGATCTCGAGCGTGCGGCTGTCGTCGAAATCGGGTGAGGAGGCGGCGAGCTCCGGCGGGAGCGCCATCTCGATCGTACGTGAGTCGCCGTGCGCGTCGGGCGGCTCCGCGCGCACGTAGGCCTCCAGGTCCCGCTCGAGCGCAGGCTCGAGGTGGGCTGGCGCCGGAGCAGGAGCGGGCGGCGCGGCCGGCTTCGCGGCCGCTTCGGGACGGACGGCCTCGAGCGGCACGGTGTGCTTGCGCCCCAGAGGCGCCCATCCCGGTGCTGGTGGAGCACCGGGTGGAGCCACCACGGGCGGCGCGGGCATCGGAGCGGCGCCTGCGGTGCCCTGGGGCGCTCGAGGCCTCGCGACCGGAGGTGACTCCGTCGCGGGAACCTCCGGCAGAGACAGCCCGATCTCCGGCGCGGGCGACGCGACCGGGCGCACCACGGCGGAGCGCTGTGCGGTCTCACGCACGGCGGCGCTCCGGGCCGCGGTCGCCTTGACGGCCGCCGCCCTCGAGCCGAGCGCAGCGGCCGCGCGCGCGCGCGGCTTGAAGGTCCCGAGGAAGACACGCCCACCAGCGGTCGGCACGACCTCGCCCCCGGCCGTGTCCTGGCTGCTCTCCTGGTCGGCGGAGCGGACGTTCTCGAGCAGGTCGCGGGCGTTGAGCAGCTTGGTCATCGGAGCTCTGCGCGGCCTCGGCGGCCCGTCGTCGGATCAGCGGCGCGTGGATTGCGCTCGGCCGATCCCCGACGAGAGTCGCAGCTTAGCGTCAGGCGAGCGAGGCCGTCTCGCAGAATTTTGCGGCTCGTGGGCCCCACGGAGCTCGCCCTCAGGGTCGCGCGGCGGGTGCGCCGAGGGCCTCTCTGAGCTTCTGCTCCTCCCCGATCGGCGCGTTGGCCTCGAGCGCCTCGATGAGCGCATCGCACTTGGCGTGCTCGGTGATGGTGATCGCGCTCTCGGGCGGCTCGCGGAACGCGACCTGCTCACTCGCGAGACGCACGCTCCCAGCCCACGGCACCAGTCGGAGCGGCTGCGGGCCGGGCTCTCCGACGACCGCCACCACGGTGCAGCCGCCGGCGTTGCGGGCGACCACGGCGCCGTAGCTGCGCGCGGAGCAGCCCTCGCGCGGACATACCCGCTCTGGCGCGGGGCGGCGCTCGACGGCGTCGCCGTGCACCGAAGCGGCGATCGAGCCCAGGCGCTGCTGCACGAGCTCGGCGAGCTTCGCGAGCTCGGGGTCGTCACCGCGGGGGATCACCCTCGGGTAGAGCACGATGCCCCCGCCCTTCTGCCCACGGGAGCGGCTGATCTCCGGCGCGTCGTCTCGGGTCGCGGAGACGCGAGCCCCTCTGTTCGCGCGCTCCGCGTGGGCCGGCTTCGCCTCCGGCTCGTCGGGGCGTGCCGGCAGCGTGGAGACGCTGCATCCAGAGAGCGAAAGCCAAGCGGCGCCCAGACCCATCCTGAGAAATCTCTGCACGGCGGGCATGTTACACCCAGGCCCGATGGGGTTGATCGGGCCTGGGTGCAGAAAGCAGGACCGTCGGGTGCAAACCAACCACCTCAGCTTCGGGTGAACGACCCTCACCCAATGGGGTCGTTCACTCGAAGCGCCATCCACGAAACCGGTTCACGGAGTGGCTCGCGCAGCCCGCTTCGTGCGCATCGCTCGTCGTCCGCGCGCCGAGAGACGCCGCTCGAAGGCTTCAGCGCGACCGGGCGTGTGCGAGCGCGAGCACGAGGTCCAGACCTCGTGGTCCTCGAACCCGCGCGACCCGCGCCACCACGTCGAGCCCCTCGATGGCCTCGCCCTCGGCCCGCAGCAAGCCCCCTCGGGTCTCGCAGAGCCGCACCTCACGGAAGCCGACGTAGCGCCGCAGGAATGGGTCGATCGCCTTGTAGATGGCCTCCTTCACGGCGAAGCGCTCGAGCGCCACCTCGCTCGCGGCGAGGACCCCGCGAAGGGCGAGCTCCTCGAGCTCCTCGTCGCGGAGCACGCGCCTCACGACGCCATCGGACAGGCGCCGCGAGAGCTCGACGTCCACGCCGAGCGTCGAGCCGTCCGCGCTGCGCGCTGCGTGGGCGACCGCGACCTCGTCCTTGTGCGCGATCGAGCCGGCCACACCGCTCGGAAGGACCGGCGCGCCACGCTCGTCGACCCCTATCTCGGCCGCGTCGGCCACGCCGAGCCCCGCGAGCGCCCGGCGCATGGCCGCACGGCCGCCCACGTAGGTCCGCCTCCGCCGCTCGGGCAGCGTCGACGCGTAGGCGCGCTCTCCGGGTGAGAGCTCAGGCTCCAAGGCGTCGAGCGCGACAGGAGGCGCGAGGTCGACCAACACCGTGCGCCGCAGCCACCCGTCGGGATCCTCGAGCGGGTCGGATCGGCTCACGCCGGCCCCGAGCTGCGGGCCGGCTTCGTGCCTGGGAAGCGAAGCGCTCGATGATTGCACATCCTACCGTCACGACCGCTCACGATGAGGAGCCCCACGCGCTCGACCCGCCGAGCCTCCGGCCGCCCAGCAGAGTATCCGCGCCGCGCGCGCCAGGCGCCACCCGGGAGTCGACAGCGGCGGCCCGCGTCGACAGAATGCCGCGGTCCATGCCCACGACGACGACGACCCCGCTCCTCCGCCCGTGCTCCACCCCGTCGACACGCCCGGCAGCCGGCGTGCTCCCACGGCGCGAGGAGCGGGCGTGAGCGCCGCGACCTACCGCGTGCTCTGCGTCTGCCTGGGCAACATCTGCCGTTCGCCGACGGCCGAGGGCGTGCTCGTCGAGGTGCTCGCGCGCGCCGGGCTCGATGCGAGGGTCGAGGTGGACAGCGCCGGCACGAGCGCAGCGCACGTCGGCGAGCCCGCAGACGCGAGATCCGCGCGAGCCGCCCAGGCGAGGGGCTACTCGCTGACGAGCCGCGCACGCCAGGTCGTCCCCGGCGACTTCCACCGCTTCGATCTGATCGTGGCGATGGATCGCTCGAACCTGCGCGCGCTCGAGCAGCTCAGGCCCGAGGCCGCGCGCGCCCGACTCGCGCTCTTCCGCGACTTCGACCCGCGCGCGGAGGCGGGCGCCGAGGTACCCGACCCGTACTACGGTGGTCCGAGCGGCTTCGACGAGGTGCTCGACATGTGCGAGCGGGCCGCCGAGGGCTTGCTCGAGCACCTGCGTGTGGAGCTCGGCGCGCGCTGAGCGCGCGGCGCGCGCCGAACCGCTCCTGCGCGCGCTCTCAGAGCCTCGAGATGAGATTCGCGATGACGCCGCCGACGAGCGCGACCGTCCAGAGCATCATCCAGCCGCGGTAGGTCATGCCGACCTTCTGCCCCTCGGCGTCCAGGCTCGCGGCGCTCTGCCAACCCCAGATGAAGGTGTAGAAGCCGCAGAGGATTCCCGCGATGCCGTGCCCGACGCCCTTCTTCTTGAAGAGCTGCACGAGCACGATCACGAAGGAGACGAACGAGACCAGGTTCAGGATGGCGGCCAAGGCGAGGAACATCGGACCCTCCAACGGGAAGCGGGTAGCGCGACGTGCCCCACCCCGGCCACAGAGCTAGCAGCTGCTCAGCCCCTCTGGAACCCACGGCGGCGGCGCAGCCACGCCGCACCACCGAGCAGGAGCGCGACCAGACCTGCGCGCAGCCCCCCCTCGGTCGTCGGAGCGCCCGCCGCCGCGCGGCAGTCGCAGCCCTCGTCGGTGGGGCCAGCGGCGTCGCCTCCGCCGGCGCCCACACCACCGCCTTCGCCGCCCGCGCCACCGCCGCCCACGCCGGTGCTCGGGGTCTCGACCGACGCCGACAGGGTGTAGCTCAGCGTCGGGCAGCTGTTGCTCACGAGCGCGAAGTAGTACTCGGCGCCGGGCTCGAAGGGAGGGTCACTCTCGGGGCCCAGCACCACGAAGCCCGCGCTGTCGACCGTCAGCTCGTGGTCGAACTGACTGGGCGTGGGGAAGCCGCCCGCGCCGCTCGTGAAGCGGACCGCCTGGCCCTTGCGTGCGTAGACCTTCAGGTCGATCTCGCCCGCACCCTGCACCACGTCCGAGTCGACCGTCAGGCGCAGGCCGGCGTCGCTCGCCTGCGTGGCCCGCGAGAAGTGGAAGAGCGCGGGCATCGACACGCCGAAGCCCTTGATCTGCGAGCAGCTCGCGCCGAAGGCCTGCCCGAGGATGCCGAGCCCGATCACCGTGCCCTTGCGGGTCTGCTCGCCCTCGAGCGCGAGCACGGCGCCGCAGTCGTCGAGGCCGCTCTCGGTGACGAGCATGCGAATCGCGAGCACGTCGCTCGCGGCGATCTCGCTCGCGGCCTCGAGCTCCTCGGCGGCCGCGATGAGGCCCGCGCCGAAGTCACCGAGGCGCGCGCCCGCCGGCAGGAGCTCGAGCGCACCCCACACGATGCGATCGCCGAGCTCGGTGCCGACCACGTCACGCACTCCCCACGCGACGGCGCCGATCAGCTCACCATCCAAGTGCACCTCGCCGATCACGTCGTCGGGGCACTTCTTGTCGATCGCCTCGAGGTCGCGCGCGGCGCCCAGCAAGGCGAGCGAGGCCTCGCCGACGACGGGGTCACCGTTGTGGCTGCAAGCGAAGTAGTCGGCGATGCCCTCGTCGATGCTGCCCGAGTGCGGCGAGAGCCCGTAGGCGTCGAAGTGGAGCTGGCCCAGGTTGTAGCCGAGCGCGACGTGCGACACGTAGTGGCCGAACTCGTGCTTGAACACGTCGGAGTCGTACGCGAAGTCGACCTGGGTGCCCTGGCCGATGGCGATCAGGTTGGGCGCGGCGAAGGTGCCCGTCTGACCCATCTGCGAGAAGAAGGCGTTGTCGAAGTTCTGGCCGTCTTCGCGCGCGTTCGCGACGGCGGTGAGCTTGTAGTCCGCGTCGTCGACCGGCACCCCGAGCCCGCGGAAGAGCTCGCGGATCGTCGTGAGGTGGTGGAAGAGGTTCACCTGCGCGAAGCCATCGGTCGGATCGAGCGGGTTGGAGGGCGGATCGTAGAGGAAGTCGGTGCCCTCGGTCGGCCCGAGGCTCTGCTCCAGCACGAAGCCGCTCTGGCTGCCGCCCGAGACGTAGTTCGTGACGGCGAGCAGGCCCCCCCAGCCGTTCAAGCGCACCGGATCCGCGCCCAGGTCGAGCGTGCTGAGCTCGACGTCGGTCGGCGTGGGCGTGGTCACGGCGTTGTTCGCGTAGACGCGCCCCATCACGTGCACCGCGAGCGGCCGCTCCTGCACCAGCCTGCCTGTGTGCGCGTCGACGAAGAAGCGCGTGCCCCCCTGCCCCACGCGCAGATCGAGCTGCCACGCGAGCAGGCCCACGTCGGTCGGCATCACCACGAGCTCGACGCGCTCCGGCGCCGGCAGCGTGGCGCCGTTCGCCTGCTGGATCGCTGCGAAGGCGGCCCCGGCGTCGATCGTCGGCTTCACGTCGACGTCGAGACCTCTCGCCACGGAGACGGCGCCGCGCGACGCGCGACCGTCGCGTCCCACGCGCACCGTCACGCCGGCGCCGAGCACCGGCACGCCTCGGTGCCGCTGCGCGAGACGCACCGTGCGCCCTCGCTCCGCGCTGCCCACGACCCGCTCCACGCCGAGCTCCACCTGCTCGAGTCCGAGGCGCGCTCCTTCGAGCGTGATCCACTCGAGCGCGGCCTGCGCGGCGTCGGGCCGTGAGGCGAGCTCGACCTGGGGCCGGGACCACTCGCCGGCCGAGGCCGATCCAGCGAGGCAGAGTACGAAAGACGCGGAGAGAAGACGGGCGGACAGCCTGCGCATGGGGACCTCGTGCTCGGTCGTGGCTCCCGGAGGAGCGTGAGGGCGCCGGGCGGCGCCGGCGGCGGAGTATACGCGTCCACCGTCGACGCGCGACCGGAGCGCACGCGCGCGACGCGACTCTGAGGAACTGTGATTTGCGCGCGGCACGAGCGGCGTCGCGCGATCAGAAGGAGACGCGACGCATCACCGCGCGCGGCAGGCTCCGGATCACCGCCATGATCGGCCCCCAGGCCGCCGGCGCGTACACGACGGGCGAGCCCCGATCGATCGCGCGCAGCACGCGCGCGGCGACCTCGTCGGGCTCCCCCGCGAAGGGCGGCGGAGCGAGCCCGGCGGTCATGCCCGTCTTCACGAAGCCCGGCTTCACCGTGACGACCCGCAGGCCCTCGGCCCTGTGTTTGTGATCGAGCGCCTCGAGGTAGCGCGTGAGCCCTGCCTTCGCCGCCCCGTAGAGCGCGACCGGCTTGCGCCCCCGCTCCCCTGCGACGCTCGAGAATACGCAGAGGGTGCCACCTCCTCGCGCGAGCAGCCGCTTGCGTGCCTCCTCGCAGAAGAGCACCGTGCCCGTGAAGTCGACGTGCAGCACGCGCTCGGCGAGCGCAGGATCCGCCTCGAGCGCCTCCTGCGTCGCGAACATGCCCGCCGTGCACACGACGGCGTCGAGCCCACCGAGCGCGGCCTCGGCGCGCTCGAGCGCACCCGCGAAGCTCGACGGATCCGCGAGATCGAGCACCGCCACGCCCGCCGGGCGCGCGCCGTCCGTGCCGAGATCCGCGGCGGAGCGCGCGAGATCTTCGGGGTCGAGCCCGAGCAAGAAGAGGATGTCGCCACGCGACGCCATCTTGCGGGAGAGCGCCCGGCCCATGCCGGCCGTCGCCCCTAGGAATGCCACCTTCATCGACAAGCTCCTCGCCCTCTCAGGGCCGATCGCCGAGCAGTCGCACCGACTGCGCGCTGCGGATGCGCCCCTCCGGATCCCACTTCGCGCGCGCCTCGCGGAAGCGCTCGAGCCGTGCGCTCTCCATCGCGCGGAAGTGGTCCGGACGCGTGAAGGAGTCCTTCGCGAGGTAGATGCGCCCCCCCTCGGCGATCACCTGCTCGTTGAGGGCGTCGACGAGCGCCTGCGTATCGTCGCGCACCGCGATGTCGAGCGCGATGCTGATGCCCTTGCGGGGGAAGCTCAGGAGGCCGCGGTTCTCGGGGCCGCAGTCCTTGATCACGCACAGGAACGATGCGCCGCCCCGCCGCGAGAGCAGCTCGAGCACACGCCGCGCGGCACCCCTGCCCGCCTCGTCCGGCAGGACGCACTGGTACTGCGTGAAGCCACGCGGACCGTACATGCGGTTCCAGTGCCGGACCATGTCGAGCGGGTAGAAGAAGCTCTGCCAGTGCGTGATGCCTTCCATCTTGCGCGGCAGATGCTTGTAGTAGAAACCAAAGTTGAAGGCCTTCACGCTCGCGCGCCCGAGCACCCAGCTCGGCAGCTCGAAGGGCATCGTGATCTTGGGGAAGGGCTTCGGGTAGCGCGCGGGCGCCGTCTCGGGGTCCGCCCAGTCGCCTGCCATGAGGATGCCGCGCCCCAGCGACTTGCCGCGCGAGAGGCAGTCGATCCAACCGACGGTGAAAGGCCACTTCTGGGCGGCGTCCTTCAGCGCGTCGATGTACTCGTCGATGTCGTCGACCCTGCGGGTCTCCTGGTGGATCCACGGGGAGCGCACGCGCCGCATCCTGAGCTCGACGTCGAGCACGTGCCCCGTGAGGCCCATGCCGCCGACGGTGGCCCAGAACAGGTCGGCGTTCTCCCCGTCGGGCTCGGCGTTCACGATGCGCCCGTCGGCGAGGCGCATGCGGAGCCGCTGGACGTGCTCGCCGAAGCAGCCGTCCACGTGGTGGTTCTTGCCGTGCACGTCGGCCGCGACCGCGCCTCCCAGGGTGACGAACTGCGTGCCCGGCGTGACGGGCACGAACCAGCCTCGCGGCAGGAGGCGCTCGTTGAGCTGCGCGATCGACACGCCCGCCTCGGCGCGCAGGAGCCCCGTCTGTGTGTCGAGCCCGAGCAGGCGATCGGCCAGCGTCGTGGTGACGACCTCCGGGTGTCCCGCGGGAGGCAGCGCGCTGTCGCCGTAGGAGCGCCCCAGACCTCGGCACAGCACGGCGCCCTCGGTGAGACGCTCGAGGTTCTCGGAGAGCTTCTCTCGACCAGGGACCGGCAGGCGCCCCCATCCGCTCAAGGTGTCGTTCATGGCTCGGTGGCGCACCCTGGGCCAGGGCTCGGCCTTGGTCAAGCTCTCGGAGCGCTCTGCACCGAGTCCCCCCGGCCTCTCCTCCGTTCCTGCGCGTGGGCTGCGTCGCGTCCACCGACTCGTCCGGGGTCGCCACGTCGCGCGAGACGCCGGCCTTGCGTCGCGACCACGGCGCGGAGCAGCATCGGCGCATGCACGACGAGGCGCGCCGCCCCGACAACCGCCTCGCGAACGAGACCAGCCCCTACCTGCTCTCCCACGCCCACAACCCCGTCGACTGGTACCCCTGGGGCGAAGAGGCGCTCGCGAAGGCCCGCGCCGAGGACAAGCCGATCTTCCTCAGCATCGGCTACTCCGCCTGCCACTGGTGCCACGTCATGGAGCGCGAGAGCTTCGAAGACGAAGAGGTCGCCAGGCTGCTCGGTGCGCACTTCGTCGCGATCAAGGTCGACCGCGAGGAGCGCCCCGACCTCGACGCGATCTACATGGCGGCGACCGTGGCCATGAACGGCTCCGGAGGCTGGCCGATGAGCGTCTTCCTCACGCCCTCGCAGGCGCCGTTCTTCGCCGGCACCTACTTCCCGAAGGAGAGCCGCTACGGCAGGCCCGGCTTCCTCACGGTGCTCGAGCGCATCGCCGAGCTCTGGGCGAGCGAGCGTGGGACCTTGCTCGAGCAAGCGCGCGAGCTCACGCGCGCCGTCCGCGCCGAGGGGGCGGCCTCGCCCGGCGGAGCGCTCGACGCCTCGCTCGCCGACGGAGCCGCGCTCACGCTCGCGAAGAGCTTCGATCCCACCTGGGGAGGCTTCGGCGGCGCGCCCAAGTTCCCCGCGCCCTTCGCGCTGTCGCTGCTCATGCGCCACCACCACCGCACCGGGAGCGCGCGCTCGCTCGAGATCGTGAAGCTCACGCTGCGCAAGATGGCCGACGGCGGCCTGCAGGATCACCTCGCCGGCGGCTTCGCGCGCTATTCGACCGACACCGAGTGGCACGTGCCGCACTTCGAGAAGATGCTCTACGACAACGCCCAGCTCGCGACCTGCTACCTGGAAGCCTGGCAGCTCACGGCTGAGGCCGCCTTCCGCGAGGTGGCCGAGCGCACGCTGGACTACCTCGCGCGCGAGCGGCGCACGCCCGAGGGAGGCTTCGCGAGCGCCACCGACGCCGACAGCGAGGGCGTCGAGGGCAGGTACTTCGTGTGGACGCGCGACGAGCTCGACGTCGTGCTCGGCGAGCCCGCGGCCGCGCGCTTCGCGCTCGCCTACGACGTCTCTCGCGAAGGGAACTGGGAGGCCGGCAAGAACGTGCTGCGTCGCCTGCGTCCCCTGGACGAGCTGTCGAGCGAGCTCGGGCTCTCGACCGAGGCGCTCGCAGAGGAGCTCGACCAGAGCCGCGCGCGGCTGCTCGAGGCCCGCGGAACGCGCGTCGCTCCCGCCTCCGACGACAAGGTCCTCACCGCGTGGACCGGCCTCGCGATCCGCGCCTTCGCTCGCGCCTCGCGAGCCTTCGCACGTCCGGACTACCTGCGTGTCGCCGAGCAAGCGGCCGCGATGATCCTCGAGCGCCTCGCACGCCCCGACGGCGGCCTCTTCCGTGCGTTCCGCGCCGGGCGCGCGCACGTGCCCGCCTTCCTCGAGGACTACGCGTGCTTCGGCGACGCGCTCGTCGATCTCTACGAAGCCACCGGTGAGCACGCCCACCTCGCGGAGGCGCTGCGCCTCGCGGAGAGAGCCGTACTCGACTTCGACGACCCGGCCACGGGCGGCCTCTTCGACATGCCCGAACACAGCGACGCGGCGCTCGCGCGCATGCAGACCGCCCACGACGGCGCGACACCGAGTGGCGTGGCGGTGGCGGCACGCCTGCTCTCGAGGCTCGCCGAACACACGGGCCGCGACGATCTGCGCGCACGGGCGGAGGCCGCGCTGCGCGCCCACGGGGCCACGATCGCGCGACACCCGCGGATGTTCTGCACGGCCCTCGAGCTCGTCGAGCGCTGGAGCGCGCTGCCCGTGGAGCTCGTGATCGTCGGCCCTCGGGGCTCGAGCGAGCGCGCGGCGCTGCTCCGGGCCGCGAGCGAGGTGTACCTCCCGCACGCGACCCTGGTGCTCGCAGATCCAAGCGTCCCCCCCACACGCCCTCACCCGCTGCTCGAGGGGAGACTCCAGCGATCCGATCGTAGTTTGGCGTACCTGTGCTCCGGGGGCGCCTGCCAGGCTCCCGCGGAGTCCTCCGAGGCGCTCCAAGCGCAGCTCGCGGCGCTGCGCAGCTCGACCGCCGGCGTGACCGACCGCGGACCGGCCCGCGAGCCAAGCTAGGGCTTTCGGCGGCTGGGCTGCATGCGGCGACGAACCCTCCCCGTTGGCCCGGCCACCCCCGAGAGGCCGCGTTGGATCCGGTGTAGGTACAGTGGCACCGGATCAGCCTACATGGATAAGAGTTTGCCCACTGCTCCAGGCCGTGGACACCAGCACACATCGTCGCTACGTAATGATGCGCGGCTTCTACTAGGTTCTTCCGCTTCGGCACGCTCACTGCATATGCTGAGGGCGTGCAGTCGAAGTTCCTCTCCACCTGGTCCATCGCAGCAGCAGCCGTGCTCGCGTCGACCTCGGGCGCGAGTCTGCTCGGTGCCTGCGGCGGTGAGCCGGCAGCGTTCACCAGCAGCTCCTCCGGTGGCGACGGAGGTTCCTCGAGTGGCCCGGGCGGTACGGGCAGCGGCGGCGACGACTTCGTCGACAACGGCGCGGAGCTCTTCGCCGAGCTCGAGCCCGACCTGATGACCGCTTGCGGCACCTGCCACCAGTCCGGTGGCATCGCCGACACGCCCTTCCTCGCGGGCCCCGTGGTCTACCAGTCGGTGCTCTCCTGGCCCGGCATCGTGGTGCGCAACGCCGCCGAGAGCCGCTTCCTCACCTACTCGGTGACCGGCGGCGGACACAGCGGCACCAACCTCGACAGCGCGCCCAACGACCTCAAGGGCCGCGTCCAGGCCTGGCTCGAGGCCGAGGCCAAGGCGATCGGCAGCTCGCCGACGCCCGAGTCGCCGCAGGTGGAGCCGGTCACGCCGATCGAGGGCTTCAACGTGCTCTACCTCACCCCGCTCGGTGAGGACTTCGCGGGCATCGCGGTGAGCTTCGAAGCGAAGCAGCTCACGCCGTCGACGCTCGAGCTCCGCAACATCCAGGTGCACACGACCAAGACGCGGGGGCTGCACGCGCTGCACCCGCTCTTCGTGGTGTACCCGAAGGGCGAAGAGGCCGACCCCGACCCGATGGACAACTTCGCGGGCCTCGACGCCTACTTCCCGGAGAACAGCTCCACCGAGCTCGGCACGGGCATCGCGGTGCTGACCAACTGGCAAGATCAGGCGAAGCTCGGCATCGCCTTCGAGGTGCTCGAGCCCTGGAGCTCCACCGCTGGCGAGGGTGGCGGCAGCGCCGGAGGCAACGCGTGCAACGACGTGACCGCCTTCACGAACAGCGCGCGCAACGCGCTGCAGACGAGCTGCGGCAACTGCCACGCCGGCGGGAATGGGCAAGCGACCAACGCGCTCGACATGAGCGACCTTCAGACTGATGCGGCCGCTGCGTGCGGCCAGGTCAAGAACCGGGTGAACACGACGACGCCGGCGAACAGCCAGATCTTCGTCGTGACCAACCCCAACGGCAACGCGTCGCACCCGTTCAAATTCGGTGGCAACGCAACCAACTGGAACAACTTCGTCAACCAGGTCACCACCTGGATCAACGCGGAGTGAGCGGCGTAACCGCCCATCATCGAGGAGAAAGGTAGGCGACGATGCGGAAGATCACTCTGGCCCTGCTGCCCTTCGCCGTGCTCGCGCTCGGCGCGTGCGGTAGCGAGCAGCCTGCCTTCGGCACGGGGTCGTCGAACGACGACGGCACCGGCCCTGGCACCGGTAGCGGCAACGGTTCGGGCACTGGAACGGGCAGCGGCGCGGGCGACCCCGGCAGCGACCCGGCCACCGACCCGGTCCTGTCCAAGCGCGTGGTGGACTACAACGAGGCGCTCCGCACGGCCTCCCTGAAGCTCACCCGCCGGCTGCCGACGCTCGAGACCATCAAGAAGGTGGCGGACGCGAGTGACAAGAAGGCCGCCTACGAGGAGGAGCTCGAGCGCATGCTCGACAGCTCGGCCTTCGACGCGCGCATGGTGAAGTTCTGGCGCGACACGATGCGCGTCGGCGGCGGCGACCTCGACTCGGCGCCGGTGTTCGCGGCGAAGCTCATGGCCGAGGGGCGTGACTTCACGGAGCTCTTCACCGCATCGACCGGCACCTGCCCGAGCTTCGACGGCACCGCCGAGACCTTCGCCGAGGGCAACTGCAACAACAACGTGCCGGCCCACGCGGGCGTGCTCACGAACCCAGCCGTGCAGAGCCAGTTCTACGGCAACATGGCCTTCCGCCGAGTGCGCTGGGTCCAGGAGGTCTTCTACTGCGGCGCTTTCCCGGCCGAGGTGCAGGCGACCCCGACGCTCGTCGACGGCAAGGACTACTCCGCGCCCTGGCCCTTCGAGTCGATCTCGAACGCGCCGATCGACTTCCGCGACACCTCGTCGGTCGTCTGCGCGAACTGCCACGCGACGATGAACCACGTCGCCCCGCTCTTCGCGAACTTCGACGCCGACGGCATGTGGAGCAACTCCATCCAGGTCGAGACCCCGCTCGCCCCCACGCCCGTCACCACCGAGCTCGGCCACTGGCTGCCGGCGGGACAGAACACCGCTTGGCGCTTCGGCGTCGAGGTGGCGGATCTGCCCGCCCTCGGCCAGGCCATCGCGGCCGACCCGATGGTCGCCGAGTGCCTCGTGGCGCGCATGTGGAACTTCGCGCTCTCGAAGGAAGACATCGTCAACGACCGCGCGACGGTCCCCTACGAGGTCATCGACCCCTTCGTCTACGAGTTCGAGAAGACCTACGACCTGAAGGACACGCTGCGCAAGATCATGCGTAGCGAGGACTTCGTGAGCTTCTGAGGCGCCGAGGAGGACCCACCATGAACCGCACCAGCAAGAACATCGCGTTCCTCGCGATCGCCCTCGGCGCGTTCGCACCGGCCTGCGCCGGGGACCCCCCGACCACGATCGGCGAGACGGAACGGGAGACCGAGACCGAGGTCATCGGCGACTCCCCCGACAAGCCGGGCAGCAAGCCCGAAGACGCCGTCGGCGGCGAGAACAACACCCACGACCACATGGACGGTCTGGGCGAAGAGGGTAAGCGCGATCCGATGGAGATCGCGGCCCAGCGCGAGGAGGAGGGCACGCCCTTCCAGCGCGCGCGCATGCACTCCTGCCAGAAGGTGCAGATCGCCGCCATCCGCAACCTGCTCACGGACTTCGGCGTCAACCTGGGTGCCACCGGCACGCCGCCGACTGCGGGCCAGCTGCTGAACGAGGGCGGCACCGCGCTCGGCCAGGCCAACTACGCCGCACGCATCGGCGAGGACATCGTGTGGACGGCGGCCGGAGCGGCGAAGACCTTCGACATCTTCGTCCAGGCGGCTCCCGAGATCATCGCCAACATCGAGAACAGCGCGCATTGCCAAGTCAACGGCACGGCACCTTCGATGTTCAACGCCGACGACACCTGCAACGCGGACGCGGTCACCTGCCTCATCGGCCGACCCTCGACCGCGGAGCACCTCGCCATCTGCAACAGCATCGTGCAGAACGCTTCAACCGTCGCGAACGGAAAGAACATCGCTGTCGCAGCGATGCTCGCCGCCGCCCACTCCTGCGAGTGATCGCACCGCTAGACCGATAGAGGAGACGACCATGGTGATCGACGCCCTCAAGAACCTCCACGGACCCTCGCGGCGCCACTTCCTCAAGTGGGCTGGCGCGGCCGGCGCAATGCTCGCCGTCGACCGTGCTCGGCTGCTCAACTACATCTCCGACACCGCCGGCGTGGCGATGGCGGACGAAGCCTCCTGCGCCTCGACGAACCGCTCGGTTCATCTGGTCGCCGGTGACGGTGGCTTCGCGTGGTTCCAGCTGCTCTGGCCGCACATCGAGATCGCGCAAGCGAACAACGACAACTTCGCGTACCACGCGCCCGGTCAGGGTTCGCTGGCGAGCGACACCGACAAGCCCCTCTTCGAAGGCCCCCAGGCCCCGTGGAAGAGCTTCGACCGAACCAAGCGCGTCACGGCCTTCATGGCCGGCAACAACCAGACGCACACCGCGACCCCCGGCTCGGCAGCGACGCTCGGCAACAACCAGAGCCTGCTCGCCGTGGCCGCGTCGATCCAGCGCGCGACGCCCTCGCTGCTGCCCGTCATCGGCATCAACCCGCTCAACTTCGGCACGGCTCCCGGAGCCCCCGCGGTCACGACGGTCGCGGACGCCGACGGCATGGTGCAGCTCTTCAACAGCGCAGCCTCGAGGCAGATCCTCGAGCTGCCTGAGGATGCCGCGCTCTTCGAGGCGTACTACAAGGCCTTCCTCGGCCTGAACGCGGCCTCGGCGCGACCGACGCAGCTGCGCGGCCTGCGCATCGGACGTCAGGCGGCGAACTTCCTCGGCCGCAACCTCGCAGCCCAGCTCTCGCCGACCGCTGCGGACCTCAGCCGCTACGGCATCACCGGTGGTACGCCCAACCGCCTGTCGCAGATCGGTCGCGCGCTGATGATCGCGGTCAAGGCGTTCCGACTCGGGCTCACCCAGAGCGTCATCATGCCCGCGATGCGTGACGACCCGCATGGCGCCTTCGGCGACATGAACAACCTGAACAGCACGGTCACCACGCTGGGCAACATGCTCAACGCGTTCATGGCCGATCTCGCGGCGACGCCCGACCCTGCGTGCACCGCCCGCAACCTGTCCGAGTCGGTCATCCTGACCGTGCACGGCGACACGCCGAAGACGCCGCTCGTGCGCGGCGGCTGGCCGGATGGCACGCCGAACAACTCGAACTGGATCTACGTCATGGGTAACGGCTACCTCAAGACGGGCTGGCACGGCGGCGTGCGCGCCAACGGCAGCACCGACGGCTTCGACCCGACCACGGGCAACACCGTCGCGAACCAGCAGAGCAACAACACGAGCGCTGCCGCGGGCGCCGCGGTCGCCTTCGCGATCGCCAAGGGTGACATGCGCCGCGTCGAGGACTTCTACAACGGTCCGAAGATCGACGGCATCGTCAACCTGAACCCGCTGCTGTAGCTTCGGCGCAGCGTGCTCGAAGCGCGCTCCCACGGGAGCGCCTCGAGTGAAGGACACGACGGCCCGGGCTGGCAGACCAGCTCGGGCCTCGTGCATTTCGTGTGCTGCCAGGCGGCGCTCCGGGCCTCCACGCGGGCACGCGGGCACGAAGCAGGGTCGAAGCCACCCAGCGCCGGTGTAGCATCGCGCGCGATGAAGCCCCTACGCATGCGCGCCCTCTCGCTCACGCTGTTCGTCTCCTTGTGGGGCAGCGCCTGCGGTGGAGCGCCCTCGCCGGAGGCTCCGCCGGGCGAGCCCGTGGCGCCCAGGCTCGAGGAGCCGAGCCCCTTCGACGAACCCCGGAAGGCCACGCGTGGGCCACGCAAGCTGCCGGAAGGCCAGGCCGACTCACCACGTCTCGCGCTCGGCACCCAGGGCGCGGTCGCGAGCCAGGAGGCACACGCGACCGACGTGGGGCTCGACGTGCTCCGACGTGGAGGCAATGCGGTCGACGCCGCCGTGGCGGTGGGCTTCGCGCTCGCCGTCACGCATCCCACGGCGGGCAACCTCGGCGGAGGAGGGTTCTTGGTCTTGCGCACGCCCACCGGAGAGACGGCCGCGCTCGACTTCCGCGAGATGGCGCCGAGCGCCGCGTCGCGAGACATGTACCTCGGCAAGGACGGCAAGCCGACGAAGGAGAGCCTCGAGGGGCCGAAGGCGGCGGGCATCCCCGGCTCGGTGGCCGGCCTCGCGGCTGCGCACGCGCGCTACGGCAAGCTCCCCTGGAAGCAGCTCGTCGCGCCCGCGATCGAGCTCGCCGCGCAGGGCTTCGAGCTCGACGAGGTGGGCGCGGCGGATCTCGCGCGCGGCGTCGAGCGCATGAGCGCGCTCGGTTTCGGCTATGCGGCGAAGGTCTACGGCAAGGCAGACGGCAAGCCGCTCGCGAAGGGCGAGCGCCTCGTGCAGCCGGATCTGGCCGAGACGCTCCGTGCCATCGCGGACGATCCCAAGAGCTTCTACACGGGGCCGCTCGCCGAGCGCATGGCGAAGGAGGTGAAGAAGGCCGGTGGGATCTGGGTGGCCGAGGATCTGAGGCGCTACGAGCCCAAGTGGCGCACGCCCATCGTGTTCGCCTACCGGGGGCGCGAGGTGATCACCATGCCGCCCCCGTCGGCCGGCGGTGTGGTGCTGAGGCAGCTGCTCGCGGCGAGCGAGGCGATGAAGCTCGAGTCCAAACCCTGGCGCAGCGCCGACGAGATCCATCTCTTCGCCGAGGCGATGCGCCGCACCTACGCGGATCGGAACCTCCTGCTCGGCGACCCGGACCACGTCGCGATCCCACTCGAGCACCTGCTCGACACGACCTACGTGAAGGGGCGCCTCGCCGACGTCGACCCCGCGCGCGCGACCCCTTCGACCAAGATCGGCGCAGGCGAGGCCGGCAAGCAGGAGTCGATGCAGACGACGCACTACTCGGTGGTCGACGCAGAAGGCATGGCCGTGGCCACGACGACGACGCTCAACACCGGCTACGGATCGAAGTACGCGGTGCCGGGGACGGGTGTCTTGCTGAACAACGAGATGGACGACTTCTCGGTCAAGCCGGGCTCACCCAACGTGTTCGGTCTCGTGCAAGGCGAGCCCAACGCGATCGCGCCGGGCAAGCGCATGTTGAGCAGCATGACGCCGACGATCCTCGTGGAGAACGGCGAGCTGCGGGCGGTGCTGGGCTCGCCGGGTGGGCCGACGATCTCGACGACCGTGGCCCAGGTGGTGCGCGGCCTCGTCGACTACGGTCGCCCGATCGACGAGGCGGTCGAGGCGCTGCGCGCCCACCACCAGTGGCTGCCCGACCAGATCTGGACCGAGGAGAAGATGCCCGCCGAGCTCGAGCAGGCGCTCGTCGCCAAGGGGCACACGATCAAGAAGCGCCCGCGCATCGGTCACGCCAACTGCATCGAGGTCGACCCCGAGACGCGAGGCTTCCGCGCCGTCGCCGACACCACGCGCGCAGGGGGCAAGGCCGCGGCCTACTGAGCAGTGCACGAAGGCGCGGAGAGGCCTCAGGCTGCGCGCGCGAGCGCCGTGCGATCGAGGTCGGCGATCATGCCCTCGCCGGTGAGCTCGCTCGCCGCCTTCTCCCCCATGTAGCGCAGCAGGCCGACACGGTCGTAGTGCGGCAGGATGCGCGGCGAGAGCAGCCCGATCTCGCGCAGGTTGGGCACGAGCCTCGAGAACATCACCTGGCGGAAGGTCGTCATGCCGGGGGCGCGTTCGACGACGTCGCGCCACTGTGCGCGGCTCAGCCGGCCCCCCGCGAACCACTCGTCGTAGACCTCGTAGGCCATGAAGCGGTTGCGCATGAGCAGCGCGACCTCGAAGGCCCAGTCCTCGCGCTCGCGGCGCTCGCTCTCGGAGAGCTCCTTGGTGACGTGCTCGCGCAGCGCGACCACGCCGTAGTGTACGTGCCTCGCTTCGTCGAGGATCACGCGCCGCAAGAGCTCCTTCAGCAAGGGCTCTCGCGTCTGCGAGTACAGCGTGCCGAAGGCGCCGAGCGCGAGCCCCTCGACCATGATCTGCATGCCGAGGAACTTCATGTCCCAGCGGCCGTCGCTCATGAGCGAGTCGATGATCACGAAGAGGTTGTCGTTCACCTGGTAGAGCCGCTCGAGCTTGTCGCTGAGGTAGCGGTTGAAGACCTCCACGTGTCGCCCCTCGTCGACCACCTGCGTCGCGCCGTAGAGCTTGCCGTCGAAGAACTGCACCGCCTCGGTGACCTGCGCGGCGGCGAAGAGCGCGCCCTGTTCGCCGTGGAGGAACTGGCTCAACATCCAGGCCGCGAGCGAGTGCGTGATCTGCATCTGCTCCTTCGCGTCCAGGTGCACGCCGTGCTCCTCGAGCACCGCGAGATCGAAGAAGCCCTCCGGCAGGAGTCGGTGCTCGGTGCTGAGCGGATCGACGCTGATGTGCCAGGGCAGGTCCTTCTCGCCGTCCCACTGACCGGCCTTCGCGCGACGATAGAGGTCGGCCATCTCGGGCTGGTCGCTCGGGTAGGTCCAGTCGAAGTGCGCCGAATGACGCGCGCGCATCTCCGTCGGCCGCCCCTGCTTGCCTCGGTGCAAGAGCAGCCCGCGCACACCCGCCGGGCCGAGCGAGGCGAGCACCTTCGGATCGCGGATCTCGGCGAAGACGCTCATCGCTTCCATCCACGCGTCGATCTGCTCGCGTACACGAGGCGGCAGCGCACCCATCACGGCTTCCTTGATCATGGCTTTCTCCGGGCCTTCTTGGGCGCCCTCTCGGGGGAGGGCGCAGCTTCACCGAGCGACGCGAAGAATTCGCGCGCCTTCTTCGTGTGGAGGCGCGCTACGAGGCGCTCCATCACCGGCAGACTCCGTTCGAGCACCTTCGCGACCTCGGCCGGCGATCGCCCGCCGAGGCGCTCGAGGAAGAGCTCCTTCTCCTTCTCGATGAGCTGCCCCACCGCCTCGTCGGCGAAGAGCAGATCGCGGGGACCGAAGCCCGACGCCGCGTCGATGCCCGCGCGCCGCAGATCGCCCCAGGCCTCGACGAGCCAGAGATCCTCTCGGCGCAGCGCCGGCCCCGAGCTCCCGCGCGTCGCGGCGAGCAGGCCGAGGCTCACGAGCTCCTGCACCTCGCGCACCGGGACCCCCGAGGCGCGCGCCGCCAGGGCGATCGGCACGAGCTCGGCATCCGCGTCGCTGCGGTCGAGCGCCGAGCCGACGAGGTGACGCTTCAGCTCGAGCAGCAGATCCTGCTGCGCGGGCGTGAAGGAGGCGTCTTGACCGTCGAGCACGGCGCGGATGGCGCGCAAGGGCAGCATGCGCTCCTCCTGCAGGCGCTTGACGAAGCGCAGGCGCTCGAGGTGCTCACGCCCGTACTCCGCCTGGTTCCTCCCGGTCTTCTTGCCCTCCGGGACGAGGCCCTCGTGGATGTAGAAGTGGATCGTCTGACGCTCGAGCCCCGTGAGCGCGCAGAGGTCCTTCATCTTGTACGGCGGCTCCGCCTCGACCCCGTCGAATCCGGGGCTCGAGGTGCTCGGCGCATGACTCGGGCGGAGATCCATCACGGGCGCTCGACCTCCACCGTGCAGGGGCCGAGCGGACGCGCGACACAGGCCAAGATCTGCCCCGAGGCGCGCTCGGAGGCGCTGAGGCAGGTCGGCTCGCTCTCCGTGACCTGCCCCTCGACGAGCTTCACGCGGCACGCGCCGCAGCCGCCCATCGTGCACGAGTATGGCATCTCCACGCCCGCGGCCGTGGCGGCCTCGAGCAGGGTCTGACCGGGCGCCACGACGAGCGCACGGGAGCGCCCGGAGCGTCGCACCAGGAGCGGCTGAGGCTCCTTCGCCGCGCCGACGTCGACGCTCGCCACCGAGGGACTCGCGAAGCGCTCCTCGAAGAGCTCGTCGGGCTCCACCGAAGCCTCGCCGAGCGCGGCGCGCACCTCGTCCATCATGCCGACTGGACCGCAGATCATGTACGCGCGCTTCTTGCCCTCGCGAGGGCCGAGCGCGCCGAGCGACTCGAGCGAGGCCCGCACGGTCGCGCGATCGAGCCTGCCCACCGCGTGCTCGAGCTCGCCTCCGGGCTGCTCGAAGACGAGGCGTAGACCGAGCCGCGGGTGCGTCTTCGCGAGCGCGGCGAGCTCGCTCGCGAAGGCGGCGAGCTCGCCGCTCCTGTGGCCGTAGAGCACGTGGATGCGCGTGCGCTCGGCGGAGCGCGTGAGTCGGTCGCGCACGATCGACACGATAGGCGTGATGCCGCTCCCGCCCGCGATGAGCACGAGCTCGTCGAGCTCCTCGGGGGGAAGGAACGAGCCCGAGGGGCCGAGCAGACGGAGCAGCTGCCCGGCGTCGGCGTGATCGACGAGGTGGTTGCTCACGAGGCCGCCCGGCACGCGCCGGACGGTGATCTCGACCCCGGGGCCCGCGCCGGGCGCGCTCGAGGCCGAGTAGGCGCGGCGCAGGAGCTGGCCGTCGACCTCGACGAGCAGCGTGAAGAACTGCCCCGCGCGGAACCGCAGCGGCTCGCCAGCGCGGTCGACCAGGTGGAGCGAGACCGAGTCGAGCGCGGGCCGCTCGACCCGGTCGACGCGCACCTCCCTGCCCTCGAGCGGCCGGACCGGCCTGTGGCGGACCAGGAAAGGCGGAGGAGGCTCCGCGACCAGGCCGCCCAGGAAGAACCGCAGATCACGGCGAAGCCCGCGGAAGGTGCGCTCGAGCATGGCTGGAAGCTAGGCCAGCCCTTGGCCAATGTCAAGCACTACTTTACACTCTACACTTTACCGACCTCGCGGGACGCTGGCGCCGAGCAGCGTCGCGCTCTATCCCAAGTGCGATGCACACGATCGTCGTCGGAGCTGGGTCGGCCGGGGCGGTCATCGCGGCGCGCCTGACCGAGAGCGGCGAGCACGAGGTGAGCCTCGTCGAGGCCGGGCCCGACTACCCCGTCGTGGCGGAGCTTCCCGCGGATCTGCGCGACGGCAGGAAGAACTCCGTCACGGCGCACGACTGGGGCTACCGCTACAGGCCCTCGGCGAAGCAGAAGACCTGGGGCTTCCCGCGCGGACGCGTCGTCGGCGGCTCGAGCGCCGTGAACACCTGCATCGCGCTCCGCGGCCACCCCTACGACTACGACGAGTGGCAGGCGCTCGGCCTCGATGGTTGGTCCTTCACCGATTGCCTCCCGGCCTTCAAGCGCCTGGAGCACGACCTCGACTTCGACAACGAGTGGCACGGGGCGAGCGGCCCTTTGCCGCTCCGGCGCCACCCCGAGTCCGAGCTCTCGACCTGGAGCGCGGCCTTCGTCGAGGCTTCGCGGCGGCTGGGCTACCCGGAGACGGTCGATCACAACGATCCCGAGCTGCCCTCCGGCGTGGGCCCGCACGCGATGAACAAGATGGGCGGCGAGCGCATCAGCGTCGCGCGCGCCTACCTCGGGCCCGAGGTACGCAAGCGCCGAGGGCTGTCGATCTCGGCGAATACGTTCGCGCGGCGGATCGTCTTCGAGGGGAGGCGCTTCCGCGGTCTGGAGGTGGAGCGCGACGGCGAGGTCCGGCTCCTCACCGCCGACCGGCTCGTCGTGTCGATGGGCGCGCTCGCCACGCCCGGCCTGCTGCTGCGCTCCGGCGTCGGTCCTCGCGCGGAGCTCGCCCGCCTCGGCGTCGAGCTCGTCGTCGACTCGCCGAGCGTGGGCGCGAAGCTGCTCGACCACCCGGGCATCGGCATGTTGCTCGCGCCGCGCGGGGGCATCGTCGATCGCTCGGACCCGCTCCTGCAGGTGATGCTGCGTTGCTCGACCCCGGGCGCGCACCATCCCTTCGATCTGCAGATCCAGCCGGGCAACTGGGCGCAGATCCTCGAGCTCGAGGCCCCCGTCGTCGCGCTGCTCGCGAGCCTCGGCAAGCCGCGTGGCCACGGGCTCCTGCGCTTCCCGAGCGCAGATCCCCGCGCGCGCCCGATCGTCGAGTCGCGCTTGCTCGACGACGCCTCGGACCGCCGCGCCTTGCTCGACGCCTTCGCGCGGCTCTACGAGCTGGCGCGCACGCCCGAGCTCGCCGCGCTGAGCGTGCCGCTCTTCCCGCCGCCGTGGATCCTGAGGCGGCGCGATCGCATGGAGGGCTTCCTGCACCAGGTCACCGGCTCCGGCTATCACCCCTCGGGGACGGTGCCGATGAGCGCCGAGAAGATCGAGCACGGCGCGCTCGATGCCCGCTGCAGGCTGCGTGGCGTCGAGGGCGTCCACGTCGCGGACGCGAGCGTCTTCCCGACGATCCCGAGCGCCAATACGAACCTCGCGACGATCATGATCGGCGAGCGCGTCGGCGCTTGGCTGCGCGACGGCGACGGCTGAGGCGACGGCTCGAGGGCGCGCAGACGCGCCCGCTCCTTCACTCCTTCACGTCGAAGTCGATCCGCCCGACGACCTGCCCGCTCACGGTGGCGAGGTCGACCGTGTAGCGCCCGAGCGCGGGCTTGGGCAGGGCGCGGACCGGAAGACGCGAGGCGAGGCGGATGCGCCCGCGTTTGCCGGTGGCTGAGCCCTCGAGCGCCTGGTGCGCGAGCAGCGCGCCGTCCTTGCGCCAGACGTGCACGAAGCTGTCGCCTCTGCCCACGAGGTCCACGTCCGTGACGGCGTAGAGCGTGTCGAAGCTGCCGAGCCGCACCGAGCGCACCTCCACGGTGAGCGTGCCGTCGTCGCGCAGGCCCGTGCCCACGCCGCCGTCGGCGATGAAGAGCGGCACCGCCGGGAAGGCCTCGCGCGAGAGGTACACCGCACCGACGCCGAGCGACACGATCGACAGGAAGGCGCCGATGCCGAGCGGCTTCTTGAGCACCTCGAGGGGCAGATGGAACAGGAGGAAGGTCGCGGCGCTGAGCCCCGCGCTGACGAGCAGGGTCAGGAGCACCGGCGTGTGCGGCACGAGCGAGGGGATGACGAGGTTCGCGCAGCCGAAGAGCGTGATCGCGAAGAAGGCCGACGCGACGAGCTTGAAGCGCAGGAGCACGCGATCGAACACGAGGTCGAGCGTGCTGAGCACCGCGCAGGCGCCGAGCAGGACGAAGACACCGCTGGTCTGCGCGTCGTAGCTCGACGACGCGTAGTAGAACGGCAGGAGGAAGAAGAGCATGCCCTGGAAGAGGTTCTTCATGAGGTAGCTCATGACGAAGAACCTCCGGCGCGCGCCGGGCCAGGCGGTGATGAAGTCCTGCGTGCGACCGGTGCCGAAGAAGCGGAAGAACAACACGACCAGCACCCAGGCCACGCCCAGGCTCAGCGTGAGCAGCCTCGCGCGCTCGAAGCCCTTCTGGGCGAAGGTCGCGACGAAGGCGCCGAGGCCGAGCGCGTAGGCCGTGTGCAGCCACCAGAAGACCTTCTGGTTGCGCTGGGCCACCTCACCGAGCACGTCGCGCAGCTCCTCGAGGCGCGTGGGCGGGCGCGCCGCCACGGGCTCGGGGCCGCGAGGGCGCCGCTTGGTGGCAGGCTCCATCGTGGGCGAGTCGTCGCCGCCGAGGGAGGGCGGAGGGCGACTCGTGTGGCCGCGTGGCAAGGGATCGACGAGCGTACGATCGACGTCGACCAGCACGGTGCGTGCCTCGGAGCCGTCCACCTCGGTTGCCTCGGTCTTGGTCACGCGTGCAGGATCCTCGACCACGCCGCGATGTAAAGCGCGGCGTCGCGCGGGCGCCCGGGCCTCGGCGCCTTGACAGCGGGGCGCGCTCGGGGCTTTTCCGGAGGCGATGCCGCGCGACGAAGCACGGAGGACGGGTTCGGAGCTGCTCGCTGAGCGGCTCGGGGCGAATCTGCGCGCGCTGCGCGAGACTCGGGGGCTGACACAGGCGCAGATGGCGAAGGCGGCGGGCCTGCCGAGGGCGACCTGGGCCCACCTCGAGTCGGGCACCGCGAACCCCACGCTCGCCGTGTTGCACAAGGTGGCGCTCGTGCTCGGGGTGCCCTTCGACGAGCTGGTGGGCGAGCCTCCCTCCGCGGTGCGCCGCTACGCGAAGAGCGAGCTGCCGGCGCGGGAGCGACCGGGGGTGGTGGTGCGCTCGCTCCTGCCGCACCGGGTGCCCAACATGGTGCTCGAGCGCATGGAGCTCGAGCCGGGCGCGCGCATGAGCGGGACTCCACACATGGCCGGCACGCGCGAGTACCTGGCCTGCGAGCGTGGCTGCCTCGAGCTGACGGTGGCGGGAGAGCGGCACGAACTCGAGGCGGGCGACGTGGTCGTGTTCCGCGGCGACCAGCGCCACGGTTACGCGAACCGCGGGGCGACGATCGCGGTGGGCTACGCGATCGTCGTGGTGCGCCCGGCCTGAGGCCGAGGCATGGCCGATGGTTGGCTACGCAAGCAACTCGTCGGCCGCCCCCGCTGCGCGCCGCGCGCCGGCCTGGGGTGACGCCCCTCCCCGCCTTTGCTAGCCAGTCACGCCTACCCTCACGAGGAGTCGTCCGATGGCCGAGAGTGTCCGCGCGAGCCACATCCTGCTCATGTACCAAGGTTCCGATCGTTCCAGCGCCTCGCGCAGCAAGGCCGAGGCCGAGCAGCAGATCAACGCGCTGAAGGCCCAGCTCGACGCCGGCGCCGACTTCGCCGAGCTCGCCAAGCAGCACTCGGACTGCCCCTCCAAGTCCCGCGGCGGCGACCTCGGCCCCTTCGGCCGCGGCCAGATGGTCGGCGCCTTCGAGACCACCGCCTTCGCGCTGCCCGTGGGCGCGACGAGCGGCGTCGTCGAGACGCAGTTCGGCTACCACCTGATCCGTCGCACGGCCTGAGCGAGGGTCGCGCTCACACGACGACGAGCGGATCGCGGTCGCGGGCCGAGACGAGGATCTCGACCGCGCCCTCGAGCCGCTCGTCGAGCAGGTGCGCGAAGCGCGGCAGGTAGCCTCGCTCGGTGTGGGTGTGCTCCGAGAGGATCACGCTCGAGCCCTCGGCGATGCGCGCGAGCACGTCGTGGTGGCGCATCTCGCCCGTCACGTAGAGACTCGCTCGATCGACCTCGGCGAAGAGGCTGCCGCCCGCGCCGGCGCAGAGCGCGACGGAGGTGATCGGCACACCGCCCGCGTGGGCGGGCGCCGTCGCGACGCGCAAGTGCGCGAGCCCGAGGTGCTCCTTGAGCCTCGCCACGATCACCGAGAGCACCGTCGGCGGTGAGAGCTGCAGCAAGCGCCCGGCGCCCGCGCCCTCGAAACCCTCTGGCACGGACGCCGAGGCGTGGATGGGCGAGCGCTCGCCCGGCCCGATGCCCTCGGCGAGCCAGTCGTTCACGCCGCCGGGGATCGCGTCGAGCGCCGTGTGCGGCGACCAGACCGCCACACCCTCGCGGATCGCGCGCAGGAGCGTGCGATCGCGCGCGCTCTCGGGGTCGAAGCGCTTCTGCGGTGTGAAGATGGGTGGGTGGTAGGCCACCACGAGCCCCACGCCCGCGCGGGCAGCCTCCTCGAGCACGGCCTCCGAGAGATCGATGCACAAGAGCACGGCGCGCACCGCGTGGTCGCGGCTGGGCGGCGGCAGCAGGAGGCCGGCGTTGTCCCAGCCCTCGGCCATCGACGTGGGGCAGAGCGACTCGAGGACCTCGACGAGGCGGTGGGAGGCGATCGACACGACTCGCATCGCCTACACGAGCTCCCACGGCGACGCGATAGCGCTCGGCGCGAGGCACAGGGGCGCGCGGATCAGTCGCCGGCGCCCGTCGACTCGAGCTCCGCGATCTCGAGCTCGAGCGACTCCCAGCTCTCGAGCAGGCGATCGACCTCCGCGGCGAGCTTCGACTCCAGCGCCTGGAGCTCGGCCACGCGCTCCTTGCTCGTGCGCTCGTAGAAGCCCTCCTCGCCCCAGCCGGCGCGGATCGCTGCGAGCTTCGCTTCGGTCGCGTCCATCTCGGCCGTCACGTCGTCGCACTGCTTCTTCGCCTGCTTCAGCCGGTTGCGGCGGCGCTTCTGCTCCTCGCGCTCGACCGCGCTCGCGGAGCGCTCGAGCTTCGGACCGCCGTCGTCGGCGCGCTTCTTCCGCAGCACGGCCTCGGCGTCGAGGTGGTCGTCGCCCTCGCGCGCGAGGTGGTCCTCGTAGCCCCCCGGGAAGTCGACGACCCCGTCGGGTTTGATCTCGACGATGCGCGTCGCGAGCTCGGAGACGAACCAGCGGTTGTGCGAGACGAAGATCGTCGTGCCGTCGAAGGCCTGCACGGCCTTCGCGAGGGCCTGGATGCTCTCGACGTCGAGGTGGTTGGTCGGCTCGTCGAGCAAGAGCACGTTGGGCTTCTCGACCGCGATGCGCGCGAACAGCAATCGCGCGGCCTCACCGCCGGAGAGCGCGTCGACGCGTTTGTGCACGTCGTCGCCGCTGAAGAGCGCCGCGCCGAGCTGGCCGCGCACCCAGGTGGTGGGCTCGAGGCGGCAGAAGTCCCAGAGGTAGTCGAGCACGCGGCGCTCGGGGTCGGGGAAGAGCTCCTTGTGGTCCTGCGGGAAGTAACCGACGTGCGCTTCGTGCCCCCAGGCGATCTTGCCGTGGTCGGCCTCGAGCCTGCCGGCGAGGATGCGCACCAGCGTGGACTTTCCGAGCCCGTTGGCGCCGATGATCGCGACCCGCTCGCCTCGACGGATCGAGAGCTTCACGCCTCGCAGCACGGGTTTGTCGCCGTAAGACTTGTCGACGCCCTCGGCGCTGAGCACGTCGCGCCCGCTCGGCCGCGAGGGCACGAAGGCGAGGTGGGGCGCGCGCCTCGAGGTGGGGCGCAGCTCCTCCATCGAGTCCGCGAGCTTCTCGATCTGCTTGAGGCGGCTCTGCGCCTGCTTGGCTTTGGTGGCCTTCGCGCCGAATCGCTCGACGAAGGCGCGTTTGTCGGCGATCTGCTCCTCGGCGCGCTCGATCTGCGCGGCCTTCTGCGCGATGCGCTCGGCCTTCTCGCGCTCGAAGTGCGAGTAGTTGCCGGGGTAGAGAGTCACCGTCTCGAAGTCGACGTCGAGCACGTCGGTGACGACGTTGTCGAGGAAGCGCTGATCGTGGCTGATGACGATCGCGCAGCCCTCGTAGGCGGAGAGGAAGCGCTCGAGCCAGCGGATGCTGATGATGTCGAGGTGGTTGGTCGGCTCGTCGAGCAGGAGCACGTCGGGCCGGCCGAGCAAGACCTGCGCGAGCAAGACGCGCAGCTGGTAGCCGCCGGAGAGCGTGCCGAGCGCCATGCGGTGGTGCTTCGTCTCGATGCCGAGGCCCTCGAGCACGGAGCCGGCGCGCGCCTCGAGCGTGTAGCCGTCGAGCATGCGCAGACGCTCTTCGAGCTCGGCGGCCTCGCCTCCTCTGCCCTCGGCGACCAACTTCGCCTGCTCCGTCACGAGCGCGTAGACGTCCTGGTCGCCCTGCATCGCGAGCTCGAGGATCGTGGCCGACCCATCGAGGAAGCGGTCTTGGCGCAGCACGCCGAGGCGCACGCCCTTGGGCATGCCGATCGTGCCCGAGCTCGGCTGCTCGTCGCCCGCAAGCATGCGCAGGAGCGTGCTCTTGCCCGAGCCGTTCGCGCCGACGAGGCCGTAGCGCTTGCCCGCGGTCAGCAACAGGCTCACGCCCTCGAAGAGCGTGCGCGCGCCGAAGGACTTCTCGAGGTTCTGGAGCGAGATCACGCGGGCCTACGCGCGGCTCAGACGTTGAAGAGGAAGTGGCAGACGTCGCCCTCTTGCATCACGTAGGCCTTGCCCTCCACGCGCATCTTGCCTGCCGCCCGGATCGCGGCCTCGGTCTTGAGCTTCACCAGATCATCGACGTTGTAGACCTCGGCGCGGATGAAGCCCTTCTCGAAGTCGGTGTGGATCACGCCCGCTGCCTTGGGCGCCGTGCAGTGGCGCGGGATCTGCCACGCTCGGATCTCCTTCGGCCCCGCCGTGTAGTACACGCCCATGTCGAGCAGCTCGTAGGCGGCGCGAGCGAGCGCCGCGAGCGCGGGCTCCTTCATGCCGAGGCTCGCGAGCATCTCGGCTTGGTCCTCCTTCGGCAGCTCCGAGAGCTCGCTCTCGAGCTTCGAGCACACCGGCACCACCGCGGCGCCCTCGGCCTTCGCGCGCTCGCGCACCTTCGTGACGAGCGGCCCCTCGCCGAGCGGATCGCTCTCGGCGACGTTGGCGACGTAGAGCACCTTCTTCGCGGTGATGAGCCCGAAGCCGCGCAGGATCTTGAGCTCCTCCGGCTCGGAGATGCCGAGCGCACGCACGGGTTTGCCCGTCTTCAGCGCGTCGCTGCAGCGCGAGAGAAGCGCGGCGGTCGCGGCGAGATCCTTGTTGTGCGTCGCCTGCTTCTTGATGCGCTCGAGGGAGCCGTCGACGGTCTCGAGGTCGGCGAGCAACAGCTCGGTCTCGATGGTGTCGATGTCGCGGATCGGGTCGACGCTGCCCTCGACGTGCACCACGTCGTCGTTCTCGAAGCAGCGCACCACGTGGAGGATCGCGTCGACCTCGCGGATGTGGGACAGGAACTTGTTGCCGAGCCCTTCGCCCTTGCTCGCGCCGCGCACGATGCCCGCGATGTCGACGATCCGCACGAGCGCGGGGATGATCTTCTCGGAGTGGATGAGCTTGGCGAGGGTCTCGAGGTTCGGGTCGGGCACGGGCACGACGCCGACGTTCGGCTCGATCGTGCAGAACGGGTAGTTCGCCGCTTCGGCGCCCACGGCCGTGAGCGCGTTGAACAGGGTGCTCTTGCCCACGTTGGGCAGACCGACGATACCGACTTCCAGGCTCATGACGGGTGAGGCTCCGAGGGCGCGCACAGCCGCGCGCGGGCGCGGTGTCGCACCGAGGCGCGGTCGCGTCAAACCGAGGGAGCAGGGGCACAGGAGCGACGCGTCGAAGCGCTCGAGTCGGCGCGCCTCGGGCGCCCGCGCTCACTCCACGGTCTTCGGCACACGCACGACGGTGCCCTGCTCGGTGATGCCGTAGACGAACGCGCCCGTCGAGTAGGTGTCGACGGGCAGCTCGGTGCCCGCGCTCCACACGGTGACGGGTGCGCCGCCCTCGAGCGGGACGGCGCGCACCCGGTTGGTGCCGGTGTCGGCCCAATAGACGTGCGTCTCGTCGACGCTCACGCCGCGGGGCGCGTTCACGAGCGAGGTCAGCGACGTCGCCCCCGGGGTCGACGTCGAGACACGTGCGACGCCCGCGTCGCTCACGAAGTAGAGCAAGCCGAGGCGCTCGGCCAGGTCGGTGACCTTGGGCTGGTTCGTGGCGAGCGTCGTGACGCTCGACCCGGGCGCGGACTGGTTGAGCTGCACGGAGTTGTTGAGTGCGCGGCGGTAGACCGTGCCCTGGACACCATCCACCCAATAGACCGACCCGGAGACGCCCAGCAGCGCGGGGATCGCCACGCCGTCGGCATGCGACAGGCCCGAGGCGCCGACGGGCGCGATCGGGCTGAGCGTGGCGCGGCGGATGTGCGCGCGGCTGGCGCCGAGCGGGTCGGGCATCCAGCTCGAGAGGGAGAAGCCCGTGGCCAGGCCGACGGCATGGTAACAGTTGGTGCTGCTCGTATCGGACTGCAGCGTCGTGGCCGCGCCTCCCGTGGTCGGCACGCGCAGCACGCGGCAGAGCGTGTCGGCGGCGTCGGTGGGGCCGCTCGTGGTGTAGAGCTGCCCGCCGTCGAGCAAGAGGCCGCGCGGCGCAGTGAGGCTCGGCAGCACCGGGGCGGTGCTCAGATCGCCGACGGTCAAGGCCTCGACGAGGCCCTCCTGTGGAGCGGCGCCCGACACGACGTAGTAGACCTTCGTGGCGTCGGCGACGACGTCGCGGAGCGCGCCTCGACCCGTGGCGAGGACCTCGGGCGTGCCGAAGCTCACCACCGGGGGAGAGCCGCCCCCGCCACCCTGGCCGCCCTCACCTCCGCCGCCCACGGAGCTCGTCGTGGTCGTGGTCGTGGTCGTGGTCGCGCCGCCGCCGCCCGCGCTCGTCGTCGTCGTCGCGCCGCCCTCGCCGCCGGAGCCTCCGGAGCCCGGGTCGAGCACGTAGTCCTCGCCGCCGAGGAAGAGCTGACACGCACTCGTCGAGAGCGCGAGGCTCACCAGGACACCGAAGCACGAGCGACTCGAAACCCTCACCACACACCTCCGATGCCTGCGGCGAAGGAGCCGTCCGGCAACACGATCGCGCCCGCTTGCACCGGAGGCTGTGCGTCGTCGTCGCTGAGCAGCAGGTAGGTGCCCACGCCGATGCCCACGAGGCCGAGCCCCACCGCGATGTTGGAGCCCCAGGCCCAGCCGTTGGCCGCAGCGTGCCCGTCGAGCCCCTCCTGGGTGCAGAGCGCGCCGCGGCAGTGCTCGTCGGCCGCGCTCGACTCGGCGATCGCCACACCTCCGAAGACGAGGCCGACCACGGTGAGACCAGCGCCCGCGCCACCGATGATCCACGGCAGGGGCAGCTCGGAGGAGCCACCTCCCGCACCAGCACCTTCGCTCGCGACCGGCGCGAGCGGCGGGATGACGAGCGACTCGCTCACCGGCCCTGCGGGCAGCTCGAGGCTCGTCTGGTAGCTCTGTCGACCTGGTGCGGAGGCCTCGATATCGAGCTTGCCGGCGTCGAAAGGCAGCGCCTCTCCGATCAGCTTGAGCTCGCGCCCGTTCACGCGCACGACGAGCCCAGGTGCCGGCTGCTCCACGGTGATGCTGAGCCTCGAGAGCTTCGCTTCGGTGCGCTGTACGCCGGCGGTCGCCTGCTGCAGACGCTCGGCCTTCTGCGCGCGCTCGGCCTGGCTTCGGGCCTCGGTGAACTCCGCGTAGGCGGTCGCGGTTCGCCCCTCCTGTTCGTGACAGGTCGCGAGATAGAGCAGCGTGCCGAGCTGAGGGTCGAGCTTCTGGCTCGACTCGAACTTGCGGCATCCGTCGGCGACCTGGCCCGCGTCCACCAGCGTGATGGCTTCGTTGAACAGGACCTCGGCGGCGGCGCGGTCCTCGGGCGACACCTGCGCGTAGAGCTCCGACCGGGGGCTCGTGAGCGCGACGAGACCGACCATGCACGCGACGCCCCGGAGCGCGCGACGACGAGACCTCACTGGATGCATCACTCCCTACCGCCGAGGCCCTTGAAGGGGCTCGTGGCGCTACCTGTACCTGACTTGGTCGACGCCGTCGGCATCGGCCCGGGCAGTCGTGTCACTCCGGCCTTGGCGGCGCTCGCGGAGCTCTGCGCGCTCGCGGAGCCCTGCGCGCTCGCGGAGCCCTGCGCACTGAGCTCGACCGAGGGCGCCGAGCTCGTGGCCTCCGGCTGCGCGCTGAGAGCATCGCCGAGCGGCGCGTTGGTGGGCGCTGCGGGTACCGCGGCCGCCGCCGCTGAGGGCGCCTGCGTGGCAGGCTGCGCTCGAGCTTCCGTCTCTCGCCCGGGCTCACCGGAGGCGTCGGCGCGCAAGGCGACGTAGAGCATCAGTCCACCGAGCGCGATGAGCACGGTGGCTCCACCGATCGCGAAGGCTCGCTTGCGGGCGCCGCCTCGCGGGGCCTCTCGGGAGCCCGACACCTCGTCGCTCAACGCCGGCTCGATGGTGAGCTCGGACTGCGAGCGCGGCGATTCGTTACCCTCGGAGAGGGCGCGCAGGTCGTGCTCCCCCGTCGAGGTGCCCGTCTCGATCAGCGAGAGCAGCTGCTGGCGCGCGCTCAGCGACGGCGCGGCGACCGTCAACGTCACCGTCTGCGACGTCAGGACCGTGCCACTCTGCCACCTCGCCGAGCGCTGCCGGGCCGAGCTTCTCGAGCGCGAGGGCGAACTCGCGTGCGTTCGCGTAGCGCGCGCTCACCTTCCGCTGGATGCCCTTCATGACGACGTCGTCGAGCTCCTTCGGGATGTCCGGCGCGTACTTGCTCGGTGGATCGACCGGGGCCGTCAGCACCTTGGCGAGCACGACGGTCTCGGTGTCGCCGTCGAAGAGCCTCCTGCCTGCGACGAGCTCCCAGAGCACGACGCCCGCGGCGTAGAGGTCGGCCTGCCGGGTGACGCCCTCTGCGGCCATCTGCTCGGGCGCCATGTAGCCGAGCTTGCCCTTCACGGCGCCCTCTCGCGTCGTCTGCGTGCGCCCCGCGGCTTTGGCGATGCCGAAGTCGAGCACCCGCGCCATGCCGTCGGTGCCCACCAGGATGTTCTGCGGGGACACGTCGCGATGCACGAGGCCCAGCGCGACGCCTCGCTCGTCCTTCGACTCGTGCGCGGCGTGCAGGCCGTGCAGTGCTCCAGCCACGATGGCGAGCGCCACGCGCCACGGCATGCGCTCCCCACGCGCCTGCAGCCCTTTCACGAGGTGAGAGAGCGACTCGCCCTGGATGTACTCCATGACGAGGAAGAGCTCGCCGTCGTCGGCGACGACGTCGACCGTCGGCACCACGTTCGGGTGCCGGATGCGCGCGCACATCCTCGCTTCATCGAGGAACATGGCGACGAACTCGGGATCGCGCGAGAACTGGGGATGCAGTCGTTTGATGGCGACCGTGCGCGCGAAGCCCACCGGCCCCATCAGCCGGCCGACGTGCACGGTTGCCATGCCGCCCGACGCCAGAGCGTCGAACAAGGCGTAGCGACCGATCACGGTGCCGGGTGCAAGATTCGCCATGCGCGACGCTTCAGCCTACGGCATGGGCAGACAAAAAGCGAAGCGCCCGCTCGACGGTTGGGGGGGATACCGTCACGGGCGCTTCACTTCCCAGTAGAGCATCGTCCGTGCCAGCCGAACAGCCGAAGCTCAACCCCTCGAATTCCGGGAGCTCTCGCAGGCGCGCGCGAGAAATTGAAGCGAAACGAGACACCTTCAGTGCAAGATTGAAAGATCGCGGGTGCGCCGTGGAAACCAGACACCCGGACGCTCGGCCCTCGGGCCGCACCCGGGTTGCCGAGCGCACCGAGGCTCTGCGATCCTGGGCGCAGATGGCGATATCTCGACAGTGGGGGGTTTCACGGCCCGGGCTCGACCGCCGCTCGGCCCCTCCGCGCGCGCCTGAGCTACCGGCGCCGCGCCGCCCCTCGGTCCCGCTCCTCGCCGGGCTCGCTTCGGCTCTGCTCGCCTGCGCAGGCGCGCAGGGCTGCGGCACCCCGGGACGGGGTGCGAGCGAGCCCCTCGACACGGCGGCGTCGTCGACGAGCGCAGCGGGGCCGCTCGTGGTCGCCCTCGTCGTCGACCAGCTGCCCGCTTGGCTGTTCGAGGAGCGCGCCCCGACCCTGCCGGCGGAGGGCGGCTTCGCGCGCCTGCGACGCGAGGCCACCGCCCAGGGAACCCTCGCCTTCGGCCATGCAGCGAACGCGACTGCGCCAGGTCATGCGGCCCTCCACTCCGGTGCCGTGCCTCGCGACAGTGGCGTCGTCTCCAACGAGGCGATCCGCAGCCCTCGCCCCGACAGTTTCCTCGCCGACCGCGCGAGCACCCTGGTGTGTGGCGCTGGTGCGAGCGACCGTACGGGGCCCTCGCTGCGCAGCTTGCGCGTCGAGACGGTCGCCGACCGGCTGCGCGCCGAGCACGCCGACGCCACCATCATCAGCCTCTCGATGAAGGACCGTGGCGCGATCTTCGGTGGGGGCCGCGCGCCGAGCGCTGCCCTCTTCTGGGACGCGAGCAGCGCGCGCTTCTGCACGGCCACGCCCTTCGCCCCCAGCTTGCCCTCGTGGGCCGCGGCGCTCGCGAGCCCCGAGGCCGCGCGAGCACGCTACGCGAAGCCATGGGAGCCGCTCGACCCGGCCTGGCTCGAGCAGCACGCGGGCCCGCGCGGAGCCGCGCTCGGCCAGGGCGACTTCGAGGGGCTCGGAGCGAGCTTCCCACACACGGTCACGGCGTCGAAGCGACCGGGCTCGGCGTACCGCGCCACCCCGGCCGCCGACGCCCACCTCGTCGACCTCGCGATCGCCTCGCTGCCCGAGCTCGCGAGAGACCGCTCCGCGCCGAGAATGCTGTCGATCTCGTTCTCCGCCAACGACTACGTCGGCCACGTCTTCGGCGTCGACTCTTGGGAGGCGTGGGATCAGCTGCGCAGGCTCGACGCCGAGCTCGCGCGCCTCTTCGCGGCGCTCGACGCCGCCGAGGGCGCCGACGGCTGGGCGCTCGTGCTCTCGGCGGATCACGGCGTGCCGCCCACACCCGAGTCGCTCGCCAGAGGCTGCGACGCTCGACGCCGCGCGAGCCTGGGCGCGGCCTGCGCTGGAGCGCACCGCGTGCTCGAGCGCGATCTGGCGGCGAAGGCCGAGCAGGTCGCCGATCGCCTGCGCGGGCCCGGAGACTGGGTGCTCGGCTTCCGCGAGCCCTACTTGGTCTTCAGTGAGGCCGCTCGCGCACTCGAGCCCCGTGCCTACGACGAGCTGGTGTCGAGCGTCTCGCGGGAGCTCGCGCGCGAGCCGGGCCTCGCCCGCCTCTACGACGTGCGCAAGCTCGGTGAGCGCTGTCCGGGCCTCGACGACGAGTCGCTCGAGGCGCTCGTCTGCCGATCGGTGCATCCGGAGGAGAGCGGCGATCTCTACGTCGTCTTCTCGGAAGGTTCGTTCATCGACACCGGCTACGTGGAGGGCCACGGCGTGAACCACGGTTCGCCGTGGCGTCACGATCGCGAGGTCCCGATCCTCGTGCGCGCCCCCGGCCGCCCTCGCACCGCAGGGGCGGAGCGCGAGCTGCGCGTCGACCACCGCGCCTACGCCTCGACGCTGGCGGGTCTGCTGGGCGTGGCCGCACCGGAGCACGCGCGCGGCGGCAGAGACCTCTCCGCCACGTCGACGCCAGCGATTGCACCAGCAACCACGCACCCGACCACGGCCGCCCAACCCGCTCGAGCGCCGCAGACGAAGCGCAGCTCGCCCTTCCCTCCTCCGCCGCTCACACCGCCCGTCGAGCGCACCAAGAAGCCGGGCGACGGCGTGTGGCGCACGCTCGAGGCGCGCGGCGCGAGACGTCCCCACGCGGCGCTCGCCAGCACCCTCGTCCACCCGCACCGCATCAAGCCCTTCGTCGTCGTCGAGATCGTGGCCATCGATCCGAGCCGGCTCGAGCTCGAGCTGGTGAGCGGGACCGAGGAGCCCGAAGCGCTGCACGTGCCGCCTGAGCGCAAGACGGGCCTCGTGCCCCAGGCGCAGCTCGACGCGCTCGTCGCGGCCTTCAACGGCGGCTTCAAGCGCCGTCACGGCCAGAACGGCATGCGTGTCGGCGCCGACGTGTTCGTGCCCTTCCTCGCCGAGGGCTGCGTCGTGGCGAAGACCGAGCAGGGCTACGAGCTCGGCCCTTGGCGCGAGCTCGAGCCCAAGGCCTCGAGCTTCCTCTGGGCGAGGCAGACGCCTCCCTGCCTCGTGCACGAGGGCAAGAGACACCCGGACGTCGCCGGCGAGTACGGCCAGAAGAAGTGGGGCGCCGCCGAAGACGGCAACAAGGAGATCCGGCGCAGCGCGCTCGGGATCTCGCCCGACGGCGAGACGCTCTACTTCGCGATCGGCGACTGGGTGAACGCCGAGGCCCTCGCCGACGCGATGCTCGCCGCCGGCGTGCGCACGGCGCTCGAGCTCGACATCAACTACTCCTACACGCGCTTCGTGCTCTACGAGGGCGAGGTCGGGCGCGAGCCGGTCGCGAGCTCGCCGCTCTTGAAGGAGCTGAAGTTCGGCCGCACCGAATACTGGAAGACGCCGGCGGCACGCGACTTCTTCTACCTCGCCTGGCGCGGCGACCAGGCGCGCTGAGCGAGGCGGGGGCGAGCGCCCTCGAGGCGCGAGCTCAGCGCTCGCCGGGGCGGCCCTTGCCGACGAGGCGCGACAAGGTGCGGAGGAACTCGCGCTCGTCGACGTCGACGTGCTCGACGACGCGCCCGTAGAGCATCGCCGTCGGCACCATGCGCCCGCCGCGCTCCTGCCCGGTGACGGCGAGCTGCCACAGGATCACGCGCTCGAGCCGCGTGAGGCCGTCGCGCACGTCGGGCAGCCGATCGACGACGGCGCTCGACCAGCGTGGGCCGGAGTCGGGCGCCGCGTCGACTCCGTCGTCGGCTTCGCCGTCGCGCTCTCCGATCACGCGCCGTCGATCCCGAGCCGCGCGCGCACCTCGGCGATGGAGAGTTCGCCCCAATGCGCGGAGATCTCCTCGTTGACGCCGAGGCTGCGCGACATCATCCGGTCGACGTAGAGCACGCCGCCGAGGTGATCGACCTCGTGCTGGAGGATGCGCGCCGGCCAGCCCGAGACCTGCCAGTCGACCGGCTGTCCCTTCTCGTCGACGCCCACCACGCGCACCTCGAGCGCTCGCTCGACCAGCGCGCTGTAGCCGGGCACGCTGAGGCAGCCCTCGAAGAAGACCGCCCTCGCCTCGCCGACGATCTCGAGCCTCGGGTTCACGATGCATCGCAGCGCGAAGGGCGCGCGGCCTCGCTCCTCGCGCTGCTGCTTGCTCGAGCGCGCCATCAGGCGCTCGGCGTCCTCGAGCACGATCACCCGTTTGGACACGCCGAGCTGGGGCGCCGCGAGCCCCACCCCCGGCGCGCGCCGCATCGCCTCGACCATCGTGCGCACGAGCGCGAGCAGAGGCTTGGAGCCCAGCTCCTCCTCGCTCACGTCGGCGGCCTCGGCCCTCAGGACCGGATGACCCACCCGCACGATGTCGTGCTTCGCCATCGCTCGCTCGACTCCTCGGGCCGCGACCGATCGGCCGAGGCCCCAGCCTCGGCCGTAGGCTCCGCGCTCAGGTCCGCGGCCCTTCGCCCTTGCCCTGCAGCGTGAGGTAGGTCTGGTCCTTCAGGCCGCGCTCGTACTCGGCGATGAGGCGCATGCCCTCGGTCGGCCTGAGCTTGTCTTGCTTGATCGCCGCGTCGACCTGCGATTTGACGCGCGCGACGAGCTCGTGGGTCTCCCACTGCGTCATCGCGAGCACCTCGCGGATCGTATTGCCCTCGATCGTCTCCTCGACGTAGTAGCCACACTCTTCGTCGTCATCGAGGAAGACGTGCACCTCGTTGACGCGGCCGAAGAGGTTGTGGATGTCGCCCATGATGTCCTGGTAGGCACCCGTGAGGAAGATGCCGAGGTAGTAGGGGCGGCCGTCGAAGGGGTGCAGGCGCAGCGTGTCGCGCACGTCGGCGAGATCGATGAACTTGCTGATCTTGCCGTCGGAGTCGCAGGTGATGTCGACGATCGTGCTCTCGGTCGTCGGCTTCTCGTCGAGGCGGTGGATCGGCACGACCGGGAAGAGCGCGCCGAGCGCCCAGTGGTCGAGCAGCGACTGGAAGACCGAGAAGTTGCAGATGAACTGATCGGCGATCTGCGGCTTCAGATCCATGAGGCCATCGGGCAGCGCGACCGCCTCGTCTTGCTCGGCCATCGCGAGCATGCGCCGCGCGTTGCCCCAGAACAGCTCCTCGACGCGCGCCTTGACGGGCAGCTCGAGCAGCCCGGTCTCGAAGCGCTTCTGCGCCTCCTCCTTCACCGCGACCAGATCGTTCCAGCACTCCGAGAGGCTGTCCGGGCGCAGCTGCTCCTCGATGTAGGCGATCTCCTGGACGAGCTTGTGCTCGGTGCTCGCGTCGATGTTCGCGCTCGACATCGGCTGCTTCTCGATCGAGCCGAAGGCCTCGACGATGAGCACGCTGTGGTGCGCGACCATCGCGCGCCCGGACTCGCTGATGAGATCCGGGTGGGGCACCTTCTCCTCGTCGCAGATGTCGGCGACGTTGTAGACGATGTCGCGCGCGTACTCCTCGAGCGAGTAGTTCATCGAGGAGTGGAAGGTCGAGTGGGAGCCGTCGTAGTCGATGGCGAGGCCACCGCCGACGTCGATGTACTCGACCTGCTGCCCCATCTTGCGCAGCTTGGCGTAGTGGCGCGCGGCCTCGCGCACCGCGCGCTTGATGATCTGGATGTCGGGCACCTGCGAGCCGATGTGGAAGTGCAGGAGCTTGAAGGCGCTCGCGAGGTTCGCCTCCTTCAGGATGTCGATCGCCTGGAGGATCTCGCTCGTCGTGAGGCCGAACTTCGCGTGCTCGCCGGCGCTCGTCGCCCACTTGCCGGCGCCCTTCGACACGAGCCGGCAGCGCAGGCCGATCATCGGCTCGACCTGCATCTCCTTCGCGATGCGCACGATGTTGCGCACCTCGCTGAGCTTCTCGGCGATGAGGATGACCTTCTTGCCGAGCTTGCGCCCGATGAGGGCGGTGCGGATGAAGCCGTCGTCCTTGTAGCCGTTGCAGACGATGAGCGACTCGTTGTCGCTGTGGATCGAGAGCGCGGCGAACATCTCCGGCTTGGAGCCGACCTCGATGCCGAAGTGGCTCGAGCGCCCGGCGTCGAGGATCTCCTCGACCACCTCGCGCAGCTGGTTCACCTTGATCGGGAAGACGCCGCGGTACTTGCCGCGGTACTTGTTGTCGTCGATCGCCGCCTCGAAGGCCGTGTTCAGCTTCTTCACGCGGTGGCGCAGGATGTCCTGGAAGCGCAGGAGCACGGGCGTGTAGAGGCCCTCGCTCCGGGCCGACTCGACGACGTCGAGCATCGGGATGCGCTGCCCACGTGGGCCGCCTGGCGTGACGACGATCTTGCCGTCGGCGGCGACGTCGAAGTAGCCCGCGCCCCACCGATCGATGAGGTAGTGCGATTTCGCTTCGTCGACCGTCCACGGCTTGGGGCCGCCGGCGGACGAGGGCGTGGGCGGCGGGATCAACCGTGCCTCTTCACTCGAGGGGCGCACATCTGGAGCGACGCCGGGCTTGGCGGCGACGTCGTTCGGGCTCGGAACGCTCAACTTGACTCACTCCCCCGGGCCCGGCGCCCGGTCTAGGGATGGCATCGTCGGCGCTCGCCGGCCCTGGGGCACACGTGGCGCTCGTGCGGCACGTAGCAGAGCGCCGCGCTTCGCTCAACGACGATGGTGGTCCGAGCGCGCGATCGTGCGCGCGCAGGTCGTCGGCTCACCGACACGTCGGCACGTCGAGCGGACGCGAGGCTTCACTCGCCGGCGGGGCGCGGGCGCAGCGCGAACTGGGGCTTCTGCGGATCGCGCTCGTCGCGGAGCCACACGAGCAGGCGATCGGCCCACTGCTTCTGCCCGGCCGTCGTCGGGTGGATCTTGTCCGAGCCTCTCGGCAGGTCCGGCGTGAGCTCGTTGGAGTCGAAGTAGCGGCAGGGCGAGGAGTGCTTGCGCAGGATCGCCAAGAGGCCGTTGTCCTTGTTGCCCCACAGCGGCGGCGCGACCCACACGCAGGGCACGCCGTCGAGGATCTGCGCGAGCCGCTCGACCTTGGGAGCGCGCACACTGGGATCGACCATCGCGAGCTCGTTGCCGCCGAGCGAGACGACGACGAGGTCGGGCTTGTGCATGACGAGCATGCCCGCGACGTTCTTGTTCGGCCCGGCCCACTCCGGGATGTAGGTCGCCTGCTGGCCCTGCAAGGTGAAGGCGAGCCCGCTCTCGGCGGCGGTGGCTTTGAGTCCCATGCCGAGCGCCTGGGCGAAGGAGTCGCCGATGACCAGCACACGTAGACCCCTGGGCAGCGGCTCGGCCGCGCCTTGCGCGGGTGCACCTCGTGCGGGTTTGGCGGCCGCATCGGCGGCAGGGTCCGGCGACTTCGCCGCAGCGGCGCGCGTGGGCTCGGCCGCGGAGGCGCTCGTGCTCGTCGGCGTGGACTCGGTGGGCGCGGGCTGCGCGGGCGCCTGCGCGGTCGGCGCCGTGGCGTCGGTCGACGCCGAGGCCTCGGTCGAGGGTCGGGCAGCGCTCGTGGCGCCGCAGGCGACCACGAAAGGAGCCACGACGAGGAGCGCGAGAGCTCCTCGTCGTTCGAGGGACGGGGTGTGGCGCGCGTTGCTCATCGCGCCCGCAGTCTACCAAGCCATGCGCGCCCCGCATTGCTAGAGTTCCCCCCTCCCCGTGACGGCCACCAGCGAGCTACCCGAGCCGAACAGCATCGAGCGCTGGGCCCACGACTACGTGCTCGCCGAGGAATGGGCCGACAAGCTCAGGCCGACAGCGCTGCCCGAGCGCTTCGCGAGCACGCCGACGCCGCTCAGGATCCGGGCTCCAGGCCGCGGTCCGGCCTTCGTGCTGAGCGACTCCGGCCACAAGAGCACCGGCTCGAGCGCCCTGCGCTCACCGCTGGCGCGCGCGAAGCTCATGCACACCTTCCTCCACCACGAGCTGCAGGCCGCCGAGCTCATGGCCTGGGCGGTGTGCGCCTTCCCCGAGGCTCCGACGGCGCTGAAGCGCGGCCTGCTCGCCATCCTCCACGACGAGCTGCGCCACATGCGCCTCTACGCCGCGCTGCTCGAAGCCCGGGGCTACGCCCTGGGGAGCTTCCCCGTGCGCGACTGGTTCTGGCAGCGGGTGCCGACGGTGCCGGACATGCGCGGCTTTCTCGCCACCTTGGGGCTCGGCTTCGAGGGCGCGAACCTCGACCACGCGAGCCGCTTCGCGGAGCGCTTCCGTGAAGCCGGCGACGACGAGGCCGCGGAGATCCAAGCGCGCATCGCGCGCGAGGAGATCCCTCACGTGCGCTTCGCGGCCCGTTGGTTCCGCGCGCTGTCGCCCTCCCCGCTCGAGGGGCGCGAGCTCTTCGAGGCTTTCCGCGCGGCCTTGCCCGCGCCGCTCTCGCCGATGGTGATGCGTGGCCGTCCGCTCGCGCGTGGCGCACGCGCGCAAGCCGGCCTGGACGAACGCTACCTCGACGCGCTCGAGGCCTGGGAGCCCGACCCCTGCGCGCCTTCCTCCTGAACCTCGACGCCGAGCTCGAGCTCGAGGCCCCTCTCGGAGCGCACGACGTCTTCGCGGCCCTCGAGCGAGCTCCCGAGCGCGCGACGCAGCTCGGCAGCCTCGTGCCACCGGGCTGTGAGATCGTGCTGCGAAACAGTCGCTTCGAGCGCGGCTCACCCGGGCTCGCGTGGTGCCCGACACCGCGCGCGCTCGCGGCGCTCGAAGCGAGAGGCGTGGTGGCCCGGGTGGCGCCCCCGCTCGAGGTGCTCCGACTCGCGAACGACCGGGCGCTCGAGGCGCGCCTCTCCGAGACGCTTCCTCACTCGCGTTTCGTGAGGACCGAGGCGGAGCTCGAGGCTGCGCTCGCGCCGCGCGCAGGCGTCGAGCGCTGGCTGCTCAAGCGTGGGCACGCGCACCGCGGCCGCGGGCGCCGGGCCTGCACCACACTCGACGAAGCGACACGCGCCTTCGCGAGGCGTTCCTTCGAGCTCGGAGGCGTGATGGTGCAGCCCTGGGTCGAGCGCCTCGCAGACTTCGCCCTGCACGGCTACGTCGACACGCGAGGCGTGGTGCTCGGACGAGCCACCGTGCAATCGGTGAACGCGGGCGGCGCTTGGCTCGGGAGCGAGCGCGCCAGCGACGCGGCGCTCGCCCGAGCGGAGCGCGCGGAGCTCGAGCGCGCGGCCTGCGAGGCGGGCGAGCTGCTCCACCGGATCGGCTACTCGGGACCCTTCGGCGTGGATGCCTTCCGCTACCGTCTGGGCGGTGCGGAGGGCTTCTGCGCGCGCTGCGAGCTCAACGCTCGCTACAGCATGGGCTGGGCGGTGGGCATGGGCGAGACGCGCCCGGACCTCGGGTGCTGAGGGGCTCGACGCTGGCTTGCCTGAGGTCGCTGCCACCGGGCTCGCCCGGCTCGGAAGGAGCTTCGTCTCGAGCCACGGCAAGAATGTCTAAGACACGCAGGCGGCCAGAACGTCGAAATTTCGTAAAATCCCGTCCTGCGCATCCATGCAGCGGGGCGTTGACTAACGATTGTCCAAGCTCCAAACTGTACAACATGGAAACGCCCGCGAGCGGCTCGAGACCCAAAGCCGGGTACAGCATTCGGGTCGTCGCGCGCATGACGGGCATCCCCGCCGACACGCTGCGCATGTGGGAGCGGCGCTACGGCTTCCCGAAGCCGCACCGCAGCGCGAACGGCGTGCGCGCCTACGGCCCTGAAGACGTCGACAAGCTCGGCCTCATCGTGCGCGCCCTCGCAGCCGGTCACCGGCCCGGGCAGGTCGTGCCCATGCCGCCAGACGAGCTCTCGCAGGTCGTCGCCGAGACGGCCGAAGGCCCCGGGGCTGCTTCACCCATCAACCTGGGCGGGACCCCGAGCTCTCTCGCCGGCGTCGTGGAGTCGCTGCGGCGCTCGGACCTGCTCGCGGTGCACCGCAGCATCCGACAGGCGGCCGCGAGCCTGGGGGCGCGCGCCTTCCTCACGGAGTTCGCCCACCCGCTCTCGGTGCGGGTCGGTGAGCTCTGGCACGACGGCCAGATCGACGTCCGGCACGAGCACCTGGTGACCGATGCGCTCACCACGCAGATCCGCGTGCTGCTCTCGACCTACGAAGATCTGCGAGGGACGCCGTCCTTTCTGCTCGCGTCGCTGCCCGACGAGGAGCACTACCTCGGCCTCCAGATGACGGCTCTCTACCTCTCGCTCGAGGGCGCGCGGGTCCACCTGCTCGGCACGGCAGCGCCGCCCGAGCAGATCGTACGCGCCGCGAGAGATCTGGAGGTGGACGCGGTGGGCCTCAGCATCGCGCGCCCCACCGAGCCAGGCGCGCTCGACGGCACCCTCGCGTGGATGCTCGACGAGCTCCCGAGGCGCGCGGAGCTCTGGGTGGGAGGCAGCGCCGCCGCTTCGCTGCGCTCCGAGCACGCTGCGCTCCGCCGCTTCTCCAGCTGGGACGACCTGCCTCGGGAGCTCGAGCGCCTTCGCGCGAGGTAGCGAGGAAGCTTCGCGATCGACCGGCAGTAGCAGGAGGGGTCATGGCCACACGCCCCCCCTCGCAGCGCGCTCCCGACGGGCGGAACGCGTCCGTCGCCCTCGGCCGGGAGCGCGAGCTGCTCGACGACGAAGCAGGGGCCTTGCGCTTCGCGCTCGAGGCGATCGCGATCGAGCGCGCGGTGCGCCGATCGCTCGGCCTGCTGCCCTCGACCGAGCTGAGCTGAGCCGATCCGAGTTGGGCCGATCCGAGTTGGGCCGATCCGAGTTGGGCCGATCCGAGCTGGGCCGGTCCGAGCTGGGCCGATCCGAGCTGAGCCGATCCGAGTGGAGCTCGGCCGTCGGCGTCCGAGGCGAGCTGCTCGAGGCGAGGCGGAGCCACGCGGCGGCGTTCAGCCTTCGCCGCGGAGCTTCGCGGGCGTGGTGCTCGCGCTCGGGGCGGGCAGGTCGATGCGCCCCTTCGGCAGGTAGGCGCCGCCGTCGAGCTCCTGGAGGTAGCGAACCCAGCCCTCGCGTAGCTCGCAGCGCAGATCGAAGGCGCGCGTCACGATCGACACCGACGCGAGCCCCCGGAGGCGCATCGCGCGATCGGTGTTCTCCACGACGAGCACGGTGCACTGGCGCTGGTCCCAGAGCTCGCTCGCCGCGCAGAGCTCGGCGAACTTCGCGCGCAGCCGGTCGACCGGCGCGGTGTGATCGACCCAGAGCTCGACGGGCGCGAGCATCGAGGCGCCGACGCGCGTCCAGTTCTCGAAGACGTCGCTCATCACCTTCTCCGCGGGCACGATGAGGCAACGCTCGTCCCAGAGGCGGACCACGACATAGGTGAAATAGATGCGCTCCACGGTGCCGACGTCGCCGCGGAAGACCACGACGTCGCCGATGCGGATCGGCTGGGTGATGCTCAGCTGCACGCCGGCGATGATGCCGCCGAGCGTGCGCTGCGCGGCGAAGCCCACGAGCACGCCGGCGATGCCCGCCGAGGCCAGCAGCGAGAGGCCGACGTTGCGTACGACGTCGAACTGGAGGAGCACGACGCCGGCCGCGACGAGCGAGATCAGCGCCGTGCCGATGCGCCGGATCATCGTGAGGCGGGTGCGGATGCCTCGCGAGGCGATCTGACCGGCGGTGTCGTCGGGCAGGTGGCGCTCCCAGGTCTCGGTGCCGACGCGCAGGACCTCGACGAGCATCCACGCGAAGGCGACGACGTAGCCGATGCGGGCGCCGAGCTCGACGACCCGCGCGTGACGCGCGGGCAGGAGCAGCCAGGGGGTGAGCTCGACGAAGGCCGCGATCGCGATCCCCAGCCGCAGCGGACGGCCGAGCGAGCGCACGAGCTCGGCGAGTCGAGGGCCGACGCCCTCGGCCGGCTTCGCGGCCAGCGCGATGCCGATCGCCCCGACGCTGCGGCCCACGCCGTAGGTGAGCAGCCCGAGCAGGAGGAGGCCGATCCACTGCCACGCGGCGAGACCGAAGAGCGCGCCCCGCCGGAGCAGCTCCGGCACGCGCTCCTCGAGCCAGCGTCGCTCGTTCGCCTCGTACACGACGCGGATGCTGTCGACGGTCGCGCGCGGGAACAGCCACTCGTAGCCCTGCGCGGTGCGCACCCGTACGAGCGAGAAGCCGTGCGTGGCGCCGTCGAGCTCGACCTGATCGAGCACGACGCCCTCGGCGCCGAGCCCCTCGGGCTCGGGCTCGTCGCTCAGCGACTCGGGATCGATCACCACGCGCCACGCGAGGATCTTCGAGAGCATCGCGGCGAGCTCGGCGCCCTCGCGTGCCCGCCTCCCGGCCGGCACGTGCCGCAGATCGAGCGCCTCCGCGGCGAGCGCGAAGTCGCGCTCGGCAGCTGCGTGGGTGAAGGCGAGGTAGGCCTTGCGCGGCGTCGAGCGCGCGCGGGCCTCCACCGAAGGAGCTGCGCCCGGCTTGGAGACCGTCGCCGGTCGCGGCGCCTTGGCGCTCGAGCTCGGCGCGGCGGAGGCCGACGGCTCGGCGCCCTCGTCCGCCCAGGCGAGCGGAAGCGGAGAGCTCAGCGACGACGCGAGCACCGCGAGCACCACGAGCAGCGCGCGGAGGGCTCGCACCACCCGGCCCCGCGGCGGGGCAGCTCGCATGGGCGACGCCGCCTCGACGCGGTTCATCGGTGCAGCCCGCAGCAGAGCAGCGTGAGGTCGTCGTACTGGGCGCCTCCGGCGACGTGCGCGCGCACCGCCGCCATGACCCGGCCGACGAGCGCGTCGGGGTCGCTCGAGCCGACGCGCAGCGCGGCCTCGAGCCCCTCGAAGCCGAGCTGTGCGCCGCGCTCGTTCGTCGCCTCGTGCACGCCGTCGGTCGTCAGCACGAGCGTATCGCCGGGCTCGAGCTCGAGCTCGGCCTGCACGTAGACGACGTCGTCGAAGAGGCCGATCGGCGAGGAGCTGCCCTCGTCGACGCGCTGCAGGTCGCCCTCGGCGAGGCGGCGCACGTAGGGCGGCATGTGCCCGGCGTTCGCGAGCACGAGGCGGCGGCGGCGCACGTCGAGCGACACGCAGATCGCCGTGACGAAGATGTCGTGCTGCCCTCGCGCCACGACGGCGCGGTTCGCCACGCTGAGCGCCGCGGCCGGCTCACGCTCGGTGAGCATCGCCGTGCGCAGATCGCTCGAGACGCGCGCCATGAGCAGCGCTGCGCTCACGCCCTTGCCGGAGACGTCGCCCACGACGAAGCCGATGCGCTCGGGCGACTGCCAGAACACGTCGTAGAAGTCGCCGCCCACGCTGTGGGCGGGGCGGTACTCCGCGACGAAGCGGAAAGGCGCGACGTCGGGCAGCTCGGAGGGCAGAAAGCTCTTCTGGATCTGCTGCGCGAGCACGAGATCCTGCGCGAGGCGCTCTCTCGCGAGCGACTCCTCGTACATCTTCGTGTTCTGTTGCGCGAGCGCCGCGTGCGACGCGAGCGCAGTGAGCAGATCGAGATCACCCTGCCCGAAGCTCGCCCGCTCCGCGCTCTTCACGGCGAGCACCCCCAAGACCTGGCCGCGGTAGAGCATCGGCGCGTGCATCGACAGGCCGCTCGCGTCGAGCTTGTCGTCGTCGAACTCGAGCGAGATAGGCGCGCTGAGCAGCGCCTTTCCGCGCTGCACGACCTCGAGGTAGAGCTCGGCCGGCAGCGGTACGAGCGGCGCCTCGGGGTCGAAGCGCGAGAGCGCGCGACGCGGCTGCATCGTGTTCGTCTCGGCGTCGAAGGTGTAGACCATCGCGAGCTCGGCCGACGGGAAGGCGTCGAGCAGGCTCTGCGCGAAGCGATCGAGCAGCTCAGCCGCGTCGAGCGTCGCTGCGATGGCGTGCACGAACGCGAAGAGCGTGCGCAGCTTGCGATCGGCCTCCTCGAGGTCGAGCAGGCTCGCCTGTCCGATGAGCGTGGTCGGCAGCTGCGCGTCGACCTGACCGACGATCCTCGTCGGCGCGTCGAAGCCGCGTCGCGTGAGCTCCTGCGCGGGTGGCACGCTGCTCACGCGCCCTCGCGAGCTGGCCTCACCCTCGCTCTCGAAGCGGAAGCGGAAGGGCCCGAAGCGCAGCAGGTCACCCGGAGCGAGCAGGTGGCGCTTCGTGGGCGCGTCGTTCACGTAGGTCCCGTTGGCGCTGTCGAGATCGTAGACCACGCAGCCAGTCGGCTCCGGCGTGATCTTCGCGTGGTGACGCGAGATGCGCGCGTCGTCGAGCACGACGTGGTTGAGCGGCCCTCTGCCGACGAGGAAGGGCGCGTCGAGCGGGAACTTGCGCCCAGCCAGCACACCGTCGAGCCCCACGAGCCACGCCATCGCGCGGGACGCTACTCAGTCCAGAGCGAGGTGTCGACCGGACGAGGCGCGACCGTGGTGAGCGGCGCAGGCTCGGCGGGCGCAGGGCTCGGCGAGGTCTTGGGCGAGGTGGAGTCGCCCGTCGGGGCGGGCGGCGCGCCGGTGCTCGTCGGCGCGGGGGCGCTGGTCGACCCGGCCGTGGCAGATGCCGTGGAGGGCGCCGCCGCGCCGGTGGACGGCGCGGACGGCGACGCGGTGGAGCTCGGCGCAGACGCGGTGGAGGCTGAGCCCGCGGCGGTCGCGCTGGGCTTCGGCGCGGCGGTCGCCGCGGGCTTCGGCGGGACCCAAGCGCCTTCGGGCATCTTGCCCGAGGGCGCGGGTTTGGTGGCGGGCGGCGCGGTCACGACCTCGATGATCTCGAAGTCGTCGGGGCTGGGCTCGGCGCTCGGCGGCGGTGCCGCGGCGAGCTGGGCGCTGGGCTGAGCGGATTCTGCGGTGGGTGCTGCGGGAGCAGGCTCCGACGAGGCGGTCGGCGCCGCCGAAGCCCCGGGCCGAGGGCGGCCGGAGGGTGCGATCACCAGGCCGAATGCGGTGCCGACGGCGAAGGCCGTGAGGACCGCGAGCGCGACGGTGCCGCGCGCGACGCCGCGCGAGCCCGGCTCGTCGGCGGCCGCCGAGCGGGCGCTGGCCGCGCGCCCCACCGAGGCCGGCACCTCGGAGATCGACGGCATGGGCGCACGAACGGAGACCTCGGAGATCGACGGCATCGACGGCCGCTGCGCGCCAGGCGCCGGCTGCGGTGCGGCGGGCTCCTTCGCCTGCTGCGCGGGGGCCTCGCCTGCGTGTGCGACGGCCGCCGCGGAGGCGGACGCGGGGCTCGGTCGAACCGCGCCGGGCGACGAGCTCGCCGCGGCCGGTGCGCCCGCGGCCGGTCTGGGCTGCGCGCCGGGCGACGAGGGCTGGATCTCGGGCAGCGAGGCCCTGCCGACGAGCGTGCTCGCGCCGTCGGCGGTGGTGTCGTCGAGATCCGAGACCTCGTCGGCGAGCGCCTTCACCGCCTCGAGCTCGGCGAGCATGTCCCGGGCCGAGGCGTAGCGCTGCGCGGGGCGCTTCTTCAGCGCGCGCGCCACGATGCGCACGAGGCCCTCGGCGATCTCGTCGTCGCGCCCGGGCTCGAGCGCCGGCGCCTCCTCGAGCAACTTCGCGCGGGCGAGGTCCTCGCCTCGGCGGTTGCCGAAGGCGTGCTGACCCTTCACGGCGCGGTAGAGGATGATGCCGAGCGCGTAGAGATCGGTCACGGGCGTGACGTCGCGCGAGTTGAGGATCTGCTCGGGCGCCATGTACTCGACGGTGCCCAGCGCGATGTTCGCGCGCGTGATCCCCGTGACCTCGTTCTCCGAGCCGCCCGGCATGAGGCGGCTGATGCCGAAGTCGACGATCACGGCCTGGAAGCGGTCGCCGTGCGCCGGGCGCAGGATGATGTTGCCGGGTTTGAGATCGCGGTGGACGATCTTCGCTTCGTGCAGATCGACGAGCGCCTTCGCGACGTCGACGCCGAGATCGAGGGCCTCCTCGACGGAGAAGCTCCGGTCCTCGAGCACGTGCGCGAGGCTCGGCCCCTCGATGAACTCCATGATGAGCAAGAGGCCGAAGGACTCGTCGTCGATGAAGTCCTCGACCTTGGCGACGTGGGGGCTCTCCACGCGCCCGAGCAGGAAGGCCTCGCGTCGGAAGCGCGCCACGACCTCGTGGTGCTTCGCCGCCGCAGGCAGGAGCCGCTTGATCGCGATGGGCCTTTGCTGCTGCTCGTCGAAGCCAGCCCAGACTTCGCCCATGCCACCGGCCCCGACGAGCCGGGAGAGGCGGTAGCGGCCGGCGACGAGCACGCCCTCCTGAAAATCCATGCGAGGCCGGAGAACATACCAGAGCCGCGACCAGCGCAGGGTGCTACCGTGCCGGCCCCACGATGCGTCCCCTCATCCTCGGCATCGCAGGCGGCAGCGGCTCCGGCAAGACCACGATCGCCCAGCGCGTGACGGCCGCGCTGCCGGCCTCGCAGGTGACCATCCTCGAGCACGACGCGTACTACCGCGATCGGCCCGACCTCACCTACGAGGAGCGCTGCCAGCTCAACTACGATCACCCCGACGCGCTCGAGACCGAGCTCTTGGTGAAGCACCTCGAGGCACTGCGTGCAGGGAGCGCCGTCGAGGTGCCGAGCTACGACTTCCGCACCCACCGGCGCGCGAGCACGGTGCGGACGATCGAGCCCACCGCGGTCATCATCGTCGAGGGCATCCTCGTCTTCGCCGACGACGCGCTCAAGCGCGAGCTCGACATCAAGATCTACGTCGACACCGACGCCGACATCCGCGCCTTCCGCAGGATCCGTCGCGACCTCGAGCAGCGAGGGCGAAGCTTCGAGTCGGTGCGCGAGCAGTACTACCGCACCGTGCGTCCGATGCACCTCTTGTTCGTGGAGCCTTCGAAGCGCTGCGCCGACGTCATCCTCCCGGAGGGTGGTGACAACCGCGTGGGCGTCGAGCTCGTCACCGCGCTGATCACGTCGAGGCTCCAGGCCTCCGCATGAGCGCGCGCGCCTCGGGGGCCGACCGCGGCCCCGAGTCAGGCCCTGGCGAGGTGGAAGGCAGCGCTGGGCCGAAGCCGTCGGGCTGGGCCAAGCCGCTCGTGCCGATCTTCGCCACCGTGCTGGTGGACGTGCTCGCGCTCACGCTCATCTTGCCGCTGCTGCCCTTCCTCGGGCAGCACCACGGCGCCTCGCCGCTGGTCGTGGGCCTCCTGTTCGCGAGCTTCTCGGCCTGTCAGCTGATCTCGGGGCCGATCCTCGGCAGGCTCAGCGATCGCCACGGTCGCAAGCCCGTGCTCATGCTGAGCCAGATCGGGACCTGCGTGGGACTGCTCCTGATGGGCCTCTCGAACCGCCTCGAGTGGCTCTTCGTGGGGCGCATGCTCGACGGGCTCACCGCGGGCAACCTCAGCATCGCGCAGGCCTACATCGCCGACGTCACGCTGCCCGAGCACCGGACCAAGTCCTTCGCCCTCATCGGCATCGCCTTCGGGCTGGGCTTCCTCGTCGGCCCGGCGGCGAGCGGCCTCTTGGCCGCGCGACACGGCTACCACGCCCCCTTGCTCGCGGCGGCCGGGCTCAGCGCCTTCTCGGTGTTGCTCACGGGCGCCCTGCTCCCGAAGACTCCCGTGAAGCCGGAGGCGGCCGGAGGCGCGCAGCGCGGCCGGGCCGAAGGCTCGCGCGGTGCGCTCCGCAGCGCCGCGGCGCGCGGGCGCCTCGCGGAGCTGTTCTTCTACGTCGCGAGCTTCTCGGTCCTCACGAGCGGGCTCGGGCTCTTCCTCCAGCGGCGGTTCGGCTTCGGCGTGGAAGAGACGGGCTGGGTCTTCGCTTTCGCCGGCTTCGTGGGTGCGCTCGCCCAAGGCGGCATCGGCCGGGTGGTGCGCAAGCTCGGCGAAGCCAGGCTCTCGGTGCTCGGTCTGGCGATGGTCGTCGTCGGCATGGCCGCCGTGAGCGTCGCGGGCTCGCTCGCGCTCCTGCTCGTCGCAGTGGCGATCCACGGCCTCGGCTCCGCGGTCGTGCGCCCGACCCTCACCACGCTGCTCACGACCTCGGTCGGCGACTCGGAGCGTGGCCTCGCGCTCGGGGTGCACCAGTCGCTGAGCAGCGCCGCCCAGACGGCCGGCCCGCTCGTCGCGGGCGCACTCATCGCCTCGGGCGCGCTCGCGTCCTGGGCCTGGGCGTCGGCGTGCTCGCGCTCGGCGTGCGCGCGCTGGTGCCCGTGAGGGGCAGCGCCCCCGCGCACGCGGAGTGAGCGAGGTGCGCGCCGCGGCTCCCCCGCGGCCGACCCCGGGGAATCCCCGTGCGCGACGCCCCGAGCTATCGGTGATCGCGGATCGAGGAACGCGATGTAGGATGAGCGCGTGCCCGAGAGCTCGGTGGTCCGGCTACCCAGAGGAGGCGCCTATGTGCCGACCCCCGCGGGGCCCGTGCAGATCGGCCTTCCGCCCGAGACGATCAAGGACGCGATCGCGCTCGGCCTCGAGCATCCGTCGATCTACGTCGTCCCCCCGGAGCTCTTCGATCGCAGGCGTGGGCTCTCGCTCGCCGAGATCGAGTTCCCTGCGTACTACAACTACTTCATCCTGAAGCGGCGCATCCGCCTCGTCGTGGAAGACGAGCGCACGGCGACGCGCCTGCGCACGATGATGCGCGAGTCGCTCTTCGCCTCGAGGCCCGAGACCGACCCCGAGGAGTTCGCGCCGAGCTACCCCGCGCTCGCGCGCCCCGACTTCGCGCGCGAGATGGACCACTTCCGCCGAGGCGCGGACGGGCGCTGTCGCGACGTCGACGACCTGCTCGACTTCGTGGTGCTCGACGGCGGGCGCTGCACGCTCGACGGGCGCATCGAGCTGCGCAGGAGAGAGGCCGCGCCGAGCGAGCGAGCCGGCGTGGAGGCCGCGCCTCACGACCGAGCGTCGCTCGAGGGGCCGGTCTACGAGCTCAGGGTCGACGGCACGCTCTGCGCCACGGTCCCCGCCTTGGTCGAGCTGCCCGAGAAGCTGCTGCCGTCGCAGGCGAGGGTCTCGAGCTTCGAGCCCCCCGACTTCGGCATCACGGTGCTCGGCGCGAGCCACGGCTTCGACGCGGCCGGCAAGACGACGGGCTTCCTGCTCTGGATCGGCGGGCGAGGCATCCTCATCGATCCCCCGGTCGACACGACGCCGCACCTCAGGGAGCACGGCGTCATGCCGAAGGTCATCGACGGCGTCGTGCTCACGCACTGCCACGCCGACCACGACTCCGGCGTGTTCGCGAAGCTGCTCGAGGAGGGCCGCACGCGCCTCTACACCACGCCGACGATCCTGCGCTCCTTCCTGCGCAAGTACTCGGCGCTCAGCGACATCGCCGAGGAAGATCTACGGCGCACCTTCAGCTTCACCCCCGCGAAGATCGGCCAGGCGACGGTCATCAACGGCGCGGAGCTCTACTTCTTCTACACCCTGCACTCGATCCCGACGATCGGCTTCGAGGTCTTCTACGGCGGCAAGAGCCTCGTCTTCTCCAGCGACACGCTCTACGACCCGGCCGCGATCGACGCGCTCGCCGAGAAGGGCGTGCTCACGCGCGAGCGACGCGACGCGCTCGTCGACTTCCCCTTCCACCACACGGTCGTGCTGCACGAGGCGGGTGTCCCTCCCCTGCACACGCCGCTCGGCCCGCTCGCAGCCCTGCCCGACTCGGTCAAGGAGCGCCTCTGGCTGGTGCACATCGCCAAGAAGGACGTGCCTCCGGAGCTGGGGCTCAAGTCGGCGGAGGTAGGCCTCGACGCCACGCTGCGCATCCAGGTCGACAAACCTGCCTACGCCGAGGCGATGGAGCTGCTCAACGTGTTCTGCTCCATCGATTTCTTCCGTGAGCTGCCGCTCTCGCGCTCGCGGGAGCTGCTCATGCTCGCGAAGCGACGTCGCGCGGAGCCCGGGGAGAAGATCATCACGCAGGACGCCGAGGGCCACGAGTTCTTCGTGATCGTCTCCGGCACCGTCGCCGTCATGCGCGACGGGGACTACGTGAAGAGCTACCACGCAGGCGATTACTTCGGAGAGACCGCGCTCGTCTTGAGCCAGCCGCGCACGGCCGACGTCGTGGCGCGCTCTGCCGTCGATCTCTGGACGCTCGATCGGCACGGCTTCCTCTACCTCTTGCGCGGGACCGACATCCCGACGCGCCTCATGCGCCTCGCGCGCGCGAGAGAGGCGAGATCGTGGGAGCTCTTCGAGCAGAACGGCGCGCTCCGCCAGCTCTCCTCCGCGCAGAAGACGCAGCTGCAGACCTTCCTCGAGCCGATCGAGCTCAAGGCGGGGGAGCGGCTGTGGACGCGCGGCGAGCCGATCGACGCCGCGTACCTCATCGACGCCGGGCAGGTGCGCCTCGAGGGCGACGGCGCGCGCCGAGAGCCCTTCGGCTCGGCCGCGCTGCTCGCGGAGACCAGCGCGCTGCGCGAGGGGCGCGCGCACGGCTCGAGCGCCGAGGTGCAGAGCGCGGGGCGCGCCTACCGCATCGAGGCGGCAGACCTGCTCAGGTTCCTCGACGACAACCCTGGCGTGTCGCTGCAGCTGCTCGGCTCTTCGTGGTTCGACTGAAGGCCTGACCAGGATCGCTGGACGGCGCGTGGCGCTGGGGCCCAGAGCGCCGTGCGCCAGCTCGGCTCGGGCCCTCAGCGGTGGATCCACACGAGCGTGCCGCCCTGTGGGCTGACCGCGCCGTGCCAGTCGCGCGGCACCTCGGGGTCGGTCCAGTCGAAGAGCCACGCGGCGTCCGCGGGCGCGAGGTTCACGCAGCCGTGGCTGCGCACCTTGCCGAAGTCGTCGTGCCAGTAGGCCGCGTGGAGCGCGTAGCCCTCGTGGAAGTACTGGATGTAGGGCACGTCACGCAGGTCGAAGGCCTCGTCGGAGCTCTCCTCGCCGTCCATCGTGCCCGAGACGTGCTTCGCGCGGATCATGAAGGTGCCGCGCACGGTCGCGAAGGTCTCCTTGGGGTCGCTCATGCCTCCTCGACCCGTGGAGACGAGCGCCGCGTAGACCGGCCGCTCCCCCTCGTAGGCGACGAGCACCTGCTTCTCGATCGAGACGCTGATCCACTTGCGCCCCTTCTCCGCGAAGCCCGCGCGATCCTTCTCGAGGGGCGGCACGATGAGGCCCGGCGCGGGGAGCCACGCACCTTCGGTCGTCTCGAGCAGGCCTCGCTCGCCGCCCTCGTTCGCGCCCGTGAGCTCCCACGCGCTGCGCGCAGGCGCGGAGCCGCGCGCCACGAGCCGATCACCCTCGCGCCTGTAGAGCGTCGTTCCACCGCCGACGACGATCGCCGGACGCCCGCCCTCGCGCAGCTCGACGCCGCGCAGCATGCTCTGCTTCGCTGGTTTGGTGCGATCGAGGGGGATGAGGTCGAGCTCGGTCGCGAGCCCGAAGCGACGATCGGTCCATTCGAAGACGGCCATCAGGCCGAAGGCGGAGTTCGCTCGCGCTCGCCCGCGGTGCACCGAGTAGGCGAGGTTCTTCTCGCTGCCGTAGGGCTGCGGCAGGCTGTTGCCGGCGAGCAGGAAGGCTGGCGCGGCGTCGAGCGTGAGCGCATCGAACATGGCCTGTCGCTCCCGCGCGCGCGCTCGGTAGCCCTTGCCCTCGGTGCGCTCCTGGTCGGCCTCGCTCGGCAGCTTGAAGTAGAGGTGTGGCGGCGGGTTCGCGCTCATCACGTAGTCGTAGGGCAAAGGCTCGCCTCGCCTCGGGCCACGCGGCGCGGCCTGCACGATGGGGTGCTCGAGCGAGAGGCTCGCGCCCTTGCCGACGCAGGCGTAGCCACGCGGCACCACGCGGTACCATCCTCCCTCGCAGCCGCTCGTGCCGTGTGAGAGCTCCGAGCGACCGACGAGCGCGCCCGCCCGGAGGTAGCCGAGCTTGTTCGAGCGATCCCGAGGCGCATCGTAGATCCAGGTGCGCATCGCGATGCTGGCGAGCTTGTGGCCCTCGCTCGGCTCGTAGCGCGCGGGATCGACCGCTTCGCTCGAGGTGGTGCTCGGCTCGGGCGCCGCGACCGGCGGCGCGAGGCTGAGCTCGTGAGGATCGTCCTCGTGCCTGCCGGGCGGCTCGCCGCGCGCGCAGGCGGCCTGCGCGGCCAGGAGCAGCGCGGCGAGCGCCGAGCAGGACCACGGCGGACCCCGTCGCAGGGGCGAGCGATCCGGGGTGAGCGCGCCCGGTGACGGCGAGCCCAGTGACGGCGAGCCCGGCGACGGCGAACCCAGCGACGCCGAGCCTAGGCCTAGGGCACGCACGTCGAGTTGGTGGCCGAGCCGCAGCTCCCGTTCACGCAGCAGACCTGGGGCGAGGTGCAGCCGCCCTGCGAGCCGGCGGGAGTGACCGGCGCGCATGTCCCGTTCGGCTGCCCCGTCTGCGCCATGACGCAGGCCTCGCAGGGGCCTCCGCACAAGCCGTTGCAGCACACACCATCGACACACTGGTTGCTGCCGCACTGGCTCGACATCGTGCAGGACTGACCGAGCACGCGCTTGCAGACCCCACCGAAGCAGGCCGAGCCCGCGCTGCACTGCCCCGGCGCGGCCTCGGCGACCGGCTGGCAGGTGGAGGTCGTCGTATTGCAGCTCTCGCAGGCGCCACAGTGCGTATCGAGGTAGCACGCCACGCACTGGCCGAGCGTGTTGCAGAAGCCCGTGGGACAGGCGGCGCCGACGGTGATCGGGTTGCTGGGTGTCTCGCCCGTGCAGACGTCGTTCGTGCAGGGGTTGCCATCGACCGGCAGGTCGGCGGCAGATGCGACGACCACCGGCAGCGGTGCGCTGCCGGTGCAAGCGAGGCGTTTGCAGTCGAGCGGCGTGGGATCGGCGAGGTTCGTGCTCGGCGGCAGGTAGCCGGGATCGCAGACCTCGTTGGTGCAGGCCGGCACGGCGCAGGCCGCCGGCTGCCCACAGTCCGAGGCGACGACGCAGCCCACGCAGTCGCCGTTCGCGTTGCACACCCCGTTGACGCAGCCCGGATCGGTCGAGCCCGAGGGCAGTGGTGTGAAGGTCGGCGCCCCGGCCACGCAGGTGTCGGTGGTGCACGGCTTACCGTCGTCGGGGAGATCCGCGTCGTCGGGAGCGACGCTCTCGAGCCCGGCGGCGCACAAGGGACGGAGGCAGTCACCGAGCGTGTCCTCGAGCCCGGCGACCGGACCGGTGATCGGCTCGAAGACGCAGAGCTTCGTCGCCTCGTCGCAGCTGTCCGCCGTGCAGGGCAGCCCGTCGTCGCAGACCTGCCCCTGGTTGCAGGGCACCGAGCAGGCGCCAGCGAGGCAGCTGCCCGCGAGGGCGTTCACGAAGCAGTCGCTGCCGTCGGGCAGCGAATCGTGCGTCGGCACGTCGGCGTCGCAGGCGTCGACGGTGCACGAGTTGCCGTCGTCGACGTCCGAAGGAGCGAGCTCGACCTCGGCGCGGCCCGAGGCGCAGCGCACGAGCTTGCAGTCGCCTGGGGCCTGCAGCGGCGCGAGCCCATCGGGGAGCGGTGTGCTCTCGCAGAGACCGTTGGCGGCGCAGCCGATCACCGTGCAGGGGTCGGCGTCCTGAGCGCAGTCGTCGGACACCTGGCAGGCCTGGCCGCCCTGGCCGTCGACGGTGAGCACGCAGCCCGCGACCCAGGCTGCGCCTGGCAGGCCGGCGAGCGCCAACGTGAGGGCGAGGGAGTGGCGCCGCTGCGGTCGAAGCATCGCCCCGGAGACTACACCGAAACCTGCGGTTCAAGCCCCCGCGAGGGAGCGGTAGAGCTGCGCGTAGCGACGCGCGGGCCGGTCCCAGCCGAGCTCGAGCCGGAGCACCCGGCGCACGAGGGCCGCGAAGCGCGGATGTGCGTGGGCCGCGAAGGCCCGCCCGATGGCGCCGACGAGCGCCTCGCCGGTCGGCTGGTCGAAGAGCAGACCGGTGCCCGACTCCAGCGCGGCGTCGGCGTCGACGACGGCGTCGACGAGGCCGCCGGTGCGGCTCGCGATCGGCACCGCGCCGTAGCGCTGCGCCCGCGCGGCGGGCACGCCCGTGGGCTCGCGCAGCGCCGGCACGAGCACGAAGTCGGCGGCGGCGAGCAGCCTGTGCGCCGTGGCTTCGTCGCAGCGTGGGAGCAACTTGCTCTGCTGGGGAGCGCGCGCGAGCTGCGCGCGCAGGGCCTCGAGCGCGGCCGAGCCGCCGCCGGCCAGCCCCGACTCGGTGAGCGCTGGCTGCGCGCCGAGCACGAGCGCGCCGTCTTGCTTGAGGATGTACCTCGCGGCCTCGCCGAGCATCGCGAGCACGGCCGGCTCGTCGAGCCTGCCCGTGTAGACGAAGAGCGGGCGCTCGGGCGCGATCTCGAGCTCGAGCGACTTGAGGAGCGCGCTCTTGCAGCGCCCCTTGTTGGAGAAGTCGTCGGCGTCGTAGCGGGTGGCGAGGGCCGAGTCGATCGCCGGGTTGTAGACCGAGGCGTCGATGCCGTGCTGGACGCCGAGCACGGGCTCGGGGTGGCGCGCTCGACCGGCGCGCGCGCGCAGCACACCGTCGAGGCGCTCGCCGCCCTCGGGTGTGAGCAGCGCGGCGGCGTAGGCAGGCGAAGGCGCGGTGATCGCGTCGGCGGCCAGGATCCCGGCCTTCGCGAAGGACACCCCGCCGTAGAACTCGAGCGTCTCCGGGGTGAAGTGGGCCGCGTCGAGGCCGAGCGCCGCGAGCGCCTCGCGCCCGAAGACGACCTGCCCCGAGAGATCGTGGAGCGTGAGCATGGTGCGGAGCCCGGCGAGCTCCTCCACGTCGCGCGCGAGGTAGGTCGTCGGCGCCGTGGCCCAGTCGTGCGCGTGCAAGACCTCGTAGGGCTGCCCCGCGATCGCGCGCTGACGGGCGTGCTCCACGGCCGCCCGACACAGCGTCGAGAAGCGCAAGATGGAGAGCGAGTCGGCGGGGTCGATGCGCTCGAGGTCCTTGGCCTCGACCCCGTGGTAGAGGCTCTCACCGTCGGGGCCCTTGGCGTCGAAGAGCACCAGATCGACCCCGGAGGAGAGCCGCGCGTCGAAGAGCACGACCTCGCTCGGCACCTTCGGGCTCGTCACGCCCGGGAGCTTCATGGGGGTGAGCCTGCGCGCGACGAGGATGCCCGCGCGCTCGAAGGCGTCGTAGCGAGGCATCGCGACCGTCACGCGGTGGCCGAGGCTCTTCAGGGCCTTCGTGAGCGAGAACACGGCGTCGGCGGCGCTCGAGGCGCGCAGCACGGGGCTCAGCTCGGTGACGACGAAGTAGAGTTCCATGGTCGAGCGGGCGTGTAGCATGGATGGGCCCGCGCCGAGCCCCCGATGAGCCGACTCCACAGCCGCGATCTCGACGCCCCGCCCGAGCGCCCCCACGACGTCGAGGAGGGCTCGGTCGTCAGCATCTTCCGGGTGCCGCCCGAGTGCGCGGGCATGCGGCTCGACCGCTTCGTGCAGTCCCAGCTCAAGCGCACGAGCCGGACGCGGGCCCAGGTGATCGTGCGGAACAGCGCCTACGGCTCGGGCGGGCAGCGGCTGCGGACGAGCGACCGCGTGCAGGCCGAGCAGCTCATCCTGCTCTGGCGCCCGCCCTGGGACGAGGAGGAGACCGACACCGTGCTGCCCATCCTCCACGAGGACGGGGAGCTCATCGCGGTCGCCAAACCCCCGATGATCCCGGTCCACCCCACGGCGCGGTACTTCCGCTCCACGGTGGTGAAGCTGCTGGAGCGCGACCGGCCCGGCGAGCGGCACTACCTCGCGCACCGCCTCGACCGCGAGACCAGCGGCGTGCTCCTGCTCAGCAAGACCGCCGAAGCCGACCGCCACGTGAAACGCCAGTTCGCGGGCATCGACCCCGAGACCGGGCGCAGCGACGGCGTGCGACGCGTGGTGAAGCACTACCTCGCCATCGTGCGCGGCTGGCCCGTCGAGGAGCGCTTCCGCATCGAGGACCCGCTCGAGCCCGACGTCGACAACCCCCTGCGCGTGAAGATGCGCGTCGCCGCGCCCGGCACGGGGCTCGAGAGCGCGACGAGCTGCGAGGTGCTCGGCCGGCGAGAGCGCAGCGCGACCGGAGAGCGCTACGCCTTGGTCCGCTGCGGGCTCGAGACGGGTAGGCAGCACCAGATCCGCGTGCACCTCTCGGCGCAGGGCTACCCTCTCGTCGGCGACAAGCTCTACGGCGACGACGACCGACTGCACGCGCGCGCCGCGGACGGCGAGCTCAGCGACGACGATCGCGAGGGCCTCGAGCTGCCTCGTCACGCCTTGCACGCCCACGCGCTCGAGCTCGATCACCCCCTGACCGGCGAGCGGCTGCGCGTGGAGTCCGGGCTGTGGGACGACCTCGACGACTTCTGGAGCGCGCTCGACGAGGCCGGCGCGAAGGCGGGCTCGTCGCCGAGCGAGCGAGCCACCGCGGAGCGCCTGCCCACGCGCCCGAGCGGGCCTCAGAGGCCGCGCGGGACCTTGTCGAGATCGACCTGACCGAGCGCGTGGCGGATGAGCGCGCTGCGGTTGGCCTTGGTCAGGCCGCGCGCCTTCAGCGCGTCGACCATCTCGTCGAGCTTGCCGAGGTCGTCGGTGTACATCGAGATGCAGATGACCTTGTAATGGCTGGGTCTGTCGCTCGGTGCGGCCTTGGCGAGCGGCCTCGGGCCCCGCGCGAGGTCCGCCGACGGACTGTAGAAGCTGCCCGAGAGCACTCCCTCGACCTCCTCGCGGTCGAGTGGATCGAAGCCGCCGCGCGATCGTTGATCTTCGCTCTGCATCACCCAGTCCTCCTCGTCGGCCCGAAGGCCTCGAACACCGTTCACGCGCTCTTCGCCGCGGGCAGGCCTGCACCCGCGCTCGCCGCACGCGCGGCGATGATCTTGTCGACGACCGCCGCGTAGTCCTCGGCGGCGCTCGCGCCCGAGGCGTACTCGAAGATCGTCTGCCCCTGCGCGGGGGCCTCCTTGACCTTGATCGCGGCGCGCACCGGGCTCAGGCAGCGCTCACCGAAGTGGTCGCGCAGGGTGCCCACGGCCTCGTGGCAGATCTTCGCGCGGGCATCGAAGAAGGTCGGCAAGACGCCCCAGATCTGCACCGGGTGGTGGAGGAGCGAGTTGACGTTCTTCACCGTCTTCAGCACCTGCCGCACGCCGACGAGCGAGAGGTAGTCGCAGGCCACCGGCACGAGCACGCTGTCGGCGAAGACGAGCGCGTTCTGGTTCATGAGCGAGAGGCTCGGCGAGCAGTCGATGACGACGTAGTCGTAGCCCTGCGCCGCCTTCGCGAGCCTGTCGCGCAGCACGCGGTCGCGGTTCTGGCGGCCGGCGAGGTAGAGCTCGGCTGCGGCGAGCGTCTCGTTGGAGGGCAAGAGATCGAGCCCCGGGCGCACCGTCTTCACCGCGTCTTCGACGCGCAGCCCCATCACGAGCACGTGGTAGAGCGAGCGCTCCGAGCCCGCGCCCAGCGAGACCGAGACGTTGCCCTGCGCGTCGGTGTCGACGAGCAGGACCTTGTGGCCACGCATCGCGAGGCCTGCGGCGACGCTCACGGCGGTGGTCGTCTTGCCGGTGCCGCCCTTGTGGTTGAAGATCGCGATGACCCGCGGCAGCTCGTTCGCTGCGGGCGCGGGCGCCGGCTGCTTCGGCGCGGGAGCCTGCGGCATGACGGGGACCACCGTGGCGGCCTGCGCCGGGCGTCGCTCGGAGGCGGGCGGCGTCGAGGGCTGCGTGACCGGTGCGGCGATCTCGAGGGAGGGCTCCTCGCCGGCTCCCGCGACCTGCGCGGCGCCCGCGAGATCGCCGAGGCGCAGGCCGCGGGCCTCAACGAGCAGCTGCGTGCGGCAGTCCATGGTGCAGGCGTAGGCGCGTCGCTTGCCGAGGTAGACGACCTGGCTCGCCAGCGTCACCGGGAAGCGGGTCTTGCAGGCGTCGCAGGCCGCGAGGCCGTCGTCGTGCCCTTGCACCTGGCTCTCCTCGAGGCACTTCTGCGAGCAGAAGAAGCTGAAGCCGCCGTCGCGTTCCTCCATCTGGTAGCGGAACTGAACGTCGAAGCCCGAACGGCACACGCTGCAAGTCTCACGAATCGACACTCTTGCCTCCTGGTGGCGCCGCGCCACCGGGGCGCGAAGCTGGCCCTGCGATGGGGCCTCGAGCCGCTGCCTTCGGCTCGACCCAGCTCTCAACACGGCCAGGCGGAGGGGGCCAAGTTTGCGTCCGTCGTCCTGGTCGGGCACCCGCCCCGAGGACCGACGAATTCATTCGTTGTTACAAACACTTGCACTGAGCCATCGACACCCCTGATGGAGGCCCCTGGGTCCGAGCCTTCCGGCCGCCGGGTGGACGCGCTAACCGACCCGGCATGGTCACGCGCGCCCTGCTCTCCGTCTCCGACAAGACCGGCCTGCTCCCCTTCGCCCGCGCGCTCGCCACGCGTGGTGTCGAGCTGCTCTCCACCGGCGGCACCCAGAAGGCGCTGCAAGAAGCGGGGATCCCCGTGGTCGGGGTCGAGACCTACACGGGCTCGCCCGAGGTGATGGCCGGGCGTGTGAAGACCCTCCACCCCAAGGTGCACGGCGGCATCCTGCAGCGCGGCGAGGTCGACGCAACCGACCTCGAGCGCATCGGCGCGCAGGTCATCGACCTCGTGGTCGTGAACCTCTACCCATTCGAGAAAACCCTTTCAGATCCGTCCAGTACGGTGGGACACCTCATCGAGAACATCGACATCGGTGGGCCCTCGATGCTGCGCAGCGCCGCGAAGAACCACGCGCGCGTCACCGTCGTGTGTGATCCCGCGGACTACGAGCTCGTGCTCGAGGAGCTGGCGCAGCACGGGGGCACGCTGCCCGCCACCCGGCGCCGCCTCGCCGCCAAGGTCTACGCCCGCACCGCCGCTTACGACGGCGCGATCGCCGGCTGGCTCGGCGGCATCCCCGAAGAGGCTGCCGACGACGCCGTCGCTCCTCGCGAGGCCTGGCCGAAGCACCTCGTGCTCGCCTTCGAGCGAGAGTACGGCCTGCGCTACGGAGAGAACCCGCACCAGTCGGGCGCCTTCTACCGGGAGATCACGGCCCAGGACGGCAGCATCGCCCGGGCTCGTTCGCTCGGCGCCGGTGGCAAGGAGCTCTCCTTCAACAACCTGGTCGACGTCGACGCCGCCTGGGAGGCCGCGCGCGAGCACGAGGGCCCGGCGGCCGTCGTCGTCAAACACACCAACCCCTGCGGCGTCGCGCTCGGCGACACGCTCGAGGCCGCTTATCGAAGCGCGCGGGCGGCGGACGAGACGAGCGCCTTCGGCGGCATCGTGGCGCTCAGCCGCGAGGTCGACCCGGCGACGGCGCGGGCGCTCGCGGAGACCTTCCTCGAGTGCGTCGTGGCGCCTGGCTACTCGGAGGAGGCGCTCGAGATCCTGCGTGCGAAGAAGAACCTGCGCCTGCTCGCCACCGGCAGCTGGCTCGCGGCCGACCAGAACGAGCGGGTCTACAAACGGGTCGGCGGCGGCCTGGTCGCGCAGGACCGCGACGCCAGCGGACGCGCCGAGCTCAGGCAGGCGCGCGTGGTCAGCAAGCGCGCGCCCACGCCCGAGGAGCTCGAGGCGCTCGGCTTCGGATGGCTGGTGTGCAAGCACGTCAAGTCGAACGCCATCGTGCTCGCGAAGCCCGGGCGCACCGTCGGCGTCGGCGCCGGGCAGATGTCGCGCGTCGAGAGCGTACGCATCGCCTGCAGCAAGGCCGGCGAGCAGGCGAAGGGCTCGGTGCTCGCGTCCGACGCATTTTTCCCCTTCCCCGACGGCGTCGAGCTCGCGCTGTCCCAGGGCATCACGGCGATCGTGCAGCCGGGCGGCAGCGTGAAGGACGAGGACGTCATCGCCGCAGTGGACCGCGCAGGCGCCGCGATGATCCTCACCGGGGCTCGACACTTCAGGCACTGAGCCACGCCGAGCGGCGCCCACGGCGGCGCGGCGCCGGTCCGGCTTGCCTCCTGCGGCGCGGCGCGGCCTGCGCTATGCCGGCGGCCATGACCGAGCCGCTCGTCGAGTGCGTACCGAACTTCAGCGAAGGCCGCGACCAGGCCACGATCGACGCCATCACGCAGGCCATCACCGAGGTCGACGGCGTGATGCTGCTCGACGTCGACCCGGGCCGCGCGACGAACCGCACCGTGGTGACCTTCGTCGGATCGCCCGAGCCCGTGCTCGAGGCCGCGGTCCGCGCGGCGCGCGTCGCGGCCCAGCGCATCGACATGCGCAAGCACCACGGCGAGCACCCGCGCTTCGGCGCGCTCGACGTGTGCCCGCTCGTGCCGGTGAGCGGGATCTCGATGGGCGAGACGGTCGCGCTCGCGCACAGGCTCGCGGCGCGGCTCGGCGAGGAGGTGGGGCTCTCGGTCTACTGCTACGAGCAGGCCGCGCTGCACCCCGATCGCAAGAACCTCGCGACGGTGCGCGCCGGAGAGTACGAGGGACTCCAGGCGCGCATCGCCGCGGGTCACGTGCCCGACTTCGGGCCGAAGGCCTTCCAGCCCCAGACGGGCGCCACGGCCGTCGGCGCGCGCGACTTCTTGCTCGCCTACAACGTGAACCTGAACACGACCTCGACGAGGCGCGCGAACGCCATCGCCTTCGACGTGCGAGAGAAGGGCCGCCAGCGCCTCGACCCGGCCACGATGAAGCCGGTGCTCGGCGACGATGGACAGCCCATCTGGGACCCGGGCTCGCTCCATGCGGTGAAGGGCATCGGTTGGTACATCGACGAGTACGGCGTCGCGCAGGTCTCGCTCAACCTCACCGACATCTCCATCACGCCGCTGCACCTCGCCTTCGACGAGGTCGTGAAGAAGGCCGACGCGCGTGGCGTGCGCGTGACCGGCTCGGAGCTCGTGGGGCTCGTGCCGCTCCGGGCCATGCTCGACGCAGGCCGCTACTTCCTCGAGAAGCAAGAGCGCTCGCTCGGCGTGAGCGACGACGAGCTGCTGAAGATCGCGGTGAAGTCGCTCGGGCTCGACGACCTCTACCCCTTCCGGCCCGAGGAGAAGATCGTCGAGTACGCGATCGCGAAGAAGAGCGGCGCGAGCAAGAAGCTGCTCGTCGATCGCTCACTGCGCGGCTTCGTCGAGGAGACGGCGAGCGAGTCGCCCGCGCCCGGCGGTGGCTCGGTGGCCGCGGCGCTCGGCGCGCTCGGCGGCGCGCTCGCTGCGATGGTCGCGAACCTCTCGGCGCACAAACGCGGCTGGGACGCGCGGTGGCGCGAGTTCAGCGACTGGGCCGAGCAAGGCAAGCACAGCTACGCGAAGCTGCTCTCGCTCGTCGACGAGGACACGCGGGCCTTCGACGCCGTGATGGCCGCCTTCGGCCTTCACAAGGGCACGGCCGAGGAGAAGGCCGCACGCAAGGCCGCGATCGAGCGCGCGAACCTCGAGGCTGCGCTCGTGCCCCTCGAGGTGATGCGCCAGGCGCTCGCGTCGATGGATGTCATCGCGGCGATGGCGGAGCACGGCAACCCGGCCTCGGTCTCGGACGCAGGCGTGGGCGCGCTCTGCGCGCGCTCCGCGGTGCTCGGCGCGGAGCTCAACGTGCGCATCAACTGCGCACAGCTCGCCGACCGCGAGCAGGCCTCGAGCCTCGTCGGAGAGGCCTCGCGCATCGCCCAGGAGGCGGTGGCGCGCGAGCGAGAGATCCTCGCGCTCGTCGCGAAGCGCATCGACGCAGGCTGAAGCGCGGCGCGCCTCGACCCGAGTCCGCTCAGCGCGTCCGCTCCGCCCCGTAGGCGAGCGGCGCGCGATCCGGGCCGAGCAGCACCGAGAGGCTCGGCCCGCGTAGCTCCGGGTGCGCGACCAGGCCCGGGACCCAGGCGGCGTAGGCCGGCAAGAAGCGGCGCACGTAGTCCTCGGCCGCTTCGTCGTCCATCGCACCCTGCCCGGCCGCGCGCCGCGCGCGCTCTGCCTCGACGCGCCAGCGCACGACGTCCTCCAGCGTCGAGGCCTCGAGCACCACGAGCCCGTCGAGGCGCTCGTTCCACGCGGCGTAGGCCGCGAGCGCCTCGTTCGCGGGTGCGAGCGCGGCGTCTTCGAGCTCGCCCTGCGAGATCGGCGCGAAGCCGAGCATCCAACCCTCGAGCACGACGCCGTCGAGCGGCCCCTCGATCATCGGCCACAGCTCCCGGGCGGCGCGATCGCCGCGGCCCTCGTGCGCCGACTTGTCGTAGCGCACGAGCGAGAGCCGCTCTCCCGGCCCGAGCGCGAGCAGCGCGTCGATCGTGCGCGCACCGAGCGCGACGTCGTGCGTACCGGGGTAGCCGCGATCCTCGTAGATGCGACACCCAGGGTGCTCCGCGGCGAGCGCGAGCTGTTCGCTCCTCGTCAGGTAGAAGTCGTCGATCGACACGTCGACCACGCGCAGGCCCCGCTCGGCTGCGCGCGCGACCAGCGCACGCGCGAGGGTGGACTTACCCGAACCTTGCGGGCCCGAGATGCCGAGCACCCAGGGGCGAGCTCGGCCATCGGAGCGGGGCGCGCGCGAGGGCAGCGCCTCGACGAAGCGCCATACCCGCTCGAGCAGCCCGGCGTCCGGAGCCCCCGCGCTCGGGCTCATGGCGCGCCCGAGGGGGCGTCGCTGGTGATGCGACCGTCGACCAGATCGATGCGTCGATCGCAGCGCGAGGCGATGCGCTCGTCGTGCGTCACGATCAAGAAGCTCGTGCCGAGCTCGGCGTGGAAGCGACGCATCAGGCCGAAGACCTCCTCGGCCGACTCGCTGTCGAGGTTGCCGGTGGGCTCGTCGGCGAGCACCAACGCGGGCTGGTGCACGAGCGCGCGCGCGATCGCGACGCGCTGCTGCTGCCCGCCCGAGAGATCGGTCGATCGGTAGTTGCGACGCTCGGCGAGGCCCACGCGGTCGAGCAGCTCCTCGGCGCGCCGTTCGTCTTCGCGGGTGGGGCGGTGGCCGCTGCCCCAGGCGGGCATGAGCACGTTCTCGAGCGCGGTGAAGGCCGGCAAGAGGTGGTGGAACTGGAAGATGAAGCCCAGGCGACGGCCGCGCAGCGCGGTGAGCCCGGCCTCGTCGAGCTTCGTCGTGTCGACGCCCTCGATGTAGACGCTCCCCGTGGTGGGTCGATCGAGCAAGCCGATCACGTTGAGCAGCGTGCTCTTGCCGGAGCCCGAGGGGCCCATCATCGCCGCGAACTCTCCGCGGCCGAGCTCGAGATCGATGCCCTTCAGGACCCGCGTGAGCACGCGCCCGTCGTAGTCCTTGGTGAGCGCCTCGACGCGCAAGACGGCGTCGGTCTCAGCCATTGCGGATCGCCGTGGCCGGATCGAGCCGCGAGGCCCTGCGCGCCGGCAGGAGCGCGGCGAGCAGGCCCACCCCGATCGCGATCGCGCTCGCGCCGAGCAAGAGCTGGGCGTCGACCTGCACGGGGAAGCGTGGTTTGCCGCTGGGGTCGAGCGCGACGCCCTCGAAGAGCCTGGAGAAGAGCGTGCCCAGGGCGCAGCCGATCACCGAGCCGAGCGCGCCGAGCAGCCCGCCCTGCAGCAGGAAGACCTCGAGCACGCGCCGCCTCGGCGTGCCGACCGCGCGCAGGATGCCGATCTCGCGGGACTTCTGTACGACCGAGACGATGAGCACGCTCGCGATGCCGAGCGCGACGGCGACGACCACGAAGAACTGGATCATCGTCTTCGAGCTGCTCTGCGCCGAGAGGCCGCTCAAGAGCTCGGCGTTCTTCTCCATCCAGCTCTCGGCCGAGAGCTCGGTGCGCCGCTCGACCTCACGCGCGACCTGTTCGGCCTCGAACACCTCGCCGACCTTCAGCTCGATGGTGGTCGCTCCGCCCGGCAGCGCGAAGAGCGACTGCGCCTGACGGATCGTCGTGAGCATCCAGGTGCCGTCGACCGCGAGGTTGCCGAGCTCGAAGACGCCCGCGACGACCACGACGTCGACCCGCCCCTCCGAGGTGACGATCCGCAGCTTGTCGCCCACGCCGACGCCGAGATCCGCCGCGAGCTTCGAGCCGATGACGACGTTCGAGCCGGCGAGATCGAAGCGTCCACGGACGAGGCGCTTCTCGAGATCGATGATGCGCACGAAGCGCTCGGGCTCGACGCCGCGCACCATGATGGGGCGCTTGGCCGTCGCGTACTCGGCGAAGCCCGCGCCGGTGATGGCCGCCGACGCCGCGATCACCCCCGGCGTCGCCTCGGCCACGCCCAAGAGCTGCGGCCAGCCGTCGATCGAGCGCAGGCGCTGAGGGCCCTTCTGCAGCGAGCTCAGGATGGCGACCCCGTCGCGCTCCTCGACCAGCGCGCGCGGCAGCTCCTCGCGCACCGTGAGCGTGACGTGCGCCTGCGAGCCGAGCGTCTTGTCGATGAGGCTCGTCTGCAGGCCGGTGATGAGCGCGGACAAGAAGACGATGACCGTCACGCCCACCGAGACGGCCGCGAGCACGAGCGCGGTCTGAGAGATATCGGTGCGCAGGTAGCGCAGCGCGACGAACCAGCTGAAGCTCATGGCGCGTCTCGCCGCTCGCTCCGCACACGCTTGCCCGGTACCGCCGAGATCGGAGCGGCGACGACGACCTCGTCTCCCTCTGCGAGGCCCGAGCTCACCTCGCTCTTCGCGTCGCCGCGGATGCCGACGGCGAGCTCGCGGCGCACGAGCTTGTCGCCCTCGACGACGAGCGCCCACGGGGCATGCGTACCGAGTCCGCGGATCGCCTCGCTTGGTGCGACGAGCACGCCGGGCTTCTCGCGCACGAGCAGATCGATCGACACCGTGAGGTCGGGGCGCAGCACCGAGGGCGGCTCGGGGACCCGCAAGCGCACCTCGATCGTGCCCCGCTCGGGATCGGCCGAGGGCGCGATGAACGACACCTCCGCGTCGAAGACCTGGTCGGGGAAGGCGTCGGCGGAGGCGCGCGCCTTCTGGCCGAGCGCGATCGACGAGAGGTTGCGCTCGTCGGGCTGGAAGACGAGCTCGACCTCACCCTCGGCGGCGAGCACGAGCAGCGTCTTGCCAGGCTGCACGACGTCGCCGACCTCCACCTCGCGCGAGAGGATCACACCCGCGCGTGGCGCGAGCACGCGCGTCTGCGCGAGGCGCACCTCCGCCCCCGAGAGCTGCGCCTCGGCGACCATGAGCCCGCTCAGCGCGACGCGCGAGTCGGCGCCGCTCGGCGCCGCCGCCACCTGCTGCGCGCGCGCGGCGTTGCGCTGCGCCCTCGCGACCTCGACGGCGCGCTGTGCCTCGTCGAGCTCGCGCTGCGGCACGGCACCGGACTTCGCGAGCTCGGTGGCCCGCGCGAGCTCCTTCTCCGCCCTCTCGAGCGAGGACTGCGCGCCCAGGAGCTGCTCGCTCGCCACGATCGAGCCCACGCGCCGGAGCTGCTCGACCTTGGCCGCCGCCTGCTCGACCGCGGCCTTCGCCTGCGCGACGGCGGCGCGCGCCTCGGCGTCGTCGACCGAGACGAGCAGATCGCCTGCCTTCACGCGCTGCCCCTCGACGGCGCCCACCGCGACGACCAGGCCCGGCGTGATCGCCGAGACGTTCACGCGCGCAGGCGCCATCACGCGCCCCGTGGCGACGATGCGCTGCTCGAGATCGCGCCGCTCGACGGCCGCCGTCGTCACCAGCGGCCCGCGTGACCACGCGAGCGCTCCCGCTCCGCCGGCGAGCGCCAGCGCGACGGCCGCGAGCGCCCAGCCCAAGCGAGGACGCGCGGCCACCCCTACTCCGCTGCCGGCCGCCCGCTCGGCGCGCCTTCGTCGCTGCGCGGGGCTTGCGCGGGCTCGACCGCCTTGGCCTTCGCTTCGACGAGCTCGCCGCCGCGGTACTCGACGATGCCGTGGTCGGGACCGAAGCGCTCGTCGGCCCGATCGACGACCAGCGCCTCGCGCAGCACGTCGTCGACGTGCTCGACGAGCACGAGGCGCAGCGAGGCGAGCACACGCCTCGGCACGTCGCGCAGGTCCTTGCGGTTCTCCTTGGGCAGGATCACCGTCTGGATGCGCCCGCGGTGCGCCGCGAGCAGCTTCTCCTTGAGCCCGCCGATCGCGAGCACCCTGCCGCGCAGCGTGACCTCACCGGTCATCGCGACGTCGTGGCGCACGGGCGCACCCATGAGCGCGCTCACGATGGCGGTGACCATGGTGACGCCGGCGCTCGGGCCGTCCTTCTTCACGAACTCGGGGAAGTGCACGTGCACGTCGATCTTGTCGTGCACGTCGGCCGACAGGCCGAGGCGCTCGCGGTGCGTGCGCACGTAGCTCATCGCGGCCTGGCCGCTCTCCTCCATGCCCTTCTCGACGAGGCCCGTGATCACCACCTTGCCCTTGCCGGGGTAGGTCGTGGCCTCGGCCGGCAGCAGATCGCCACCCACGCTCGTAACGGCGAGCCCGTTCACGAGACCGACCTCGTCCTTCTCCTCGGCGCGACCCACGCTGTACTTCGGCACGCCGAGCAGCTTCGGCACGGCGCGAGCGTTGATCTCGATCGCCTGCTCCTTGCCCTCTGCCACCACGCGACGCGCGACCTTGCGGCACACGCTCGCGATCTCCCGCTCGAGCGAGCGCACGCCGCTCTCCTTGGTGTAGTGGTGCACGATCGTGCGCAGCGCCCCCTCGGTGAACTCGACCTTCACGTCGGCGAGGCCGCACTCCTCGAGCTGCCTCGGCACGAGGTACTTCTCGGCGATGTGCAGCTTCTCGAACTCGGTGTAGCCCGAGAGCTGGATGATCTCCATGCGGTCCTGGAGCGGCACCGGGATGCCCGACAGCGAGTTCGCCGTCGTGATGAACATCACGTCGGACAGATCGTAGTCGAGATCGAGGTAGTGATCGTTGAAGCTGTGGTTCTGCTCCGGGTCGAGCACCTCGAGCAGCGCCGCGGCCGGATCGCCGCGAAAGTCGCTCGACATCTTGTCGACCTCGTCGAGCAAGAACACCGGGTTGCCGCTCCCGGCCTTCTTCAGGCTCTGGACGATCTTGCCAGGGAGCGCGCCGATGTACGTGCGGCGGTGACCGCGGATCTCCGCTTCGTCGCGCACGCCGCCGAGCGCGAGGCGCACGAACTTGCGGCCCGTCGCGCGCGCGATGCTCTTGCCGAGGCTCGTCTTGCCCACGCCGGGCGGGCCCACGAAGCAGAGCACGGGGCCGCGGAGCTTCTTGGTGAGCGCTTGCACCGCCAAGTACTCGAGGATGCGCTCCTTGATCTTCTTCAGGCCGTAGTGGTCCTCGTCGAGGATCTGCTCGGCGTGCGCGAGATCGAAGCGCTCCTCGGTGCGCTCGTACCAGGGCAGCTCGAGGATCCAGTCGATGTAGTTGCGCACCACGGTCGCCTCGGCGCTCGTGGGGTGCATCATCTTGAGCTTCTTCAGCTCCTTCTTCACCTTGAGGACGGCCTCCTCGCTCATCTTCTTGTTCTTGAGGGCCGTCTCGATCTCACCGAGCTCGCTCTTGAGCTCGTCGCGCTCGCCTCCACCCAGCTCCTTCTGGATGGCCTGCATCTGCTCGTTCAGGTAGTACTCCTTCTGAGTACGCTCCATCTGCTTCTTGACGCGAGAGCGGATCTTCTTCTCCACCTGGAGGATCTCGATCTCCGACTGCATGAGCTCGACGAGCTTCTCGAGCCTCGCGCGTGCGTCGGCGTCTTCGAGCAGGGCCTGCCGGTCGGCGAGCTTGATGGTCGGCAGGTTGGCCACGACCGTGTCGCCGAGCCTGGCCGGGTCGTCGATGGCCTGCACGCCGACGACGACCTCGGGCTGGATCTTCTTGTTGAGCTTCACGTAGGTCTCGAAGGTCGCCTGCACGCTGCGCATGAGCGCGAGCGTCTCGACCGAGAGGCCGCCGTGGGGGTCGCGCTGGATGATCTCGGGGATCTCCTCCCACTCCACCGCGAAGAAGGGGTCGACCGAGGTGTAGCGCTGGATGCGCGCGCGCCTCCGGCCCTCGACGGTCACGCGCACGGTGCCGTCGGGCAAGCGGAGCAGCTGCATGATCACGCCGACCGCGCCGACCTCGAAGATGTCCTCGGCGCCGGGCTCGTTGGTCTTCGCGTGCTTCTGCGCGGCGAGGAAGATCTCCTTCGCGCCGCGGCTGTGAGTCATCGCCTCGTCGAGCGCGGCGATCGACTTCTCGCGGCCCACGAAGAGCTGCGAGACCATGTGCGGGAACACGACGATGTCGCGCAGCGGCACGAGCGGCGCGACCTTCTCCCCCACCTTGGCTCGTTGCCCATCGTTCTTGAAGAACATCGCTCACCTCGGCGCGAGGCGGTGCATGCATGCCACCGCCCGCGCCTCCATGTCGTGGGGGACTCCACCGGCGACGAAGCCGCCACCGGGGGACGACCGAGCTCAGGCGAGCTCGGCCTCTTTCTCTTTGCCGTAGACCACGAGCGGGGGCTCGCCTCGGGCGATCACCTCTTCGTTCACCACGACCTCCTTGACGCCCGTGCGCGAGGGGATGTCGTACATCACGTCGAGCATCGCGTTCTCGAGGATCGCGCGTAGACCGCGGGCTCCCGAGTGACGCTCGAGCGCCTGCTTGGCGACGGCCGTGAGCGCGCCCTTGGTGAACTTCAGCTTCACGCCGTCCATGTCGAAGAGGCGGGTGTACTGCTTGACGAGGCTGTTCTTGGGCTTGGTGAGGATGTCGACGAGCGCGTCTTCGGTGAGCTCGTGCAGCGTCGCGGCGAGCGGCAGGCGACCGATGAACTCCGGGATGAGCCCGAACTTCAGGAGATCCTCCGGCTGCACCTGACCGAGCAGCTCTCCGAGCTTCATCTCCTTCTTCGAACGCACCTCGGCGCCGAAGCCGATCGCGCTCTTGCCCACGCGGCGCTGGATGATCTGGTCGAGGCCGACGAAGGCGCCGCCGCAGATGAACAGGATGTTGGTCGTGTCGACCTGGAGGAACTCCTGCTGCGGGTGCTTGCGCCCACCCTTGGGCGGCACGTTGGCGATCGTGCCCTCGATGATCTTGAGCAGGGCCTGCTGCACGCCCTCGCCCGAGACGTCGCGCGTGATGCTGGGGTTGTCGCTCTTGCGGCTGATCTTGTCGATCTCGTCGATGTAGACGATGCCGCGCTGCGCACGCTCGACGTCGTGGTCGGCGTTCTGCAGGAGCTGGACGATGATGTTCTCGACGTCCTCGCCGACGTAGCCCGCTTCGGTGAGCGTGGTCGCGTCGGCGATCGCGAAGGGCACGTTGATGATCTTCGCGAGCGTCTGCGCGAGCAGCGTCTTGCCGGTGCCGGTCGGCCCGATGAGCAAGATGTTCGACTTCGACAGCTCGACGTCGTTCGGCCCCGACTTGCTGTCGATGCGCTTGTAGTGGTTGTGCACCGCGACCGAGAGCACCTTCTTCGCTCGGTCTTGCCCGACGACGTAGTCGTCGAGGATCGCCTTGATCTCCGAGGGCTTCGGGACGGGCGTGGCGCCCGCCTGCGGCTCCTCCTTCTCGACCTCCTCGGCGATGATGTCGTTGCAGAGCTCGATGCACTCGTCGCAGATGTACACCGTGGGCCCGGCAATGAGCTTCTTCACCTCCTTCTGGGACTTGCCACAGAAGGAGCAGCTCAGGTTTCCGCTGCCGTGATCGTCGCGCCTACGCTCCACATCCACCTCGAAATCGACGACGAGCGCCTCGGGAAATACGGGAAATCGTCGCGCAGCATAGACCCCGGGTCGCGCGCTCGCAAGCTCGCGACCTCGACCGGGCCGTGCTCCGCTCTGCGATGAGTGAGCCGATCACGAGCGGCGCGGACGGGCCTCGCGCGCTCGTCGACCTCGCTACTTGTCCTTCGCCTTCGCGGACTTGTCGCGGCGCGGGATGACCTCGTCGACGAGGCCGTACTCCTTGGCCTCCTTCGCCGTGAGGAAGAAGTCGCGCTCGATGTCGGCGGCCAGCTTGTCCTTCGGCTGACCGGTGGCCTCGACGAGCATGTCGATGAGCAGATCCTTGGTGCGCTTGATCTCGCGGGCCTGGATCTCGATGTCGGTCGCCTGCCCACGCGCGCCGCCGAGCGGCTGGTGGATCATCACCCGCGAGTTCGGCAAGGTGTAGCGTTTGCCCTTCTCGCCCGCCGCCAGCAGGATCGCCCCCATGCTGGCCGCCTGACCGATGCACATCGTGGACACCGGGCAGCGCACGTACTGCATGGTGTCGTACATCGCGAGGCCGCTCGTGACGATGCCACCCGGGCTGTTGACGTACATCTGCACGTCTTTCTCCGGGTCCTCGCTCTCGAGGAAGAGCAGCTGCGCGATGACGGCGTTGGCGACGAAGTCGTCGACCTCGGTGCCCAGGAAGACGATGCGGTCCTTCAAGAGGCGGCTGAAGATGTGCCACTCGCGCTCGCCGCGGTGCGTGACCTCGGTGACCGAGGGGATGATGTAGTGGGCGCGCTCCTGCTCGAGCCGGTCGTGGTTCTGCTCGAGGAACTGCATCGCCTGGCTGCGCGTCTCGATGTGTCGGCTCATCGGGGTCCTCTCGTGGTCAATCGTCGCGGGCTCGGCTCGAAAGACGAGCGGGGCGAGGCTTATACCGCCTCCGCCCCGCTCGGTCGAATCCAGAGGAAGCAATCCAGAGGAAGCTCTGTCAGCCTTCTTCGGTGATGGTCGCTGCGCCCTCGAGCATGTCGAGGATCTTGTCTTCGAGGATCATGGCGACCAGCATCTCGCGCTTGCGCGGATCCCGGTACTCGGCCTTGATCTTCGCGACGTTCTTGCCCGTCTGCTCGGAGAGCTCGGCGTAGCCCTTCTCGAGATCCGCCTCCTCGATCTTGATCTCCTTCACCTTGGCGATCTCGGCCATGAGCAGGCCGGCGCGCACCTTCACCTCGGCGTCGGCGCGCACGCGCGCGCGCATCTCGGGCGTGGCCTGCACACCCGCGCGGCGCAGGCTCTGCATGAGCTCGCGCTCGGTGACCTGGGCCTGCTGTTCGACGAGCGAGGGCGGCACCGGGATGGGGTTCGCCTTGCAGAGCTCGACGACGAGCTGCTCGGCGAGCGCCTCGTCCTGGCGCTGCTTGGCGGCCTTCTCGAGATCGCCGCGGATCTTGCCCTGAAGCGCCGCGAGGTCGGCGTAGTCGCCGCAGTCCTTCGCGAACTCGTCGTCGATCGCGGGCAGCACGCGCTCCTGGATGCCCTTCACGACGATCTTGAAGCTGCCCTTCTTGCCGCGCAGGTCGGCCGCCGGGTGGTTCGCGGGGAAGTCGATGTCGACCGTGCGCTCGTCGTCGACGCTCGCACCGAGGATGGCCTCCTCGATCTCCTTCATCGTCTCGCCCGAGCCGAGCTCGGTCTCGATGCTCTGCTCGCCCGAGGCGTGCGGCTTGCCGCCGACCTCGAGCCTGAAGGAGAGCTGCACCACGTCGCCCGACTTCGCGGCGCGCGCGGGCTCGGGGGCCTGCAGGGTCGAGTGCTCGCGACGGAGCCGCTCGATCTCGGCGGTGATGGCGGCCTCGTCGATCGCCGCCTTGGGGCGCTTCACCTCGAGGCCCTCCCACTTCACCGACTCGACCTCGGGGCGCACCTCGAAGCGAGCCTTGTAGGTGAAGGGGTTCTGCGGCGTGAGCTCCGTCGGCGCGATCGCGGGCTTGCTGAGCGGCTGCACGGCCTTCTCGGCGAGCGCGACGTTGAGCGTCTCGTCGACGAGGCGCTGGGCGACGTCGGCGTGCACGCGCGGCGCGAAGAGGTGCTGCAGCACGGGGCGCGGCACCTTTCCGGGGCGGTAGCCCTTGATGTGCGCGGTGCGCTGGAGCTGGGAATAGGCCTTCTCGACCTCCGTCTTCACGCGGTCGGCCGGAACTTCGACCGAGAACTCGACGACGACGGGGGAGAGCTTCTCGACGCTGACTTGCATCATGGGGGCGCGCGGGATTGCCACCGCCCCGGCGGGCGGGCAACGGAAAAAAAGTTGGGCCCCGCTGGAGAGGCGTCCAGCGGGGCCCGAGGCTCCCCGGGAAGAGAGCACGCTGCCGCCGGTCAGGACGAAGCGCCGCGCGAGGCGCTCGTGCTCACGCTTGGGTGAGCTCCCGGCTGGGCCGTGTCGGCGTGCCTCGCTCGGAGGCACGCAGGCGCTCGAAGTGGCTCAGTAGTCGTCGGACATCTCGCTGAAGGGATCGTCGCTGTCGATCTCGACCTCGGCGTCGAACGCGGAGTCGTCGACCAGATCCTCCACCGTCAGACCGATGCGCGTACCGGGCCTGAGGACCTCACGCTCGAACTCGTCGAAGCTCCGGAAAGACTTGAGAACCATGCGTACCTCTTGGGGGGGGCGATAAGGGGGCGAGCGAGCCTCGACGGCGACGCCGAGCCGGAGCCGGCTGCGCCGTGGAGACGGGACGAGCGCGTGCGGGGCGCACGCGGTGACGACGAAGGCGAAGCGAGAGAAGGAAGCGGGGAAGAAGCAGCGCCGGCTCGGTGCCCGGAGGCCCGACTGGCGCAGGCTCAGCGGCTGGGGGCCGGAAAGAGCTGGGCGACGGGGGCCTGGGCCCCCGCCTCCGGTCGCTCGGTCCAGAAGCCACGGCCCAGGACGCGCTCGCTCGAGGCGGGCACACCGCCCCTGAGCGCCTGGGCCAGACGGTCGCGGAGGCCTGAACGGCGTGCGTCCCGACGGCTCCGACTTACACCTACATTGAGCGACATGTCGCCGAATGTAGATAGCTCTTGTCCGGGGGCCAAGTTCATGCAGCGCGGTGCGCGCACTTCGAGAAGTCCTTCGGGGTCGACGTCTCGATCGGCGCCGTGGTAGTGCCCGACGCTCGAACGCGCTCGAGCGCGCTCCCAAGGCCCACCGTGCCCCCTCTCGTCCTCGCCATCGCGAACCAGAAGGGTGGAGTCGGAAAGACGACCACCAGCGTGAACCTCGCCGCGAGCCTCGCCGCCGCCGAGCGCCCGAGCTTGCTCATCGACTGCGATCCGCAGGGAAACGCCTCGAGCGGCGTCGGCATCCGGCAGGGCGACGCCACGCTCTCGACCTACGACGTACTGCTCGGCGAGAAGACCATCGCCGACGTGGCGAGGCCGACGCCGATCCGCCTGCTCGACGTGGTGCCCGCGACGCAGGACCTCGTGGCCGCGGAGATCGAGCTCGTGGACGAGCCCGACCGGCTCGTGCGGCTGAAGAAGGCGCTCGAGCACCCTGCCCTCGCGCGCTACGAGTTCATCGTCGTCGACTGCCCACCCTCGCTCGGTCTGCTCACGGTCAACGCGCTATCGGCGGCGGATCGGGTGCTCGTACCGCTGCAGTGCGAGTACTACGCGCTCGAGGGGCTCACGCACCTCATGGCCACGATCGACCGCATCCGCGCGGCGACCAACCCCGAGCTCGGCGTAGAGGGCGTGCTGCTCACGATGTTCGACGGGCGCAACTCGTTGACCCACCAAGTAGCCGACGAGGTGAAGAAGCACTTCTCCGTCTTCGACACCGTGGTGCCACGCAACGTGCGCCTGAGCGAGGCGCCGTCGCACGGCCTGCCCGCGCTGCTCTACGACGCCCAGTCGCGCGGCGCGCAGGCCTATCTCGGGCTCGCGCGCGAGCTGCTCGACCGCCTCGCCGCCGAGGCGCAGGCGAAGCAGCCGAGCGCCGCCGCGAGCGCCCCCGGATCGGCCTCGGCGGCCTCGGAGCCCGCGCGATGAGCGTCGAGAAGCGGCGAGGCTTGGGCCGCGGGCTCGACGCGCTGCTTCCGGCGGCACCCGCGCCGCGCCCTGCCGGCGCCGAGCCGGCCGGGCCGGGCTACGCAGAGGGCAGCGTCTTCGTCTGCCCGGTGGAGCGCCTCGTGCGCCAGCCGGGTCAGCCTCGTCAGCACTTCGACGAGCAAGAGCTCGCGGAGCTCGAGGCTTCGATCCGGCTGCACGGGATCATCGAGCCCATCGTCGTGAGGCGCCTGCCGGCGGCCTCGGGCATGGTGCACGAGGACAAGTTCGAGATCATCGCGGGCGAGCGGCGCTGGCGGGCTGCGCAGCGCGCTGGCCTGCGCGAGGTGCTGGTCGTCGTGAAGGACGTCTCGCCGGCGGCGGCCTTCGAGCTCGCGCTGGTGGAGAACCTCTTGCGCGCCGACCTCGATCCCATCGAGGTCTCCGAGGCCTACCAGCGCCTCATCGACGAGCACGGCTACAGCCACGACTCGCTCGCCGAGCGGCTCGGCAAGGATCGCTCCACGATCACCAACGCGCTCCGGCTGCTGCGGCTGCCGCAGGAGGTGCGCGCGCTGGTCATCTCGCGGGAGCTCTCCGAAGGTCACGCGCGCGCCCTGCTCGGCGCCCCCGACGAGAAGACCCTGAAGGACCTCGCCGAGAAGACGGTGCGAGGACGGCTACCGGTGCGTCAAGTCGAAGCACTGGTGCGCACGGCCAAGCGTCGCGCGAGCGGCAAGGGCGCGAGCGACCCGAAGGCGGCGAAGGAGAAGAGCGCGAGCGTTCGCGATCTCGAGGCGCGTCTGGCGCGCAGGCTCGGCACGCGCGTCGAGGTGCGCGACAAGGCGGGCGTGGGCGAGCTCGCGATCCACTACGGCTCGCTCGACGAGCTCGACCGCTTGCTCGAGCTGCTCCAGGTCTGAGCGAGCTACTTCCAGCCCAGCTCGGTCGTGCCGAGCTACTTCCAGCCCAGCTCGGTCGTGCCGAGCTACTTCCAGCCCAGCTCGGT
>CALKVW010000108.1 GCA_938004785.1 uncultured Polyangiaceae bacterium
ACAAGCCGAGCGGCGTCGAATGGCTCGGCGAGGTGCCGGAGGGGTGGGAGGTGGTTCGGTTGAAGCGCGCGGCTGTCGCGTTCCCTAGCAATGTCGACAAGAAGTCCGTCGCGGGGGAGGAGCCCGTCGTTCTCTGCAACTACACCGACGTCTACAAGAACGATCGGATCGTGGCGGGCATGGACTTCATGCAGGCGACGGCGACGAGTGATCAGATCGCGAAGTTCACGCTGCGTGCGGGGGACACGATCATCACGAAGGATTCCGAGACGGCCGACGACATCGCGATCGCCGCTTTCGTCCCAGACGACCTGCCTGGGGTCGTCTGCGGCTACCACCTCACGATGGTGCGGCCGCGGCCCGGGGCAGATGGGGCGTACATCAAGCGGCTTTTCGACTCAGCGTTCGTCAAGGCGAGCGTGGCTGTACGCGCCAACGGTCTGACTCGGGTAGGCCTGGGTCAGTACGACATCGACAACCTCGAGCTCCCCCTCCCACCCCTCCCAGAGCAGGCCGTCATCGCGGCCTTCCTCGATCGCGAGACGGGCAAGATCGACGCGCTCGTGGCGGAGCAGGAGCGCCTGATCGAGCTGCTCAGGGAGAAGCGCCAGGCGGTCATCTCGCACGCGGTGACCAAGGGACTGAACCCCAAGGCGCCGATGAAGGACTCCGGCATCGAGTGGCTCGGAGAGGTGCCGGCGCATTGGGAGCTGAAGAAGCTGGGCTACATCGCGACGTGCAAGTCGGGAGCAGGCTTCCCCGATGAGCACCAGGGACAGACCGAGCACAACATCCCGTTCTTCAAGGTGGGAGACCTCAGTCGTGCCGCCGCGGACGGTGCGCTGCGCGACTGCGCACACACCGTCTCCGAGCAGACCGCGCAGACACTGCGAGCGCGGGTGTTCGGCGCGGGCACGATTGTCTTCGCGAAGGTCGGCGCCGCGCTTCTGCTGCAGCGGTATCGGTGGCTCGGCCGGCCGGCGTGCATCGACAACAACATGATGGGGATGAGTCTGGAGCCCAGCGCCGAGCGCGCGTTTGCGTTACTTCTCCTGCCACTCCTCGACCTGAACGTCATCGTCAATCCAGGCGCAGTTCCATCGATCAACGAGTCACAGATCTCGGCCCAACGCGTCGCCCTGCCGCCCCTCCCCGAACAACGCGCCATCGTCGTACACCTCGAGCGCGAGACCGCTGGCATCGACGCCCTGCTCACCGAAGCGCAGCGCGCCATCGAGCTCTTGCAGGAGCGCCGCAGCGCGCTCATCTCGGCGGCCGTCACTGGCCAGATCGACGTTCGCAAGCTCGGTGAGAGGGCGGCGTGAGCTCACGCTCCCGGGGCGGCGCGGTCGAGCAGCAGCGCCTGGCATGCTCGCGGCCGTGGTCAGGGGAAGATCTGGTCGAACTTGTCTGAGAGCTGGCTCGCGAACGAAAGGACTCGCGGGGCGAGGTTGCTCTTGGGGTTCGCGAGGCGCTGGGCAATGCTGAGATCCTTTGCCGGCCAGGAGACTCTGCCGTCCGTGTTTGCCCAGGGATACTCGAGGTGCGGACCGTCCGTGGCGACGCTCGGATGCGCATTCTCGAGCGCCTCCACGACGCGGAGTGCGTCCTCCCAGACCGTAGTCCCACCCAGCGGCGAGAGTAGCGTACGTTGCCGCCGCATGGCCTCGACCATGCGGCCCGCCGCGCGATGGTTCGACCTGGCCCACGCGATGTCGATGGAGCCCTTGCGAAGCAAGGCCGCCTTCGCGAGCTTCTCGAAGAACATCTGCATGAGCATCGCGAACGCCGAAGGCTCACGACCGCCGAGCACGCGAGCCGCGGCGAGGTCGGCGCGCGCTTGCTCCAAGTACCCCTCGGCCCATTCGCGTTGGCTCGCCATCGAAACCGGGCCTCAGGCGATCTTCTTCAGCGCCTCGGGCGGGCCCCAACCCTCGGGCAGCGCGAGCTCGCCGGCCTCGACCAGCCTCCAGTCCTCTTCGCTGAGCAGGATGACCGCCGAAGGGTACGGCACGTCTTGATCCGGTCTGGCCAAGAAGTGGAACGGCAGCACTTCACCGGTCGTGGCGATCGAGCCCGTGACCTCGACCAGCCGCACCTCCGCGTCGTTCTCCGCGAGGAAGATCAAACGCGTGTCCGGGTCCTCGGCGCGGTGTGCACGAGCGAGATCCTTGGCGACATCGACGACGGCCTTCATGCCGATGAGGGTAGCACCGCTCGCCCGCGATGCGGCGCTCCAGGACCGGTTCAGCCCGGTGGCGCCCCGGGTGTCGAGGGAGAGGAGTGTGCCGCTGCGGAGAGGTGTGCTGCGAGGAAGCCGCCGAGCTGGCTCTCCGCCCGAGGCTCGCGGAGCTCGACCCGAAGCTCCTCGTGCTGGTCGGCGTCGACGCGCACGCCAAGCGCCGTGGCGGACCGGCGCTCGAGGTCGAAGCTCACCGCGAGCTCCCACGATGGGCCAGCCCACTCGCCGACGACGATCCCTTCGGGCGAGGGATACAGGTAGGGCCTGGGCAGCTCGAAGGCGCGGAGCAGCCGTGACAGAAGCTCGGACAGCCAGCGCAGCTCGTCGGCGCCGAAGGCCCTGCTCGAGGCGTCGTACCAACCGCTCCGGAGCGCTGCGAGCGACTCGAGCTGCACTGCCACGGCTGTCGGACAGCCACGCAGCTCGTTCGGGCTGACGAAGGGGCTCGAGCTCATGCCGGGTGGTGGAGTCTAACCCGCGTGATCCGGGATTTCATCCCCGCACGCGGCGCCCTGGCGGTTAGGCTCACGCCGTGACCGCTCAGCGACGCCGGGGTGACACGGCGGCTCGATCGCTCCAACCTCGA